>NZ_CP034145.1:1888338-2203061 GCF_003856835.1 Haloplanus aerogenes
GGCAGCCTTTAATTCAATCAGACGATCTGCCTCACCCGTCTCCGGGTTCACAGTCAATAGATCGAAACCCGGGAAATGCTCCGGAATACCGGCGTTCTCCTCCAGTTGCTGTAGCGCCGTCGCAGCATTCCCTTGTCGTGCCTCCTCGACGAGATGCCGCTCGTCCACTCGGAATACGTACTCCTGTGGATTCGAACAATCGTAGTCTCGTCGTAACCGCGTGGCTTCCCAGGCTTCGGCAAGCGCCACCCCGAGGTCCTCAACATCGTACGTAGACTGATCGCGGGTTCGGCTACTGGATGCCGTTTCCGTTAGGACGCGTTCGTCCTTGCCCGACACGACGTCATCTATCTCGTCGAGGTCACTGGTCTCCTCATCCTCGCTGTCCGTCGTCGGGGTCGGTTCGACCGAGATCGTTTCGTTCCCGACACGGAGTTCGGCCGCGTCGTATAACCGCGTTGTCGATGACTGCTCTGTGGAAGGCTCCGGATCGTCGTCTCCGGTTGCGTCAGCGGAGGTAGACTCCGTGTCTTCCTCAAGCCCGCCTGCGTCCTCGTTCACCTCATCACTTGTCGAGTGATTCATTGGGGAGGGAGTTCCAAACTGGCGGCGTTCAGTTTCCTCATCATTGTGTAGACGTTGTCGTTTGTGCGCTAATGCGTGTGATCCAGCAGGTGCGTTCGCATACTGGAGATATCGGCGACGCTCTTCCGTCGACGACGCCGACAGGAGCGCATCGATTCCTTCGAACTGGGTGACATCAAGATACGCACATAACGCGCGGGCAACGAGCTGCCATTGTTCGCGTTCGTGCTCCCGATAGGCTATATACGGGTAGCGCTCTTCGACAGAGCCTCGATATTGTGATTGCAAATAGAACGGAGTTGTCGTCGTTTCCTCAAGCACTTCGTCTGCGTCAATCGGATTCAGGGTGTACGTCACCTCAATCTCATCTACGACCGTGACGCGATCCAGGAAGGCTTCCATCCGCGTAAGATCTTGATCGATGAGGCGTTGTGAGGGACGTTCAGCTTCAAGCCGGCAGAGAATTGCCGGAGCACACTCGGAAACGTGTTCGACTAACGTCGTCGTCCGCCCGGCACGCTCATCAATAGGCTCACCATCGACCGTAATGACGGCGGTAAAGTCCGTTAACCCGAAGTATTCGCCGATTCGTGCCGCGCGCTGCTCTTCAAGCACAAAAAACGGTAGCTGATCGAAGGGATAGTCCGCGCGAACACTCGGCGACCGTGCGAAATACACAGTTCCAGCAGCCCGGAACTCGAATGAATCACCGACCCGACACAACAGCTCCGTATCCTCTAGTTCCTGCCGGGCGTCTGTCCACGGACTCTCGTCGGGTACGTCCTCATCAACAGGTGGGGCTAAATCCTGTATCTGCCGGTAAACCGGCTGAATATCTCGTAAGGAGTCTGCGATATCAACATCTCCTGACGTACACACGTCAACGACGCCGTCACAAACAGTTCGCGCGTCCTTCGGAGTGAAGGTCTCCGCCGACAAGTGCTGGCGAATACCGAGTTCTTCTAGGAACGGTTGTGCCTCGTAGACTGCAGGATCATGATCCCGTCGCAGAATCGGGAGAAGTGATTGACCGCCTAGCTCGAAAGGGTTCGCTTGTGCACCCGGTGGATCCCAGGCATTAGCCGGCGTCACGGTACCCCGCGTACTCGGGCACCAGCGACTCGTCTGAAGCTGCCAGAGCCACAGATTCGTGCCAACCTCACGGAATTCACCATCGGATTGCGAGCTTGAATTCCGCCCGCCGAAGCCACTTACACTATGCGTGGCCAGCGTGGCTTCCCGATATTCGTTAAATATCGGGTCCCACCACTCGATCAAATGATTCAACACTGCCTCACCGACCGGCGTCTGCGTCGTCTCGTCTCGTGCCGCCTGCCGAAGTTCCGGCCAGTACTCGAAACCGTTCACTGCGTATATCGAATCGTACTTTTGCCGGCCAGCGTCCATCTCGTCAAGCGCGGCTTCGAGATGCGTTTGATAGCGATCCCACTCATCCTCATCAAGCTCTCCGAGTACTGACGCGCCATTCTGTGGTCGAGCAACGCCGCCTTCCGCGACTGTCTCCGAGAACTGACGCTGTTCGTCTGGCGCGAAAAACGATTGTAACCGCAAATGCGGCGACACGCCGAGCCACTGGAGGAACTCTTTCCACGCGTCCGAGTTCAGGCCCTCGTCCCACTCAAACCCCGCCGCAGCTAACCGGTTTTCTAACTCGTCCGGACCAACGAGCAACGGTGCATCGATATCCGCGGCCTCGAAGACCCCTTGTACGCTGCTGGATTCTAATTCCGCGGCCCATTCCTTGCCAAAGTACACGCGATACGCGGGACACAATCCGTAGTTCTGTGTTGGGACACGAACCTGGCAGAGCCGATAGAGCGGCTGACTCTCATATCGATCCTGAAGCGGCAGCGGCGCATCAGGCGTTGCTGTTTCCCGGCCTAACTCCTCAAGTACACCCAACAACCGAATCTCCAGTTCGGCGTTCCGCTCTGTAGGTTCAGTTTCGGTTACACGTGGTGTGACCGTCGTACGGACTAACTCCTCGAACTGGAAGGAATCCGGTCGCCACACCTGCTTGATTACATTCTGTCGTTGCTGTACTGCCTGCGGCAACGCCTGATTGCCGAGCCGACCACGCGGCCGATACACGTACTCCAACACGAACTCCACGCTCGGGATCTCCACTGGAAGCTCACTGTCCTCCGGTGGGATGTATAGCTCAGTTTCAGCCGCACAGACCCGTGTTACCGTTCCGCCATCCGTTGAGACTGAAACCGGAACGAGTGGATGGTTTCGCGCGTTCACTCTGAACCGCTCTTGTTCGTCGTCATCAAGCTGCAGCCAAACCGCTGTAAGTAACTCGACGACTGGATCCGTCGCCGTTCGTTGCGGGCCTGGTGGGTACCGGTCGATATCTCTCCACGTCTCCGGTAACTGTGGAATTAACTCTGGAAGGTGAACGACCGATAATTCAGTCGCACCAAGCGTATGCAGCACCGCCGGCACGTGATTGTGCTCCTTGCTTAATAACGAGGCTGCCGGGAAATACCCGTATACATCTCCGTCAGCGACATCCACCGGTGAGCCATCCCAGTGCGCAACGAAATCTACGAGCGCCTCACGCGCCTGCGCAAGGTGCGACGGAAGTAGAATATCCTCTGGAGCCACATACACTGATTCACTGTCTCTTCCTGCTAAGGGAACACACGATACCTCGGCAAACTCCGCTTGAATCGCACGAATAAGCTCATCTCGGAAGGTATGCTCCTCCCGCGTTGCAGGATCAGCCCATGCTGTGAAATCAATACATGATAACAACTCAGACGCCGTCGTCGCTGTATTACGCGCCACGGCCGCAGCATCCGACGCAAGGATATTCGCAGCTTCACGAATCAAGAACCGGTTATAGTCCATCTCCCGATTCGTCAGCTCAATCGCCGTCCGCGACAAGTTCGAATCGAATGCCCCGTTGATCAACACTGGTACGGGCGAGCGTTCCTCCGTCGGTAAGAACACATGCGCATACGGGTCTCCTGCAACTGGCCGCAGGTGTAACCCGTCCTCACGTCGCTCTGCGCGCAACGCAACACTCACCTGTGTCTCTGTGACCTCCCCCCACGTATTGTTCGAAATCCCCGCTGTATGCTCCCCCAGCGGTAACTCATTCCGTGCGAACCGAAGATACGTCCGGTTATCTGTCTGTTCAGCCGTCCGTTGGATCTTCACCAGATCAACAGTCGAATTCACTGCGTCAATCGCTGTTTCATGCCGGGCCACATCCCACGCCGTCGCCGACCCATCGATAGCGATCTCTAACCGCCCGAGGTTCTGCAAGAACAGCACTGTTTGGGCATCTAGATCTTCGAGTGACTGTCGAACACTCGTGACAGCGTCCGTCCGTAGCGGGAAATAAAACACAGTTTCATACTCACCTGTCAGCAGGGTCTCCACACGCTCCGGGTACTGATCCGGTGCGAACGGCAACCGCATCAGCGGAATCCCTGGAAGATCATCCATCGACCACTCGTCTACCTCCGCGATTACCTCACTGATGCACTCACGTGACCGTTCCCGGTCGAACATAAACGAAACATCTGTCGAGAACACGTACGGCTGCTCCGTAATCTCAAGTACTGCACTGAATCCTCGACCCTTATGCCCGATAGTTGCTTTCCGCTCGGCGTCACGCTTTGTCGTATCCCCAATCGCAGTCAATGCCCGCGTATCGTCCGCATCAACCGGCATCCCAGAATTCGCAACAATCAGATACGGGTCATCCCCAGTCTGTAACTCGAACCGAGCTGTGCGTGGATTCTCCCCGTCTACCTTGCCTACCGCATCGTCAGCGTTCTGAATCAGCTCATACGCGAACCGGCCATAGTAATTCTCCTCGTTCTCACCCTCATCAGTATAATGGGATAAAATATCGTTCGGCATCTCACGATAGGTATTTAGTCGAGACTCACGCAAATCCCGCACACAGGTCGCTTCCGATTCCCCGGAAACCTTCATACGGCTCTCCTGACATCCGGCCAAATAAAAGCTAGCCCGTACGACTCCTCGTCCGGTTCACGGGGAGATCAGTTTAATGAACATTGGTTGATAACGTCCCTAGTAATGGCAGCTACACTTACTGAACCTGCCGTTCTCGCTGCCGCAAAAGATACCCCCTACCCTGACCTCAACACGAGCCCCGACCACTACGCTGTCACGGAAACTCAGTTCACGAAATCCTCTTGGGGTGGATGGGACATTCCTGATGAACTGCGCCGACGCCTCGCGCCGTACAACACCATTCGACTCACGGACGGGGAACCTGATCTCCTCGGCATCGGGATGCCTGCTCTCGAAGTCCTGAATGCCGACGCCGCAAGAACGCCGGTCACGGTAATCGAAGCGAAAGGCCACAACAGCGACCCGAGTGCCGCCGATGTCCGAACTGGAATCAACCAGGCGCACGGCCACTTGTCCGAAGTCAACATCGGGTACGTCGTCGCCCCCATCCAAAGCATCACCGACCAGGCACGTGCACTGGCCAGAGAACTCAACATCGACGTCATCGGCGTCAAAAGCCCGCACGACGCAACGCTCATCGAACCTGCTCGCGTCACCGGCGTCGGCGACTTCTCCACCACTATCGACGCAATCCGGTTCCAAGCCACGACGCACCGACTCACCGAAGGCAGTTTCCCAGTCAATCATCCGAAGAACTACCTCGGCTACGCACTCGCCCTCGCCGCAGATGGCGACACCCCTGACGTTTATTCCGAGCACGTAATCAACAGCGTATCCGGTGGCCGCCGCGGCGCAATCCTCCTCGGTCTCGTCGACAATCGACCGGACGGGAAGACACTCACGCACCTCGGTGCAGAAGTCGTCCGCTTTGCCCGCACCCAACACGGAACGGTCGATGCTGCACTCGACGAATTCGCCTCGTGGAAAGGCCGATCCACACCGTTCACCGACCTCGCCCCCCGCTGGGCGCAACTCGCCCGCTCAGTCGCCATCCAGTACGACCCAACGCAACTCATCATCGAAGCACTCGAACGCCTCCACCAACGCGGCAGCAAACCCGCAACCATCGACGCCGTCGACGGCTTCCAGCCACCGAACGAACACTCGCAGGGTGTCCATCTGCGTCTTCTCGCTGACCTTGTTCAGGTCGCCGTCTTCACGCCGCCAGAGTCGGTACTCGTGGAGTTGCCGGCCCGTGAGGGTGTTGAGGTTCTCGATGTCCTTCTCGTGACACCAGCGTACGAAGTGCTGGAGCCGGTAGTTCTTCCCTTTGAGTGAGGCCTCGGCCAGTTCGTTCTGCTTGTCTTTGAGGTACAATTCGAGCGCGGTCTCGGGATCGATCGGTTCGAGATCCATAGTTGGTCGTTTCGAGTCAAGCGAATCCCACGAACACCGGTTACCCACTATCCCGAACCAACTTCTACAGCGCCTGAGGCGGCCAAAATGAAGGGTAGTCACGTCCAATGACCAGGGCCTGCAGCGCCCATCGCCGAATTTTCGTTCGTAATCGCACGACAACGTCGGGATAATCGTCGTGATCAGTCCGGTCGTTCGGCGTCGTCCCTTGCGACGTTGCCCCGGTACTCCTCTGCCTGTAGCACACTCTCGACGGCGCGCGTGTACGCCGCTTCTCGCCACGTTCGCGTCGCCTCCGACGCCGTCTTGATCGCCCGAAAATCGGCGACTGCTTCCCGGAGCTGTGTCGCCAATTTCTCACGCACCCGTTCCTCCGCCCGGGTCGATTACTGGAACATCGTTCGGGTCTGGGTCGATTCGCCCCCCTGCTGTTGTTGCATCTGTTGGAGTTGCCGAGCTATCTGTTGTTTTTGCTTCCGGATCTTCTCGGCCTGTTCTTTGAGTTCGCTCGTGTCGACGTCGAACGATGAAATTACTGATCGGGGGACGGGTCCTGTGAGAACCCGCTGCGACGGGGGACGGATTACTCGTCCGGCTCGAATTCACGGGACTGGCTCTCGATCACGGCAGCGACATCGTCCAGCATTTCGCCGGCAGTCGCGACGACATCGTCGAGCGTGGCGATTCCGACGAGCCTGCCATCGTCGTCGACGACTGGAATCCGCCGAACCCGACCTTCGGCCATCGTCGCAGGGAGGTCGACTGCCGTGGCATCTTCGTGAATTGTCACCGGATCCGGCGTCATGATATCCTCGGCAGTCAGCTCGGATAGGTCATCGTATCGGGCCACGGCGAGGGCGATGTCGCGGTCGGTGACGATACCGACCGGCTTGTCGTCCTCGGCGATCACGAGGTCGCCGAGTTCCTCGTCCAGCATCGTCCGAGCGAGGTCTTTGACTGACGCGTCCGTACTGGCCGTTACGACATCGACCGCGAGATTCTTGATTGGCATAGTACACGCAGAAAGTTATTTTTCAGTTACAAATAGCCAGTCTGCTTCTATCAGTAGATGGGAATCTTGAGTCATGAAGAAGCCGAACCGAACAACGATTGTGACGTGATATGAATTCGCTTCGATCGCTCCTAACGCGGAGTCGACCGGGGAAACTCGGGTTACTGGAGGTCATCGCGATGGGCGTCGGTGGGATGGTCTCGGGCGGAATCTACGCCGTGCTCGGCGTCGCGATGGCACAGGCCGGGAACGCCGTCCCGATATCGTATCTCATCGCGGGCATCATCACGCTGCTGACCGCCTACTCCTATCTCAAACTCACTCTCCACTTTGGCGAGCACGGTGGCGTCTTCTCCTTCGTCGAGCACGTCGTCAACAGTCCGACGGTGGCTGCGTACGTCGGGTGGGTACTTGTTGTCGGCTACGTCGGCGTGATGGCGATGTACGCGTTTGCGTTCGGTGCATACACTCTCACGGCCGCCCGGGCAGTCTTCGGAATCGCGCTCCCACAGTATCTTCGTCCGATTATGTCTATCCTGATCGTCGCTGGCTTCGTCGGGCTCAACCTGAAGGGCGTCCGCGAAACGGGTCTCTTCGAGGACATCGCGGTGTACATCAAGATCGCGATTTTGCTCTCCCTCGCAGTCCTAGGGATCGTCTTCTACGACGGGAGCGTGACGGCTATCGACTTCTTCAGCGAGGGGGTCGTCACCCCGATCACCGGGTTTGCGATCATCTTCGTCTCCTACGAGGGGTTTCAGCTGCTGGTGTATGACTACGAGGACATCGAGAACGTAGAGCGAGTGTTACCGGTCGGGATGTACGTCGCCATCGCCATCGCGATCCTGATCTACGTCTCGGTCTCGTTCATGGCGATGCTTCACCTGACGCCCGAGCAGCTCGTGGCTCACGAGGAAGTGGCACTCGCCGAAGCGGTCTCTCATATCCCGGTTCTGGGTGCCGCCGGGTTCGTCCTCGTTATTCTCTCGGCGATGAAGAGCACCTCCTCGGGGATCAACGCAACCCTCTTCGGAACGGCGCGGCTCGTCCACAAGCTCTCGACGGAGGGGGCACTTCCTCGGGCTTTTTCGTTCCGAAATAGGGAGGGAATTCCCGTGTATGCGCTTCTCGTCATGGGCGGGCTCACAGCCGCGTTCGCCGCCCTCGGCTCGCTCAAGCAGATTACCGAGTTTGGCTCTGTCGCATTCCTTCTCTCGTTCGCCGTCACGAACTACACGAACCTCCGGCTCGGCGACGTGACAGGGTCGAACCGGCTCGTTCCCGCGCTCGGCCTCGTTGGAACGGGCGTCGCGATCCCGATCGTCCTCTATCACCTCTATCTCACCGACGTCGGAATCCTACTCTGGATCCTCGGCATTTTCGTCTCGATCTTTCTGCTCGAATTCCTCTATCTGGAGCGGAGTCCTTTCGACCCCGATGTCGAAAGCGATGGCTGATCGGTCTAGAGCCGACTCGTCGACCGATCTGGGAGCCCAGAACGTCTCGATCGAGTCGAAGGAACCGATGACCTCTACTACGACACGGTCGTTCTGACCGAGGAGATCGGCCCCAGAAACGTCGATGACGAGGGGTACGTCCGCCAGGAACCGGAGCTCGTTCGTCGGATGGTGTCCGAGATGGAGATCTACTGAGTCATACTGTTTATTGTAAGTCATTACCGGTGGTTCGCCGGACTGTTTCGGCGAACCACCGGTACACAGTTACAATAATCCGTATCAGTCGATGGGACTGTAGTCCGACGGTGGCGGACGAATCCGCGGATCAGGACGGCGATTCGAGATACGCCATCGCCTCTTCGTCGGAGACCTGATCGAATCGCTCGTAGAACTGTCCGACCCCCATGAAGTTGCTCGGCGTCTCGAGACAGATCACCTCGTCGGCCAACTCCCGTAACTCGCGAACGGTGTCGGGCGGTCCAACGGGGACTGCCAGCACGATGCGATCGGCGTCGGTCTGCCGGAGCATCTCGAGGCACGCTCTGACGGTCGAGCCCGTGGCCACGCCGTCGTCGACGACGGCGACGGTCTTGCCGTCCAGGTCGGGCTCGGAGCGTTCGCCCCGGTAGCGCTCGGCTTTCTGACGCGCGTTCTCGGCTTCCTTCTCCCGCTCCTGTTCGAAGTATTCCTCATCGGATCCCGTCCCACGAAACGCCCTTTCATTGCGCCAGACGCTCCCGTCGCTGGCGACGGCACCGATGGCATACTCCGGGTTGCCTGGCGCGCCGATCTTCGACGCGACGACGATATCGAGCGGAACGTCGAGCATGTCGGCAACGGCTCGTCCGAGCGGAAGGCCACCTCGCGGGATCGCGAGCACGATATCCACGTCGATCTCTCGCTCGCGGAGTACTTTTCCGAGTTGCTCGCCAGCCTCAGTCCGGTCCGTGAATCGGGACGCGTTTGGCATGCGTTCTCGATAAAACGAGATGCCACAGCCGCCTGTAACATGTGATTATTCTCACAAAATCGGAATGCCCGTGGAAATAATACCCACGGCAGGTGTCGGGCTCACTATGTCCCAGCCGACCGAGAATCTCGCACGTATTCCGGTCGAAGATGTCGAACTCGAGGGAATGCTCGATATTCCGGACGGGGCGGAGGGACTGGTGGTCTTCGCCCACGGGAGCGGATCGAGTCGGAAGAGCCCGCGCAACAACTTCGTGGCGGCGGTCATCCGCGAACGCGGGCTCGGAACCCTCCTGTTCGACCTCCTGACCGAAGAAGAGGACCAGATCCGAGAGAATCGGTTCGACATCCCGTTGCTGACGGATCGGCTCGTTGCCGTCACCGAGTGGCTGAATACGCGTGATGCTACTCGTGATCTGAACGTGGGCTATTTCGGATCTAGCACGGGTGCGGCGTCCGCCCTCCGAGCAACGGCTCGGCTGGAAGACGAGATCGATGCAGTCGTCTCGCGTGGAGGACGCGTCGATATGGCATCGGAGGTTCTCGACGAAATCACAGTGCCGACGCTGTTTATCGTCGGCGGCGCGGACACGCAGGTGCTCGAACTCAACCGCGAGGCCTACGACCAGCTCGCCTGCGAGAAGGAATTACACGTCGTCGAGGGCGCTGGGCATCTCTTCGAGGGCGAGGGTGAGCTCGAAGAAGTCGCGGACGTAGCGGCCGACTGGTTCGCCGAGTCGCTACGGTGAACGCGAACCGCCTCGGAGGTAAACTCCGGGGCGTGCGACTCGGCTGCCCGTCGTCGTATGCTCAGAGTGTCCACCCAGTGGATCAGACACACCGACATTCCAAGGTATTGGGAAAAATATACCATATCAAGAGCACTGCGGGATCCAGAGGCACACATGGACAAGAACGTGGGCGGAATCGATCGAACTGGCCGCATCGTCGTGGGCATCGTGATAGCGATAGCGGGTATAGCCGCACTTACCGGCTACTGGACTGCTGGAGCGGTGATCGGAGGGGTCGCTCTCGTTATCGGAGCGATCCTCCTCGTGACCGGAACGACACAAAAGTGTCCCATCAACGAGGCCGCAGGCATCGACACGACCGAGTGATCGACGCTCAGTAGCCAGAACCCGACGCGCCGCACCGATCGGAAAGAATCGGGCCACTCGGAGGAAAGAGCCGTCCCGACCGAGCCGCTGGTCAGCCGCCAGCGGGGACGTTCGGGACGCCGTCCTGCTCCGTCACGCCGACAGCGCCTCGTCCAGTCGCGTCTCGAGGTTCAGAAGTTCCTCGCGCAGTTCCGCGGCCGTCTCGTCGTCCTCCAGCTCCTCGATTCGTTCCGCGAGCCCTTGCAGTCTGGCGTACTTCTCGTCCTCTTCGACCTCGGTTTTCTGGACGTAGACCTGTTCCTCGACGTCGTACACCTCGTCTTCCTCGAGATCGGTCGCGGTCAAGACGATGTCGAGTTTGTCGGGATCGATCCCGAGCACCCATTCACGGGGAATGTCGTGCTCGTTCAGAGCGTCGAAAATCGTCTCGTCGCCCTTCGGTCGTCGGCGTTCGCGTGTCGTCCGGCGGACCGTACCGAACCGGCCGTGTAACTCCTGATCCGGACCGAGGCGGCTCAGAAGCGCCTCTCGAGCCGTCTGTCGGAGGCGATCGGCCTCGTGTTGCACGTCCGAGAGAAGGACGTACAGATCGGTTAGTGTGTCCGTCTCGAGTGTCTCGGGAGCGACGGGGTCCGACGTATCGAGCAAGTCTGCCAGTAGGAGCGCATCATCGTGGAGGCGCTCCGGCCGAGTGCGTGCTTCCGCCGGCGAACGGAGATACGGACTTCCCCCGCCCGTCTCGGGATCGGGGACGTAGGCGATTGCGTCGTCCTCGACGCCGAAGTCGGCCAGCAGCGTCAAGACCGTCGTGTACGGTTCGACACCGGGTGGGAGTTCGGACACTGCGAGTCGACGTTCCTCTAAGCGATCGGCAAGAACCGCGAACTGCTCGCGCCAGAGAAAACGCTTCTCGCCGCTATCGTCGAAGCGAATCTGGAGGTGGTTGGCCGTGATCTCCCTGACTCGAAACGGTCGGTTCGAGAGCGGCGTCACCAGTTCGGTTCCTGGCTCTAGGGCTGCACACCGTTCTTGGACGGCGTTCCAAAGTTCTTCGTGTTCGGTGATCTCCATACTAGATGTGCGGTTTTGAGGTAAAAAAACGTGTACCTGAAGTGGGAAGCGCTGTTTTTCCACTGTCCAGATCGATTCGGTCGCTCATCACGAGTGGCGTCGTCGAACCGTCGTCCCCTTTTTCGTACAATGGGAAAGGGTACGTCGATTCATATTGGCACTCGACCAACAGGTCGGTCGTATGAACTTCGACGAATTCACCGGCACGGTACAACATCGACTCGAATTACCCGGTACCGGCGAGACTCTCCGGGCGATCCGGGCAACACTGATGACACTCGGTCAGCGTCTTCCCGAGGGCAACGCCGAAGATCTCGCCGCGTCGCTCCCCTTAGAGATCAAGTGGTATCTGACCGGCGCGGTCCACGAACACGGCCAGCGCTTCGACTGGCAGGAATTCGTCTCGCGTGTCAGTGAAATCGAACAGGCCGACCCGGCCGACGCGGCCTACCACGCTCGCGTCATCGTCGACATCGTACAGACGCTGGTCCCGGGGTCGGATTTCCAGCAACTGCGCGATTTGCTCCCCGAAAGCGAGGACGACGAAAACTGGCGCAAGCTTTTCGAAATCGTCGATGCCGGCGGATGGAGCGAAGCCGCAGAGGCCCAGACAGGTGGCGGTCCTCAACCCGACGCGACGAGTCGAGACGAACTCGAAGATGCGGATCGTGGCTCCGACCCACCAGAGTAAGCCGTAACTCCGATCATCACTGGCGAAAATCCATATTTCGAGCGATTGGCAATGGTCCCTTACGCGCTCGGCCCAACGAATATCGTGAGTGGTGGGATGACGGAGTGGACTATCGTGCCTGCTTGGAAAGCAGGTGGCCGAGAGGCCTCGTGGGTTCGAATCCCACTCCCACCGTATCGGGCGCTGGCCAGTGTTTCTGACAGCATCTATCCGTGCGCAATTATCCATACCTCCCAAATTTCGCCTCACCGCCGACAGCGGCGAAGGATGTTCGGACCGACAGAAACGTGAACGGTAGCGAGCGCGAGCGGAATATCGCAGAGATGTGGATACTTCGTTCGGAGAGATAGACGACGGGCGATTAGACACGGAGACGCGTTCGTTAGCGCATTTCGTCGAGTGGGACGAACGATCCATCCGTAGCGGCAATCCACTCGGTCTCCAGCATCCGCTCGCTCCTCGGCAGCGGCGATATCGAGCACCTCTCCACGTCGTCAGCTTGTTCTGTGATGTTCGCCACGAACGCTTCGTCGTGTGCTGGCTGGAATGGCTCCCAGTCGTCTGATTCAGTCGGGACGGAACTCATCGTTATCACCTCGTGTTCGATAGCGTCGATTTCGCAGAGGGACATTGGACCTAGCCTCACAAAAATATCGTATCCGATTACAACTCGCTGGGACTCCCCCGGCGTGTTCCGTACCTGTACAGCACTGTCGCAGTGAAATTAGGGGAGAGTACCGATCTTCAGCGGTGCGACAGGAGCCACGGGTCGTCATTCGAGCATCCAGCCGAAGCGTTTCTCCCAGAACTCCTCGGTCGGGGGCTTCTTACTTTCGCCGTACGTCTTGCGATCACGAATCTGTCGTTCGAGCACGTCGCGTGCCTCGTTGAGTGCGTGACTCGCCCCGTAGCCTTCACCGGAGGCGATGTACAGTCCTCGATCGGTGTGCAGGCGGATGCGGGCAAGCAGAAGAGGCGTCCCTCGAAGTTTCTCGTCGTGTTCGTGAAGGTGGATCTTCGCGTCTAGAACGGACATCCCGTGGTCACGGTCGTCGAACTTCTCGATCATCGCCACGACGTCCTCGTATTGCACGTCGTCCAGCAAATCGGTGCCATAGACTTGGACGGCTCGATTGCCGCCAGCCTCCCACGTGAGCGAATCGAGGATGTCGGTCTTCGTGACGATACCGAAGGGCCGGCCGTCTTCCGTGACGACGAGCGACGATCCGCCGATGGCGAACATCTCCTCGACGGCCGTCTCGAGTGTCGCGTCCGGGTGAATCGTGCGTACCGGCGAGACCATGACGTCTCTGACCGGGAGATCCAAGATGCGGGCGAGTTCCCCCTCCCGGGCACCGAAACCGCCGTGAGCCCGACCGGTACTGGCCGAAATGTCTCCACCGAACGAGTCCGTGCCACCTGCATCGCCGCCTTGGCTCTGTTTCGCGGAACGAACCGTTAGATCGGTCACGTCGTAGAGACTCAGGATGCCAATTGCAGTGTCGTCCTCGACGACCGGGAGATGCGTGATCCGCTTCTTCCGGAACACGTGGAGTGCTTCACCGAAGGTCGACTCCGGATCGAGCGTGACGAGGTCGGCGGTGGAGGCCTCGGCGACGGTCGCCGCGTCGAGAAACGGCTGGACTTTCTCCAGAATCGCATCGACGGTGACGACGCCCGCTAGTTCGCCCCCGTCGAAGACCGGGAGGAGCTGTGCGTCGCTGTCGATCATGAGCTGGGCAACCTTGCGGATGTCCTCGTCGGGGGCGAGTCTGGGGACGTGCCAGACGAGCGAACCGACCTTTTCGTCGGGTTGGTGGTGCGAGGTGGCGAGCTGTCTCCTCGTGACGATTCCCTCGAATTCATCGCCGTGTACGACGACCCCCTTGACGGTCGGATCGTCGAACGCACCGACGAGCTTCGACACGGGCGTGTCCGGTGAGAGCGCTACGTACTCTTCCGAGACGATATCGGCAATTTCCATGGCTGTGAGTGGTGTCCGCTTCGGCTGATTGTCGGTCGCGTCGGCCGTAATCGTGGTGCTGACAAGTACCACTTCGCCAGAGATTCACAAGTATTCGCCGGAGGTTCCCGATATCTGAAAAGCGACGTACAGGGGTCGTCGCGGGACGAATTGCCCCGGCGACTACTCCTAGCACCCATCCATGCTGGCCGACACGTGCGACGGTGTATCGTCGCCCGAGAGGGCACCTGCGTTAGCAGGAGAAATTTGAAGACGGCCCGAAGACGCCCAGTACGAGTGCTCCAGTGAGCGCCCGACGGGAGAACCCCGGTTAGAATCCCCACGGGTACAGATCCGGGATCGCCTCGACGTCGGCGTGGACATCGAGCGGATGGAGGGCGCTCGTCTCGTCGAAATACATGAATGCATCATATCGTTCGGGAAGAACCGTCGGCACGTAGTTCCCCGCCTCGTGAGCCGGGTGATACACGACACCGATGGCGCGATGACCCCGAGGTCGGGTGAGCGGTGAGTCGTCGGGAAGCTCCCCGGTTACGAGGAAACAGTCGCCTCCACCCGCCTGCTCGAAGACGTGTTCGTAACTTCCCTCCTGTGCGGGTGGGACTGTCATCTCCTCCAACCGTGCGCCCCACGAATCCGCGGCGATCACCGTGCCCTGGTGTGAACCCATACCAATCAATGCCACGTCGGCCCTGCCTTCGTGCTCGCGAACGAGTTGGCCGACATTGAGCCGTCCCCGCGCCTCCATGTCAGTCGCTCTGGCGTCGCCGATGTGGGTGTTGTGCGCCCAGACGATGCCCTTGCTGTCCGATCCGTGATGCTTCTGCAAACGCTCCAGCGTTTCGACCATGTGTCGGTCCCGGATGTTCCAGGAGTCGACCTCGCCACGAACCATCTCTCGGTAGTACTGTTCGGCGTTTTTTGCGACCAAGGCGTTCTGTTCGGCGTTGAAGTAGTCATCGCGGCTGTGATCGTACGCTGCGACCTGCTCGCGGAGCCGCGTCAACATTTCTACCACCTCGTCCTCGCAGGTCTCGGGAACCATCCGGAGCGCCCGCGCGTACTCCTGTGCGTCTTCACCGTACGGTTCGAAACACCGGTAGGCGGCCCTGGCCTCGGCTGCTGCATCCGGGTCTACGTCCTCGAGATAATCAACGACTGCGTCCATCGACTCGAACAGGCTGTACACGTCGAGGCCGTAGAACCCGATTCGGTCGTCTTCGGGGAGTCGCTGGTTGTGAAGCTCCAGCCAATCGAGGAACTCGAGGGCCTCCCAGTTCGCCCACATCCATGTCGGCCACCGTTCGAACGCCTCGAGAGCGTCGCGGATCGTCTCGGGAGACACCGAGAGACCCTTGACGTACCGATTGACCTCGTAACAGTTCGTCCAGTCACCTTCCACAGCGACGAACGAGAAATCTTTCTCTTGGACGAGTCGGGCCGTCAGTCGGGCGCGCCAGCGGTAGTACTCCGAGGTACCGTGCGAAGCCTCGCCCAGCAACACGTACGTTCGATCTCCGAATTGCTCGACGAGACGATCCAGATCGGAGGGCTGTTCTAGTCCGTGTGTCGTCGAGCGGACGTCGGCGACGGCCGCGTCGATGTCGCCCGGTTCGGTCCACGACGTGCGATCCTGGAGCCTCATACGTCCCCTCTACACCGACCCCTCGTCGACGCGCTTGCGTCCCCGCTCGTTTATGCTGTCGGCGAGTTCCTGTACGTCGCTCTCGGTGAGTTCGCTCTCGCCCGTGAGTTCGTCCATCACTTCGAGCGCCTCGATTTTCTCTTGGATGACCTGCCGCGTCACCTCACTCCAGTTGATTTCGGGGTGGTTCTCCATGCGCTCTTTGCGGTTGCCGTCCACGTTGACCGTGATCGTGGGCATACGGAATCCTATGAACACTCAGAATACTGTGTCTATCGGCGTGTTCCATACCGGTCGAATTCGGAGGCTTCACGCCGGAAAGGACGATTCGTTCACCCACCGAACGGGCGCCTGCAGCGTCCATCGTTCTACGTGACGGACAGCAGTTGGCAGACTGCGGTACGGCGCTCATAAACAACCCCTCCTCGATCGTTTTTGATTTCATCACGTTTCGGAACGAGAGTCGCCGCCGACCGAATCAGCCGCCGTTCGGAACGGCTTCGAGCGTGCCGAATCGACGGCGAGGACGGCCATATCTTCGCGTTTCGAGCCGTTTCCGGGCTACTAGCGCTGATAATTGGGAACGTGTATTTAACCGAAACTACGCCAACCGCTAGGGTATGAACGGACGTGACGGCACGCGACGTGTCCTCGTCGTCGACGACGACTCGACGTTAGCGGCGCCGCTCGCGGACGTGTTCGAGAATCGGGACAGTGACGTCACGGTCGAGACGGCCGCAACCGCGGCCGCGGGATTCGAGTGGCTCGACGACGACGAACTCGACTGTATCGTCTCGGCGCACGCCCTTCCCGATCGAACCGGGATCGAGTTCCTCGACGCCGTTCGAGACACACATCCGGAACTGCCGTTCGTTCTCGTCACCGACGAGGAGGTCGCGAGCGAAGCCATCAGCGCGGGGGTGACCGACTATCTCCGGAAAGACGAGGCGATCCGACAGCCCGACGTCCTGGCGACTCGGATCGAGGACGCGGTGGAAACACACCGGTCCCGGCGGGAGTTGCGGACCCGACACGAGGAGTTGCACCTCTACGAACAGGCCTTCCAACAGATGCAGGAGGGGGCGTGTCTGTACGATACGGACGGGCGGTTCGACATCGTCAACGACTATCTGACCGACTTCTACGGAACGACGCGGGAAGCACTCGAAGGACAGCCGAGTCAACTCGTCGAGACGATCCGCGCAGAGGGTGACGGCGATCCGTTTCAAGCGTTGCTCGACGGTGAACGAGCGGTCGTCCGCGGCGAGACGACCTTCGACCACCCGGACCGCGGCGAGGTGTTCCTGAACTACCGCCTCGTCCCACTACGGATCGGGGACGACATCGAGGGTGTCGTCGGCGTGGCGCGGGACGTGACGGAACAGCGAATGCGGGAGCGCCAACTGGTGCAGGCCCGGGAGGAGTCTCAGGAGTTGATCAACGGAATGAACGACACCGCCTGGGTCATCGGCACCGACGAGCAGTTTCTCGCGGTGAACGATGCGGCCGTGGAGCAGATGGGGTATTCGCGGTCGGAACTCCTCTCGATGGCCCCACACGACATCGACGCGGGGCTGTCGGACGGTGAGATCACGTCACTTATCGAGAACATGCCGGAGGACGGAATGCAGGTGTTCGAGACGGCCCATCGGACCAAAGACGGTGAGGTGATCCCCGTCGAGATCAGTTCCAGTTTGGTCACCTACCAGGGTGAGACGGCGATTCTGAGCGTCGCGCGGGACATCACCGACCGCAAGGAGTACGAGGGACGACTGCGCGAACAGAATCAGCTCCTGGAACAGCAACGCGACGAACTGGAGGTGTTGAATCAGGTGTTGCGCCACGACATCCGCAACGACCTCCAGCTGGTGACCGCCTACGCAGACATCCTGCACGACCACGTCGACGACGAGGGTCTGGAACATCTCGCGACGGTTCAGGACCGCGCTACCCACGCGGTCGAACTCACACAGACGGCGCGGGATACGGCCACGATGATGCTGACGCGCGACTCGGAGAACGAACCCATCGACGTTCGGTCCGTGCTCGAAGACGAAATCGAAGACCTGCGGAAGCGCTACCCGGACGCCGACGTGGTCGTGGCATCGGAGATACCGTCCGCGGTCGTCGAGGCCAATGAGATGATCGCGTCGGTCTTCCGGAATCTCCTCACGAACGCGGTGCAACACAACGACGAGGACGTGCCCGAAATCGTCGTCTCCACGACGAGGGAGGGAGACGAACTGGTCGTCCGGATCGCCGACAACGGGCCGGGCATCTCCGACGCACAGAAAGATGCCATCTTCGGAAGGGGGGAGAAAGGTCTCGACAGCCGAGGAACGGGACTCGGCCTGTATCTCGTCGAGACGCTCGTCGAGCAGTACGGAGGCGACGTGCGGGTCGAGGACAACGATCCGGAGGGAGCCGTCTTCGTCGTCGAACTGCCGACAGTCGAGTGAGCGGCGACACTGGATGCGAGGATCGACGGCCGGAGGGGGAGTTTTAGGCACTGGGCATTCCAACCTCCGGACATGTCAGACGACGCGTTCGAACTGACGGAACCGACCCTGACCGCCGACGACCTCCTCGTCCTCGACGATCCCCGCTTCGGCCCGGAGACGGCGAGCATCGTCACGGGCGCCGCGTCGGGGATCGGTCGCGCGACGGCACTCGCCCTCGCGGCCAATGGTCTCACTGTCGTCGCGGCCGACATCGACGCTGACGGGCTCGACGAGACGGTCGCCAAAGGTGTGGACATCGGCGTCGACGGCGACATCGTGCCCGTCGAGGCGGACCTCACCGACGACGCCGAGGTCGAGGCCATCGTCGAGACGGCGGTCGAGCAGGGCGACCTCCGCTACGTCGCCAACATCGCCGGCATGCAACACATCGCCTCCATCCCCAACTTCCCGATGGAGATGTACGACCGTCTGCTCGATATCATGCTCCGCGCGCCGTTCCTGCTCTCGAAACTGGCAATGCCGCACATCCGCGAGGCGGAGGGCTACGGCGCCATCGGCAACATGTCCTCCGCCCACGGCCACTACGCCACCAAGGACAAGGCGGCGTACATCACCGCGAAACACGGGCTGAACGGGTTGACGAAGTGTATCGCCGCCGAGGGCGAGGGGACGCTGCGGGGCTTCTCGGTCAGCGTCGGTTACGTGCTGACGCCGCTGATGGTGAACCAGATCGAGGACACGGCCGAAGAACGAGGCATCTCCGAACAGGAAGTCGTCGAGGACGTGATGCTCGGGCAGGCGCGTACGAAGGAGATGATGACGCCCGCCGAAGTCGCGAACCTCTTCGTCTTCGGCTTCTCACAGCACGGCAAACACCTCAACGGCGGCGACATGCTCTGGGACGGCGGCTACACGACGACCTACGAGTAACTACTCGATGACGGTGTGACCCGTCCGCCGTCGGTCGACGAACTCCCAGTCGATGTCGACGCCGAGGCCGGGACCGTCGGGGACGGCCATCCGACCGTCGTCGTCGATGGACTCCGGCCGCCCCTCGAACCCCTGATTCAGGATCCAGTCGCTCTCGGGGTTGAGCAAGCCGTGTTCGAAGTAACTGGAGTTTCGGAGCGCGCTCATGAGGTGCATGTGCGCCGGGCCGCCGAGCAGGAGTTCCACGTCGACGCCGAACGCCTCGGCGGCCTCGGCGGTCTTGAGCGCGCCCGTGATGCCACCGTCCATGTGCGCGCTGGCGCGGACGAGGTCGGTCGACTCGCTCGCGAGGCTGTCGACGGCGCCGTACGGACCGGTGCGGACGTGTTCGAGGCCGAGCATCGGCGTGTCGAGCGCGGCGACGAGTTTCTTCGTCGTCCGCTCGCTCACGCCGCCGTCGTGCATCGGGTCCTCGTACCAGAAGAAGTCGAGGTCGTCGAGCGCCTGTCCGACTTTCAGGGCGTCGGCGTAGGTGCGATAGAGGCTGGAGCTGTCGATCATGAGGTCCATCTCCGAACCGACGCGGTCCGCGAGCGCCTCGCAGATGGCGATATCCACCTCGGGTCGTACCTCGGGGTGGCCGTGGAACTTGAAGCCGTCGTAGCCGCGGTCGAGACACCGTTCGGCGTAGTCGGCGAACGCCTCCGGCCCGTCCAGTCCCCCGTTGTCGTCGACGAACATCGTCGACGCGTAGGTGGGCAGGGTGTCACGGTAGCCGCCGAGGAGGGTGGAGACGCTGGCGTCGTGATGGTTTCCGGCGAGATCCCAGAGCGCCACGTCGATGGCGCCGAGACCGAAGTGATCGGTGTGTCTGAGGGCGCGCCAGCAGTCCTGCCAGATACCGCGTCTCGCGAGCGGATCGCGGCCGAGCAGATGCTCCTCGGCGACCATCTGCACCTGCGCGATGCTCGGGGGCGTGAACGCGAAGCCGCGGTAGTGGCCCTCGGTGCCGTCGGCGGTGCGGATGGTCAGAACGAATCCCGGCGGTTCGAGCGTCGAGTCGGGGTCGTACACCCAGTTGCCGCCGACGGTCCCTGTTCGTTCCACCTCGTAGTCGAACTCGTGAATCTCGACATCGGAGATGCGCATTCGAGAGGCGTCGGTGGCGAGGATGAAAACGGTTGGGACCGCACGCCTCGTCCGGCCGTCTACTCGGGACGCGGCCGACTGAGGTTCTGCAACGTCCCCTCACAGCCCGGACACGCCGCGAGCGACTCCGAGCTACAGAGACGCTTCCCACACTCCAGACACTCGTAGAGCTGTTCGTCCTGATTACACGGAGCGGGATCCGGTACTGTTGGCATATCGTCAGGATATTGCCGGTGGAGGGTGTTAACTCTTGTCAGTGTCGTCGCCGACGGTCGGCGTTCGTGGACTCGACCGTCGAACGGCTGGACGGTGACGGGTCGGTGTCTCCGTGATCGTGGCCCCATTTTTTATCTCGCCGTCACGATTGGTGTCGTATGTTCGACAAACTCCTCTTTCCCACCGACGGGAGCGACGGCGCGGCCGCCGTCTTCGATCACGTCCTCGACGTGGCCGAGGCCCACGACGCGACGGTCCACGTCCTCAGCGTCGCGGACACGACCCGCGAGAGCGTCACGCAGTTCCGCGGGCAGGTCGTCGACGCCCTCGAACAGGCCGGCGTCCGGACCGTACAGGAGGCGGCCGGGCGCGCCAGCGACCGCGGCGTCCCGACCGTCACCGAGGTCATGCAGGGCGAACCGTACCGCACCATCGTCGACTACGCCAACACCTACGACATCGACCTCGTGATCATGCCGACCCACGGGCGGCGAGGACTGGACCGCTTCCTCCTCGGGAGCACGACCGAACGAGTCGTCCGGCGCTCGGACGTACCCGTCCTGACGATCCGTCCGGACGACGACGTGACCGTCCGGTATCCGTACCGGAACGTGTTGGTACCGACGGACGGGAGCGATCCGGCCGACGCGGCGCTGAACATCGGCATCGACGTGGCGAACACCGCGTCGGCCGCCCTCCACCTCGTCTCGGTCGTGAACGTGACGAGTCTGGGCGTCGACGTCCGCACCGATATCCAGACGGCGGCGCTGGAAGAGAACGCCGAAGGGATTCTCGACGCGGCCGCGGGTCGGGCGCGCGAGGCCGGGATCGCCCCCGCCGCCACCGCCGTCGAGTTCGGCGGGTCCGTCTCGCGAACCGTCCGAACGTACGTCACGGACCACGATATCGACCTCGTGATCCTGGGCACCCACGGCCGGACGGGATTCGACCGATACGTCCTCGGCAGCGTCACGGAACAACTCGTTCGAACGGCGCCGGTGCCGGTGCTGACGGTGCGAGGAGCCCCCGACTCACAGTCCTGAACTCTCGCGTCAGTCGCTCGACTCCGCGTTTCCTCCGCTTCCGGCGCCAATTATCAGACGCTGGAGTCAGTGGACACACTTATTTTATGGAATTGACGACGGCAGGTATGGACGACTACGGGACCGTATTCGGTCAGGGTGCGCTGAACGCCCAGCTCTCCACCGACGACCTCATGCGCGAGTGCGGACTGGACGAACGGGAAATCGAGTGGCGAAAGAATTTCATCAGTTTCGACGAGACCGACGCTCGTCGGCTCTCGGATCTGGAGTCGGTGTTTCGCGATCACTCGGAGCAGATCGCCGAGGACTTCTACGACAACCTCACCGCGTACGACCAGACGACCAACGTGATCGGCCGGTCGGAGAAGGGTATCGAGCAGCTAAAACGGACCCAGTCGGCCTATCTGGTCACGCTGGCCAGCGGCGACTACGGGCAAGACTACTTCCGCAACCGCGCCCGCGTCGGCAAACTCCACGACATGCTGGAGATGCCGATGAAACAGTACATCGGGCAGTACGGCGTCTACTACGACCTGCTCGTTCCGCTGTTGTTCGACCGCCTCGAAGACCGACTGGTCGATCGAGTGACCGACGAGACGGCGGCGACTGACGAGACGGCCGTCGAGGAGGCCGTGGAGTCGGCGCTCGACGTGAGTCGGGAGGAACTGCTCGCAGTCCTGCGAATCATCAACCTCGACATGCAGGTGGTGGCGGACACGTACATCCACTCCTACAGCCAGAAACTGGAGAACGCCCTCGACGAGCGCGAGCGCCTCATGGCCGAGGTCGAGCGTGATCTGGCCGAGCCGATGGGCGAGTTGCGCGACTCCGCGGAGGAAGTGGCCGAGCGGACGACCGCTATCGACGACCGGACGGACGAACAGGTCGACGCGATGTCCGACGTGGCGAGCGAGGTGTCGAACATGAGCGCGACGGTCGAGGAAATCGCGTCGACGGCGGACGAAGTGGCGTCGACCAGCGAGCGAGCGGAGGCGCTGGCTGCCGACGGTCGGGAGGCGGCGACCGAGTCCATCGAGGTGATGGAGCGGGTGAGCGAGTCCTCGCGCGACGCCGCGACCGATGTCGACGACCTCGAGGACCGGATCGACGAGATCGACGAGATCGTCGAGGTGATCAACGACATCGCGGATCAGACGAATCTGCTGGCGCTGAACGCGTCCATCGAGGCGGCACGGGCGGGCGAGGCGGGCGACGGCTTCGCGGTCGTCGCCGACGAGGTGAAAGGGCTCGCCGAGGAATCCCAGCGCCACGCGAGCGACATCGAGACGATGGTCACGGATATCAAAGCCGAGACGGCGGCGACGGTTGAGAGCCTCGAACGGACGACCGACGAGATCGATCAGGGAATGGCCCAGATCGAGGCGGCGATGACGAAGCTCCAAGAGATCGTCGACGCCGTTCGCGACGCCTCACAGGGAATCAGGGAAGTGTCCGAGGCGACGGACGATCAGGCCGCCTCGACCGAAGAGGTCGCCAGCATGATCGACCAACTCGTCGATCAGACCGAACGCGTGTCGGCGGAGATCGAAGGGGTCGCGGCGGCCAACGAGGAACAGACCGCCCGCATCCGCGACATCGACGAGACGATCCGACGGCTCGGCAACGACGAGACGGATCGCCCATCCGAGAGCGACGACGCGGTGAACCCCGGCGCTGCGAGCGTCAATCTTCAATAGCCCCGGTCGTGAATCGGCGGCCGTAGCCATGATCGACGGGAGTCTGGGGCCGTGGTAGTCGACAGCTTCACCCAGTTGTTCGGCACCAATCCGGTGATCCACGGCCTCGTCGGCGGCGTCGTCATCGCGACACTCAACCTCCTCGGCGCGTCGCTCGTCTTCGTCTGGCGGGATCCCTCGGAACGAGCGCTCGATGGGGCGCTCGGCTTCGCCGCCGGCGTCATGCTCGCGGCCAGTTTCACGAGCCTCATCATCCCCGGTATCGAGACGTACTCGAACGGAAACCCGCTCCCCGTGCTGTTCGGCGTGGCGCTCGGCGCGCTCTTTCTGGATCGCTCGGACGTGTTGGTCCCCCACGCCCACTACCTCGTTTCGGGAGGACAGCGCACCGACGCCGCGGCATCCGCAGAGGGACTCCCCATCGACGACGAACGCCTCGCCGGCGTCGTCCTCTTCGTCCTCGCGATCACCCTGCACAACATACCGGAAGGGCTGGCGGTGGGCGTCGGGTTCGGGAGCGGCGACCTCAGTACGGCCATCCCGCTGATGCTCGCTATCGGCATCCAGAACGTGCCGGAAGGATTGGCCGTCTCCGTGGCGGCGATCAACGCCGGCCTGGATCGCCGCGCCTACGCCGTGTTCGCGGGAGTCCGGTCCGGTGTGGTCGAGATTCCGCTGGCGGTGTTCGGGGCGTACGCCGTCGGTACCGTCTCGACGCTGCTCCCCTACGCGATGGGGTTCGCCGCGGGTGCGATGCTCTTTGTCATCAGCGACGAAATCGTCCCGGAGACGCACACACACGGGAACGAGCGGATCGCGACCCTCGGGACGCTCCTCGGCGTCATCGTAATGCTCTATCTCGATATTTCGCTCGGCTAACCTGTTCGGGTGTTGTTCCCAACTGGCTGGAACAATAGGGGTTCATATATCGGCAGCCATCCTATACCGACCAACGATGAGCGGGGGCGGAGATCTCACCTTCCACTGTCCGGACTGTGGAGAGGCCATGGCGGTGAACGAGCCGATGCGGGAGGCGTTGCTCGATCACGGCTGTGTCGTCTGTGGAACGTCGGTTTCGAGGAGCGCGTTCTCCGTCGACGCCGAATGAGTCGTCACCACGCGAGACTGCGCGCGGCAGGTGAACAAATATAAACAATCCCCCCGCTATTCTGCGGCAGAGAGCAGGTATGACCGTCGAGCAACAGACCGTGATGACGGGCGCCGAAACCGACGCCCTCCTCGAACGCCGTGAAACGGGGGTGCTGGCGCTCGCTCGTACTGACGAGCCGTACGCGGTCCCAGTTTCGTACGGATACGACGCCGACGTTCGGCGGTTCTGTATGCGACTGGTGTCCACGCCGGATAGTGAGAAGCGCCGGTTTCTCACCGATTCCCCACGAGTCCGGTTCGTCGTGTACGAAGAGGAGGAAACGACCTATCGGAGCGCCGTCGCGAACGGTCGGCTCGAACGCGTCCCCCGGACCGAACTCACGCCCGAACACATCGAGCGGTACGGCGCGGCGAAGCGCCCGCTGTTCGAGATGTGGGGCGAGGAGAAAGTCGACCTCGACATCCAGTTGTACGAACTCGATCCCGACGAACTGAGTGGGCGGCGGATCGACGTCGACGACGAATAGGGGAGCGCGACAGTCGCGGTCGCTACTCCGCCAGAATGGCGTCGAGGAGTTTCGTCTGTGCGGCCGCCAGATGCTCGGTGAACGTCGACCGTGAGATATCGAGGGTCTCGGCCACCTCGCCCGCGTTCGCCCCTTTCGGGCGTTCGAAGTAGCCCATCCGGTGCGCGGTCGCCAGCACTTCTCGCTGGCGTTCCGTGAGTCGTCCCCGGTCGACGAAGACGAGGTCGTGATTGGATTGATCCCCGTGCGTCCGGAGGAGGCGACGGATATCGACGTTCGGGAACGTCTCCTGGAGCGTCGTGATGATGTTCTGTAACGCTTCGATGTCGGCCGCGTGAAAGACCAGATACAGCATGCCGTCGCGTGTGTGCACGTCGACGACGGGGCAGTCGAACTGCTCGATGCACTCGCACGGACAGCCCCGACCGCGCTCTCGGCTGAACCGGTAGACGGTCTTCGAGCCGTACGTGAACACGGCGTCGATGTCGTCGGTCGCGTGGGTGGCGGCGTCCGCGCGGTCGAGCATGAACTCCTCAGTCACCGTCCCCGACGACTCGGAGGCAACACCTCTCGACACGGAGAAGGTGGACGTGCCGGCGTCGGCCGCCGTCGACGCGACGGGACACGTTCCGTCGGCGTCGACCCGCAGTTCCGCGCGGATGCCGGAACTCATTACCACCCCTGTTCTGGCCGCACACTGGTAAACGCACCGACCACCGGGATGACTCGCACCGCACACGGTCGTCGTTGCTTATAAAGTACCCCCGATATCGTGGGTGAAGACTGGTTTGGGGTGGGTACGTCCGTAGGGGTGAACGACGATGGCTATCGCTACCTCCGCCCGCCTCGAACACCCGAACCGTGAGACGACCGTCGAGGACGACGACGACGTGAACGCAATTTTGCACGCACTGCAGGACGACGACTGCCGTGCAGTGCTGGAAGCGACCGACGAGGAGTCGCTGTCCGCGAGCGAACTCGCCGAGACCTGTGATCTGCCGCTCTCGACGACCTACCGAAAACTCGACGCGCTCACCGAGGCCGGACTGCTCGCCGAGCGGACACGTCTCTGTCCCGACGGCAAACACGCCAGCGAGTACGTGCGCGTGGTCGACGAGGTACTGGTCGACGCCGGCGCCGGATTCGAACTCACCATCACCCGCCGCGAACTCCCCGAGCGAGACGCCCGGATTCCCCAGACCGCGTGAGCGGGACCACTGGACGGTAGTTTCGGGATGCTGCCGGACAGGTAGCGACACAGGGACTGCAGGCCCTCTGAGCGGCGTGCGCCGCCCGGATCTCGAAGCACCTGCACAATTATATGTGAAGCTTTCGACAGCTAGAGGGCATGCCATCCGTAGAACGACTCCGGGCGCTGTACGCCGATATGGTAACGGCGCGCTACTACGAGGAACGGCTACAGGAAGAGTACCTGGAGGGGAAACAGCCGGCGTTCGACATCTCGGCCGGTCCCATCCCCGGTGAACTCCATCTGGCGGCGGGGCAGGAGGCGGCCGCGGTCGGCGTCTGTCATCACCTGCGCGACGACGACGTGGTCACCGCACCGCACCGACCGCACCACGTCGCCATCGCGAAAGGCATCGATCTGAAGCGGATGACCGCGGAGATATTCGGCCGCGACACCGGGCTCTGTTCGGGGAAGGGCGGCCACATGCATCTGTTCGATCCCGACGTAAACTTCGCGTGTAGCGGTATCATCGCGGAGGGCTGTCCGCCCGCCGTCGGCGCCGGTCTCGCAGCGAAAAAGCGCAACACCGACAGCGTCGCAGTCGCGTATCTCGGCGAGGGCGCTATCGATCAGGGTGGGTTCTTCGAGTCGCTGAACTTCGCCGCCGTCCACGACCTGCCCGTCGTCTTCGTCGTCGAGGACAACGACTGGGCGATCAGCATGCCCCAAGAGCGCGTGACGGACGTCGAGAGCGCCGACACGCGCGCCGACGGGTTCGAGATGGACGGCATCCGGGTGGATCACGACGACGCCGTCGCCGTCTACGAGGCCGCCGCCGAGGCGGTCGGTCGCGCCCGCGATGGGAACGGCCCGACCATCCTCTCCGTGCAGGTCCACCGCCGGATGGGTCACTTCATGGGCGACCCGCAGAGTTACCGGTCCGACGAGGATCAGGAGGCGGCGCTGGACCGCGACTCCATCGAGCGCATGGAAGCCCACCTCCGGGACCACGGTCTCGACGACGACGACCTGGGCGCGGTACGGGCGGAGGCGCACCAGCGCGTCGACGACGCCATCGCGTGGGCGAAAGACCAGCCGAAACCCGACCCGGACGACGCGTACGAACACGTCTTCACCAATCCGCCGTCGGGCGTGACCGACACCGAACCGGACTTCGACCTCGCGGAGACGGGGGGTGAGGGAGAATGATCGACCGCGAACTCACGATGAGTCGTGCCATCGTCGAGGCCATCGGCTCCGAGATGCGCGAGAACGAGGAGGTGTTCTACATGGGCGAGGACGTGGCCGACTACGGCGGCATCTTCGACAGCACGCAAGGGTTGCTGGAGGAGTTCGGCTACGACCGCATCATGGACGTGCCGATCAGCGAGACGGCCTACCTCGGCGCGGCCGTCGGCGCCGCCCAGCAAGGGATGCGCCCCATCGCGGAACTCATGTTCGTCGACTTCTTCGGCGTCGCGATGGACCAGATCTACAACCAGATGGCGAAGAACACGTACATGAGCGGCGGGTCGGTGAGCGTCCCCATGGTCATGACCACCGCCGTCGGCGGCACCTACAGCGACGCCGCCCAGCACTCCCAGACCCTCTACGGCACCTTCGCCCACCTGCCGGGGATGAAGGTGGTCGTCCCTTCGACCGCCTACGACGCCAAGGGGTTGATGCACAACGCCATCCGCGACGACGACCCGGTCGTCTACATGTACCACAAGCGCCTGATGGGCCTCGGATGGCTCCCTGCCCCCGCGGGGCCGAAGACGCCAGTCCCCGAAGAGGACTACACCATCCCCTTCGGCAAGGCGGACGTGAAACGCGAAGGGTCGGACGTGACGGTGGTGACGCTCGGCCTGCACGTCCACCGCGCGCTCGATGCCGCGGAATCGCTGGCCGACGACGGCGTCGACGTGGAGGTGATCGACCTCCGGACGCTCGTCCCCCTCGACCGGAAGACGGTGGTGGAGAGCGTCGAGAAAACCGGTCGCCTCGTCGTCGTCGACGAGGACTACCGCTCGTTCGGTCTGTCCGGCGAAATCGTCTCGGCCGTCGCCGACGAAGCACTCGACTCGCTGGAAGCGGTCGAGCGCGTGGCGATGCCCGACGTGCCCATCCCCTACGCTCGCGAACTGGAACACGAGGTGCAGCCGGACGCGAGTGATATCGAGACGGCCGTCCGTAACGTCCGATGAGCGACGACCGTGTACCCGTCGTCGCCGACGGCGCGTGGACCGACGACGTGGACGAGGAGGAGGGCGTCGTCGTCAACTGGTTCGCGAAGGAAGGCCGACGCGTCACGGCCGGCGAGAGCCTCTGTGAGGTGCAGGTCGAGAAGGTGAGTGTCGACATCGCCGCGCCGACGGACGGCGAACTCGTCGAAATCGTCCGCGCCGAGAACGCGGAGTTCACCGTCGGCGATACGCTGGCGTGGATCGAACCCGGGGAGGGGTGAGCGTGGCCGACGACGCCGGCACCGACGGCCCAGCCCCACGCACGCTCCGCGAGGAGCGCACGCCGAGTCCGATGCGCAAGACCATCGCGAACCGCCTGCAGGAGAGCTACCGCGAGGCCGTCCACGTGACGGTGAGTCGCGAGGTAGACGCCGAGGCGCTGGTGGCCGCCGCCGACGACGCGGGCGTCTCGCTCACGGACGTGTTGCTCCGCGCGCTCTCGGACGCGCTTGCGGCCCATCCGGCGTTCAACGCCACCTTCGAGGACGGTACCCACCGCCTCTACGAGGAGCACAATGTGGGCGTGGCCGTCGCCATCGAAGACGGCCTCGTCGCCCCCGTCGTCGCGGACGTGGGCGGCCGGTCGCTCGACGGTATCGCGGCCGAGCGCGAGCGACTGACCGAGGCCGTCCAGAGCGGCGACTACGCGATGGCCGACCTCCGGGGTGGCACCTTCACCGTCTCGAATCTGGGGCCGCTCGACGTCGACGGATTCACCCCGATCATCAACCCGCCACAGATCGCCATTCTCGGAGTGAACCGCGTGCAGGAGCGCGCTCGCCGAGACGAGGACGACGTGATCTTCCGCCGCACGCTCCCCCTCGACCTGAGTTTCGATCACCGGGTCGTCGACGGCGCGGACGCCGCGCGCTTCCTCGGGACGCTCGCCGAAGGTATCGAGTCGGCAGGGGAGTACGTCGACGAGGGGTAACTCGCCCCTCCCGAGCCGTCATCGGTGAACGTTTTGTAGGGGGCCGTGTAGCGCCGTCCGATGACCCTCGCGACCGGGGTGTGGTACGCCGCCGTCGCCGTCGCGTCGACTGCCGTCATCTGGAAAGGGAGTGGCTTTCTCGACGAGGCGAGCAAGCGACTGGCGCGTTACTACGGCGTCCCGCCGATCATCCGAGGGGCGGTGATTGCGGCTGTCGGGTCGAGCATGCCGGAACTGTCGAGCACCGTCCTCGCGACGCTCGTCCACGGCCAGTTCGACCTCGGTGTCGGCGCCATCGTCGGCTCGGCCGTGTTCAACATCCTCGTCATTCCGGCGGTCAGCACGCTCTCACGCCGGCAGGAACTCGAGGCGAGTCGCGAACTCGTCTACAAGGAGGCGCAGTTCTACATGCTCGCGGTGTCGATCCTCCTCCTGACGTTCGCCTTCGCGGTCATCTACGTGCCGGTCGGCAACGAGCGACTCGTGGGAACGATGACCCGGCCGCTCGCGCTCGTCCCCGTCGGTCTCTATGGCCTCTACGTCTTCATCCAGTATCAGGACCTCGCGGACCACGACGGGGAGCCGCTGGAGTCGGTCGCGGTCGGTCGGCGGTGGCTGGAACTGTTGCTCGGTCTCGCCCTGATCGTCGTCGCCGTCGAGGGACTGGTCCGGGCCGCCATCGGCTTCGGCGACCTGCTCGGCACGCCGAGTTTCGTCTGGGGCCTCGTCATCGTCGCCGCGGGGACGAGCCTCCCCGACCTGTTCGTGAGCCTTCGCGCCGCCAACGACGGGGCGGAGGGTGGCGTCACCAGCATCGCCAACGTCCTCGGGAGCAACACGTTCGACCTGCTGGTCGCGGTGCCCGCGGGCATCCTGATCGCCGGCGCCGCCCCCATCGACTTCGCCGCCGCCGTCCCGATGATGGCCTGTCTGACTATCGCGACGCTCGTCCTCTTCACCCTGCTTCGGACCGACCTGTCGCTCACCAACGGGGAAGCCTACACACTGCTCGCGGCGTACGCTGCCTTCGTCGGCTGGATCGTCCTCGAAACCGCCGGCGTGAGCGGCGTGTTGCCGAACGTTTAGTCGTCCCCCGAGCGCGACCGACGCAGGGCCCAGAGGACGAGGAAGACGCCCTCGATTCGGGCCGCCGTGTACACCCACGGCCGGAGCGACACGTCGTCCCCTTCGGTCGCGAGATTCATCCAGAAGTCGACGATGCCACGGGGCCGGAGCAGTTCGAGCACACCGAGGGCGAGTGCGGCGATGCGGAGGAGCATAGGGGAACTGACGCCGGCGACGCTAATAACTGTTGTTGGATTGTCTATACGAACGGCGACTGACCGCCTCGGTCGGACGGTTCCCGCCATCCGGGAACCGGGGAGTCATTAAACCGCGATCCGCGCCGAGGTTCACACGGTACCGGTCACGAACGGCCTCGTCGCCGGGAGCAACCCATGTCACACACGAAGCGTATCATCGTCGCGGGCGGCGGACGCGTCGGCCTCCGGACGGCGCGCGAACTCGCCGACCGCGGCCACGAGATTGTGCTGATCGAGAAGGAGTCGGCGCAGTCGGATCGGGTGGCCGACGAACGCGTCGCCATGGTCATCGAGGGCGACGCCACGTCGCCTGCGATCCTCGAACAGGCCGACCCGGAGCGAGCCGACGCTATCGCCGCGCTGACGGACGAAGCCGGGACGAATCTGGCCATCTGTCTCGCGGCCCGACAGGTCGCCCCCAACATCCGAACGCTGGCCCGCACCGACGCCGGCACCGAAGACGCCTACGACGAAATCGCCGACGCCACGATCCTCCCGCAGGAGTTGAGCGCCGCGACGGCCGCCGACATCCTCTCCGGGGAGGAGGTGCGGACCATCATCGGCGACCACCACGACCTCGAAATCCTGGAGATCGAAGTCGGTGAGGGCGCGCCGGTCGCGGGGCACACGCTCGACGAGATCAGCCTCCCGAGCGGCAGCCTCGTCATCTCGGATCGGGACCGCACCCGTATCGCCCGGGCCGACACCGAACTGCAGGCCGGCGAGCGGTACATCGTCGGCGTGGAGTCGGGCGTCGTCGAGGAAGTGCTGTCCCTCTTCCGCGGGTAGATGATCGGCGACCGGCACCGGCGCACTGGCGTCGACGGCTCCCCGCATCGCCCGAACCGACTACCACTGCGGCACTCGAATCGGGCCGGCGCACGAAGGAGTGCGCCAGCCACCCAGACCTCCCACATCCCGACCCATGGTTGATCCAGTCATCGCCAGCCGACTCCAGTTCGCACTCACGACCATCGTCCACATCGTCTTCCCCGTCGTCAGCATGGGGCTCGCCCCGTTTCTCGTCTACTTCACGTGGAAGGACATCCGGACGGGCCAGCCGGTGTACGAGCAGTTACGCCGGTTCTGGACCCGCATCTTCGCCGTCAGTTTCGTCGTCGGGACGGTGACGGGAATCGTTCTGGAGTTCGAGTTCGGGACCAACTTCGCCGCCTTCGCGACGACTGCCGGCCCGCTCTTTGGCGGCCCACTCGCCGTCGAGGGAATGATGGCATTCATGCTCGAGGCCACCTTCCTCGGCGTCTTCGTCTTCGGCCGGGAACGCGTCGGTGACGCGCTCTACATGGTGTCTGCCGTCGCCGTCGGCCTCGGTACGTGGCTCTCCGCCGTCTGGATCCTGATCGCCAACTCGTGGATGCAGACGCCGCGGGGCTACGAGATGGTCACCCAGAACGGCCAGCAGGTCGTCCACCTCGTCGACCCCGTCGCCGCCTACCTCAACCCGCGCTTTTTCTGGATGTTCGTCCACATGCAGAACGCGGCCGTCGAATCCGTGTCGCTGGCGATGGCGGGGGTGGCCGCCTACTTCGTCTTCAGACACCACGTCTGGGACCGTCCAGTCGATCACGTTAGCTTCTGGGAGACGACGCTCAAAATCGCCCTCGTCGGTCTGCTCATCACGGCGCCGCTCCAGGTGATCCACGGCGACATGTACGCTCGCCACGTCTACGAGACCCAGCCCCAGAAGTTCGCGGCGATGGAGGCCGTCTGGGAGACGGACAGCTACGTCCCCGAGTACCTCATCGCCTTCCCGACCTCCGTGCAGGACGTCCTCGACCCGCGGGCGAAGGACATCTTCGGCATCGGCATCCCCGGCGGCGCGTCGTGGCTGGCGAGCGGCGGCGACCCACAGGCGACGATCAGGGGGCTGGAGGAGTTCGAGGGCCCACAACCCCCCGTCGCCATCGTCTTCTGGTCGTTCCGTATGATGGTCGCGCTGGGCTTCTGGTTCGTCACGCTGGCGTTCTGGGGTGGCTACCGCTGGTTCCGGGGCGAACTGTTCGAGGACGACCTGCTCCACAAGGCGTTGATGGGATCGGCACCGCTCGGCGTTTTCGCCGTCGAACTCGGCTGGGTTGTCACCGAAGTCGGCCGTCAACCGTGGATCATCCAGGGGGAGATGAAGACGATGCAGGGCGTCTCGCCCGGGCTCACGGGAGCGGAGGCGACGGCGACGCTCGCCGGGTTCGCCGTCGTCTACCTCGGCTTGCTCGTGCTGTACGGCTACGTCGTCACTCGTATCGTTCGCGCCGGGCCGCCGACGGGGAGCGAGCTAGCCAGCGTCGGCGCCGAGGCAGACGCCGACGCGACGCCCTCGGAGGTGGGCGCCGATGACTAGCGTCGAAACGCTGTCGAACGGCCCGCTCTTTGGTCTGCCGCTCCCGGATCTCTGGTTCGGCCTCCTCTTTTTCATCTTCGGCACCTTCCTCTTTCTCGACGGCTTCGACTTCGGCGTCGGCGCGCTCTTCGCCACCCGCGACGACGACGCGGAACGCGAACAGTTGCTCGCTGCCATCGGCCCCTTCTGGGACGGCAACGAGGTGTGGTTGGTCGTCTTCGGCGGCGCGCTCTTCGCCGCCTTCCCGTCCGTCTACGCCAACCTCTTCAGCCGCCACTACCTGCTCATGTTCGCCATCCTCGGCGCGCTCATTCTGCGGGGCCTCGCCCCCGAGATGTACGAACAGCGCCACGACGAGCGGTGGCAGCGCTGGTGGGGGCGGGCGTTCGTCGCCGGCAGTCTCGCCACGCCCTTCTTCCTCGGCATGTTCACCGCGAACTGGCTCCTCGGATCGACGACGCTGGTGACGCTGCCGGGCGTCCTCGTCGGTCTGACCGTCGTCGCGCTGACCGTCGTCGACGGCGTGGCCTTCCTCCGCCTGAAGACCCGCGGCGACCTGCGTGCCGACCTCCAGTCGGACGGCTACCGGGCGCTCGCGGCCTATCTCGTCCTCGTCGTCCTGACGCTCGCCGGCCTCTACGCTCTGGCGCCCGGCCTCCAGCCGGTGATGCGCTCGCCGCTCGTCCTCGGCCTCGTCGGTCTGACGCTCGTTTTCGCCGCTGGCTACGCGCTGGCGACGCACGCCGACCGGTACTACGCCGCCTTCGCTGCGGTCGCCGGCCTCGTCTTCGCCCTCGTCGGCGTCGTCGCCCGTCTGCTCTACCCCGCTATCGACCCCGCGACGGGACTGACCGTCGAGACGGCCGTCGTGCCCACGCTCTCGCTCAACCTCATGTCCATCGGCGCCGCGCTCCTGCTTCCCCTCGTGTTCGTCTACTTTATCGTCCTCTACTCGGCGTTCAGCGGGCCAATCGAGGCGGGGGAGGCGTACTGATGGGTGACGCGGACGCCGGCGAGGATGTGGACTCGGGGGTACCGGATGGCGACGACACTGCGGACGCCGGTGCCGGCGGCGACGACCCGAGCCCTCGGCTCGGTTCCCGTATCCTGGTGACGTGGATCGAACTCACGGTCGTCGGCATCACCGGCGGCCTCGTCGGGGGCACGCTCGGCGGTCCGCCCGGGTTCGTCGTCTACCTCTTCACGACGCTGCTCACCGTCGCCATCCTCTTTTACAACGTGAACGACCTGATCGCGTGGTGGGTGCAGGCGGCGGCGTGAGCGGGGAGTTCCCGCGAGACGGAAACGTACTCCGGATATTTGAGTCTCGTCGGCGTAGGAACAAGTATGTCTGACAGATTCGCGGATCGGACCGACGCGGGCGAACAGCTCGCCGGCGAACTCCTCGACCGCGGGGTCGACGCCGACTTCGTGCTGGCGATTCCGCGCGGCGGACTCCCGCTGGGTCGGGCTGTTGCCGACGCTCTCGATGCCCCGCTCGACATCGTCGTCGCCTCCAAAATCGGGGCGCCCGGCAACCCGGAGTACGCCATCGGCGCCGTCGCCAGCGACGGGAGCGTGTGGCTCGACGACGAGGCAATCGGCCGTCTGGGCGTGAGCGACGCGTACGTCGAGCGAGAACGAGCGGCCGAAATCGAGGCGGCCCGGGAGAAGGCGTCGCGCTACCGGGGCGACCGGACGGCACCCGACCTGACCGGGAAGACGGTCGTCGTCGTCGACGACGGTGTCGCCACGGGATCGACTGCCCTCGCCGCCCTCCGTCTCGTCCGCGAGGGCGGCGCCGAGCGGGTCGTCCTCGCGATACCCGTCGGACCGCCGGATACCGTCGCGGAACTGGAAACGGTCGCGGACGCGGTGGTCGTGCTCCAGACGCCGGCGACGTTCGGCGCCGTCGGGGCGTTCTACGACCGGTTCGATCAGGTGAGCGACGAGGAGGCGATGGCGTATCTGGACGACGCGGACTGACGGGGGACACCCCTGCATGAACGACCAGTATATTTCTCAGCTATCAGGAACGACTGGGAGTATTTTCAGGGAGGAACACCCTACATCTAGCTGTCATGTCCAAGCGAAACCCGTTCGACGAACTGGACGAGTTGTTCGACCGGATGCAGGCGAACATGGAGAAGGCGGCCCGGATGTGGGATCCCGAGTCGCTGGGAAGCGAGTTGCCGGGCGCCTCCGCGATGAGCATCGACCTCGAAGATCGGGGTGACGAACTCGTGTTGACGGGTGATCTCCCCGGCTTCGAAACCGAGGATATCGACGTGCGGGTGAAAGAGCGGACGCTCCACATCGCGGCCGAACGCGACGAGACGGCGGAAGAGGAGTCGGGAGAGTACGTCCGCCGCGAGCGCCGTCGGACCTCGGTGTCGCGGTCGATCCCGCTCCCGAGCGCCATCGACACCGACGGGATCGCCGCCACGTACAACAACGGCGTCCTGACGGTGCGGATGCCGAAAACCGAGCCGAGTTCCGAAGGCACGCGCATCGACGTGAACTAACGCTCCCATGACGACTGTCCCTCGACCGTTCACGCCGGACCTTCCCCCGGGCTACGCCATTCGGCGCGCCCACGAGGGGGACGCCCCGGCCATCGCGCGGGTGTACGCGGCGGCGTATCCGCCGGACACCGACTACCCGCTGGTCGAGGCGGCAGCCGTGCGTTCGCTGCTCGACGACGGGACGACGGCGACGTTCGTCGCCCGGCGGGAGGGACAGGTCGTCGGCGTCGCCGCCGTCGAGTACGATTCGTTCGACGAGGGCAACGCCCAGATCTGTAAACTCGCGGTTCATCCCGACCACCAGGGGCAGGGACTGGGGCGTGAACTCCTGAAACACCGGCTGAACGTCCTCCGCACCGACCCCACCTTCGACGGCCTGATCTACTCGGCCGCCGTCACCTCCCATCCCGCTTCCCAGCACAACCTGATCGCCCGCGGGTTCGAACCCTACTCCATCCACAAACTGTTCCAGGGCGGCTACTTCGGGCCGGACGCCGAGAGCGAGGCGATCATGCTCTACACGCCGAGCATCGAGTACGACGAGCGCGACGTGTACGTGCCCGAGCGCTACCGCCACATCGTCGAGCGAACGCTGGCGCAGGCGTCGCTCGACCTCCTCGGGCGGCGCATCCGCACGGTCAACACCGTCACTTACCCCACCGCGGATCAGTTACGGATGGCGCTGTCCCACGAGGCGGGCTTCCTCTGGGAGGTGACGCCGGGAGGAAGCGAGTCGTGGGCGGAGACCAAGTCGGAACTGCTGGCGGCCGTGCGCGACGACGACGAACACCTGATGGTGCCAATCGACGCCAACGCGCGACAACTGCTCGCGCTGTACGAACCGCTCGAACGTGTCGGCTTCTACCCCGCGGGCTTCATCCCCGACTGGCTGACTCGTGACGGTGAGAACCGCGACGCCTTCGTCTTCCAGCACCCGCCCGAGGAGCGACCGACCACGATGCAGGTCGTCGCCGACGTGAAGGCACTGCTGGACGTTCTGGATATGGATTACCGCGTCGTGGCGGACCACGACTGGTACTGGGAACTCGAGGTGGCGTAGGTCATTCGTACGGCGCGCCCTCGACGAACGCCGTCAGCGCCCGGTAGTAGTCGGGGAGGCTGTCGACGACGAGATACTCGTAGCCCTCGTGAGAGCCGTAGGCCTCCGGCCCGAACGCGACGCCGGGGATGCCGTGGGTGGCGAAATGTCGCAGGTCGCTCGTGTGGGGCTTGCGGACCAGGTTTACGTCCCGGCCGATCACCCGTTCGGCGTGGCGTTGCAGGCCGCGGACGTGCGGGTCGTCGGGGTCGGTGTCGACCGGCGCGCCGTGGCCGACGCTCTCGACGGTGAGGCCGTCGATGCCCCGGAGCGCGGTCAGCACCCGGTCGCGGGCGTCGGCGTCGGGATACCGCACGTCGAGGCGGAGGCGCGCGCGGTCGGGCACCTGATTGATGGCCGTCCCGCCCTCGATCAGGCCGTAGTTGACGGTCGTCGGCCAGTCGCCGTCCTCGGCGTCGAACACCGCCCGTATCTCGGGGTGGGCGTCCATGAGGTTCGCGATGGCGTTCTCGCCCTGTTCTGGCGTCGCGGCGTGGGCCGAGGCACCCGTCGCGGTCAGATCGATCCGGATCACCCCCTTCTGCCGGTAGACGATATCCAGATAGCCGTCGAGGTTGTTGGGTTCGCCCGTGATGCAGAAGGCGGGGTCGTAGCCTCCTTCTTCCAGCAAGTAGCGCGCGCCGTGGTGGCCGCCGCGTTCCTCGTCGGTGACGACCATCAGCGCGAGCGACGGCGGCGACTCGTGACGCGAGCAGTCGCGCACGACGTGCATCATCGTCGCGAGACCGCCTTTCATGTCCGCGGTCCCACGGCCGGAGAGTTCGCCCGCGTCGACGTACCGCGGCGTGAACATGGAGTCGGCGGCGGGCACCACGTCGAGGTGGCCGTGGAAAACGATCTCCGGCGACCGTGACCCGTCGAGCGACACCACGAGCGAGGAGACACCCTCGTGGTCGAAGCGCTCGATATCGACCGCCTCGTCGGCGAAGAAGTCGATGACGTACGACAGGGCGGCTTCGATTTCGGCCGGGCGGTCCTCGGTCGTGCGGTACTCGACGAGATCGGCAGTCGTGGCCGCCACCCGATCCCGGAGTTCGGACTCCCCGGCGTGCGCCATCGTCTCCACTTCTCGACTGTCCTATTTGTATCTGTTCCGGAGACGGGTCACCGTTCGCCCGCCTGGAACGCCCGCACCGCGTCGAGCGTCGGGACACCGTTGCGCGCCCCCGATTCCCGCGTCGCCATCGATCCCGCGACGACCGCCGTCTCGACGGCCTCCCGGAGCGACGCGCCCGCGGCGAGGCGCGCCGCCAGAAACCCGTTGAGCGCGTCGCCGGCACCGGTCGTGTCGACCGGCTCGACGGCCGGCGGATCGACCGTGAACCGTCCGTCCGGCGTCTCCACGATCAGCGTGTCGCCGCCGCGTTTGCGGACGAGGGCGCCGTCGTAGTCGTCGAGGTCGATGGCCGCGTACTCGTGTTCGTTCGGGGTGAGTACGTCGACGGCGTCGCACGCGAGGAGCGGATCGACGCCCTCGGGCGGCGCGGGATCGAGGACGACCGTCGGCCGGTCGGGATCGTCCGCGAGATCCGTGAGCAGGGACGCGATCGGTTCGACGGGAATCTCGTTCTGCAGGAGGAGACAGTCCGCGTCGCGGACGACAGCGCGCACCGCGGCCACGTACGCGTCGTCGACGGTGCCGTTGGCTCCGGGGTGGACGACGATCCGGTTGTCGCCACCCGCCTCGACGAACACGTAGGCTGAGCCGGTCGGTGCGTCCGCGGTGCCGACGTGGGCGGCGTCGACGCCGGCGGCCGCGAGAGTGGGGAGCACGTCGTAGTCGTCGTGGTCGGCGCCGACCTTGCCGAGCATCGTCGCGTCGGCGCCGGCCCGAGCCGCGGCGACGGCCTGATTCGCGCCTTTGCCGCCGTGTCGGGTCTCGTCGGCGTCGACCGAGAAGCCGCCCGGGAGCGTGTCGACCCTGACGGTGTGCCCCTGCTCGGGGAACCAGTCGTAACACTCCGCGAACGACGTAATCTCGGCGTCGGTCGCGTGAACGACGTGGTCGACGTTGATGCTTCCGAGGCTGACGACGCGGCCCATCGTCTCCTCGTCGCGGCCGGCAGCCACCTATACGTTCGGGTCGTCGCCGACGGGCCAGTGCAGTCGCGCGCGACATCGGATATCGGACGGGAAAGGGCTTCGGATAACAGTAGTGTGTCTGACAGTTGGGCACGCCCCGGCACGTCGGCAGCGACGGGCGCCAACCCGGAGTGATGTGTACCCACCCGCCAAAACATTCTCCAAGATTGACAATCATCACCAACGTTTATTTAAATCCCGATACGACAGTGCCATGCCATGTCAATCCTGGCTGCGGTCGACGACGACGACGAAACCGATGTCGTACAGCGAGGCTACGAATTAGCGCAGGCTTTCGGCGAAGACCTAGTGGTACTGAACATCCAGCCCGAGACGGGGAGTGTCGAGACGGCCGAGGAGGTGGCCAGCAACGCCATCCGACTGGCGCTCGACGACCCCGAGAACGTGACGGCGGCGGGAGCGCTCGGCGACCCGGCCCCGCGCATCCTCCACGAGGCCGAGGAGCGCAACGCCTCGTACATCGTTCTCGGGCCCCGAAAGCAGACCCCCATCGGGAAGGCCCTCATGGGCAGCGTCTCCCAACTCGTCCTGCTGAACGCCGACTGCACCGTGGCGTTTGTCGCTGGCGAGTAACGGGACCGACGACCGGCCGACGATTTTTACCGCCGCTTGCGGCCGTCCCGTCGAGCGATGCTTTCGACACCCACACCAAGATAGCTATACGTGGGAATCGCTTACGGCAGGTTATGACACGACGCGTATCCGCCGGCCTCTCCCGTCGGCGGTTCGTCCTCGGTGCGGCGTCGGCAGCCGCCATCGGCCTCGCGGGCTGTACGGGATCGACGGATCGACCGGAGCCAATCGCACTGACGGGCGACAAGAGCTGCGACCAGTGTGGGATGATAATCGACCAGCACCCGGGGCCGTCCGGGCAGACGTACTACCGGGACAACAGCCCCGAGGATCACGACCCTCCGGCCTGGTTCTGTAGCACGGTGTGTACCTACCGCCACCGGTTCGAGACCAGCAACCGGGGCTGGCAACCGCAGGTGACGTATCTCACCGACTACGCCATCGTCGACTACAGCGTCGACCGGGAGGGTGGCACGCAGGTCCTCTCGGCGCATCTGGCCGCCGAGAACTTCGCCGCCACCGACGGCTTGGAGGTAGTGATCGGATCGGAGGTCGAGGGCGCGATGGGGCCAGCGATCGTACCCTTCAGCGACACCGACGCGGCCGAGGAGTTCGCGTCGACGTACGGCGGCGAGATCGTCGCCGCCGAGAACATCTCCAGAGAACTCGTCGCCCAGCAGTGACCGTCGTTCCCAAACCCTGGGAACCGGCAGGATAGTATTGTTATTCAGGTACAAGATAGTGGGTATGAGCGACGTTCGCCGTCAGGTGCGCGAGCACGTCCGGACGAACCCCGGCGTCCACTTCAACGAACTCGCACGCAACCTCGATATCGCGACCGGTCAGGCGCAGTACCACCTCCGGCGACTCGGTCGAAGTGACGAGGTCGTCGCCGAGCACATTCGGGGGCGGACCCACTACTTCGATCCCGAGTACGACGCCTGGGAGCGCCGGACGCTCGCGCTCTACCGCCGCGAGACGGCGCGCGATATCATTACGCTCCTCCTCGAGGCGGGAACGCTCTCGGCGGCCGCGATCGCCGAGCGGCTTGAGCTCGCCCGGAGCACCGTCTCCTGGCACGTCGACACGCTGGCGGACGCCGACATCGTCGACCAGTCGTACGGCGCTCGCGGTCAGGTCGAGGTGACGCTGGCCCACCCCGAGGAGACGATCCAGTTTCTGGAGACGGTCACGCCCTCCCTCGCGGACACGCTCGTCGACCGGTTCGTTCGGCTCGTCGACGGCGGCCTCCACAGCCCCGCCGACGATTAGACTGAACCGGGTCGCACACGCGACCCGGTGGGCGGCGACGTTCGACCGCTACTCATACGGATTATTGTAACTGTGTACCGGTGGTTCGCCAAGATGGCCCGGCGAACCACCGGTGCTGACTTACAATAAACCGTATCAGGCCCGACGCGCCCGAACCGCGAGCGTCGCGACCAGCAGGGAGACGCCGGCCCACACGACGAGTCCCGCCGCCGCGATGGGTGTGGCAATAAAGCCGGAGCGCCCCGCGAACGCGACGTACAGCACCGTCTCGAACACCAGTCCGCGGTAGGCGCTCGCGGGCGACAGCCCGAGCAGGGCGTCGAGGCCCACGTCGAGGCCACCGGTCATCGCCCGGAAGACGGTCACGTCGGCGCCGACGACCACGACCAGCAGGCCGACGAGCGCGAGCAGGATCGCCCGGCGGCGGGAGTCCGCGAGCGCCGAGATGGCGACGGCGATGGCGAGCGTCGTGAGTGCGAAGACGCCCGTGAGTGCCAGAAAGCGGACGAACAGGAGCGGCGAGTCGACGCCGCGGTGCGTAGCGAACACCGTCGTCGCCGGGCCGGCGGACACCGCCACGACCCCGCCGAGGACGGTGAGTGGCACCAGCACGACCGCGAGCAGGGCGACTGCGCGCCCGGCGTAGACGCCGACGACGTACGCCCACGGCGGAAGGGGGTAGGTGGCGAGAACGTCGAGCGTCCCGCGGACGGCGTCGTCGGCGATGGCGCGGTAGCCGACGGCGAAAGCCACTGCCGGGACCAGCACCTCGACGACGAGCAACACGTCGACCACCGTCGGGATGTAGCCAGCGGACGGCCCGTTCCCCGCCTGTGCGAGGCCGAAGACGACGAGCGTCATGGCGAGCGCGAGGAGGAGATACGTCCGACTCCGGGTGGCGCCGCGAACCTCGCGCGCGAAGACGGCCCAGAACGCGCCGACTCGACTCGTCATCGCGTCGCCTCCGTGCGGATGGCCACGCTGTCGTCGGCCTCGACGAGGCTCGTGAACGTCTCGTGGAGCGGGCCGCCCGTCCGTTCACGCAACGCCGCTGGCGTGTCGGCCGCGACGACTTCGCCCCGGTCGAGGACGACGACCCGGTCCGCCGCGCGTTCGACGAGCGGGAGGTCGTGTGAGGTGACGACGACCGAGTGGCCGTCCTCGGCCAGTGCCTCGACGATGTCGAACACCCGTCGGCTCATCCCCGGGTCCAGCCCGCTCGCCGGTTCGTCGAGTGCGAGTACCGGCGGATCGCCGGCCAGCGCCTGCGCGATGCCGAGCAGTCGCGTCATGCCGCCGGAGAGTGCCTCGACGCGGCGGTCCGGCACCCGGTCGAGGCCGACCCGGTCGAGCAGTTCGTCCGGATCGTCGTCGACCAGGCGAGCGTAGAACGCGATCGTCTCGCGCGTGCTAAATCCGGGGCGGAAGGTCGGTGCCTGCGGTAGGTAGCCGAGCGGGCGTGTCGCGTCCGGCCCGTCGTAGGTCACCTCGCCGTCGCTAGGGGCGAGGAGGCCGGCCAGAATCCGCAGGAGCGTCGTCTTGCCCGAGCCGTTGGGGCCGATCAGGGCGACGACGCTGCCCGCCGGAATGTCGATCGATACGTCAGAAAGCGCAGTCACGTCGCCGAACGTGCGGTGCACGTCCGTCGCGTGGAGGTAGGTGTTCTTGTCCGTCATGCAGCTCGTCTTTCCGTGTCCGTCTCGTTGCGGGCCTGCGCGAGACGCTCCGGGTTCGCCGGGCGTCGGAGCGGTGCGAGGTCGATGATACTGGCCTTCCGGAACCCGGGCGTGGTCCCGCGGAACGCCCGCAGGCCGCGAATCGTCGGTGCGGCGCTCAGCGTGACCGCCGCGTCGGTCCGGTGGAGGCGGCGGTCGAGTTCGTCGGTGGGCGAGTACGGACGCGACAGCGTGCCGTCCCCACCATCGGGCGCCATATCGTAGGCCCCGTCCCAGTAGTTGCCACGACCGTCCTCGGTGTAGATTCGAAGCGGTCCGGGGCCGGCGGTAGCGTGGCGGTCGTTGTCGACGAAGTCGTTGGCGACGACCCGATTCGACGGCACCACCGTCGAGGCGGCGAAGCCCACTTCGTTCTCGTAGAGGACGTTGTGTTCGTAGGTGGTCTGCGTGGCGTACGCCACCATCCCGCGGTCGGTGTCGACGACGACGTTTTCGGCCACGTAGCTCTGTGCCCCGCCGACGAAGATGCCGCCGTTGGCGTGGCGCACGTCGTTCCCGACGATGGCGTTGGCCGTCGGGCGTGTCATGACGACGACGCCGCTCCCCTCCTGCCCGCGGGCGACGTTGTCCGCGACCAGCGTATCGGAGGTGTACATGAGGTGGACGCCGAAGCGGTGATCGAGGAACGTGTTGTTCCGGACGACGGTGCCGTGAGCGCGGTGGAGGTAGACGCCGTCGCGACCGCCTTCGACGTACGAGTTCTGGACGACGACCGCGTCGTTCATCGCGATGACGCCCATGAATCCGTCGAGCCACTCCTCGGAGCCGTACACCCGGAGGTCGTCGACGACGGCGCCGGGTGCCCGCCGGACCAACACCCCGTTTGCTGGGGTGTGGATCGTCACGTCGTGGACGTAGAGGCCGGAGACGTTCCGCGCGTCGATGCCCGCGTCGCCACCGCCGTACCCCTGCTGGATCGGGGCGTCCCAGTCGCCGCTCCCGGACGCGTTCTCGGCGCGGGTCGCGTTGCCGACGCCGCGGATCGTGACCCCGGTCACCGCCACGTCGTCCGCCCGCACGTCGATCACCGTCCCCTCACCCCCGCCGTCGAGGGTCGCGTTCTCGCCTCGGAGGGTGAGCGGCTTGTCGACCGTGACGTGCTCCGCGTAGGTCCCCGACGGGACGACGACGGTCGTGTTCGGCGGCGCCGCGGCAACCGCCGCCTCGATCGTCGGCGCGTCGCGGCCGACCACCACCGATTCCTCGCGGTCGAGGAGAGGGTCGACGGCGGCGACCTGTCGATCCGCCCGTGCCCGGCGGTCGTCGACCTGTGATTTTACGCCGGCCGCACTCGGGACGGGTGGCGGATTGCGGCGGAGTTCGTCCCAGTTCACGACACGTCCGCCACAGGCGTCGGCGAAGGCTGCCGCGTCGTCGCCCGACGAGAAGGGAACGACGACCGACTCGCCGGCCAGCGTCGCCCGACTTCCGACCACGAACTGCGCGTCCGTCACCGACACCCAGTCGGGGTTGGTGGCGGCGGTGAGCGTGCCGTTCGCGCATCCCGGCGACCGCCCGGCGTAGTCGGAGGCGTAGACGGCGAGCGGGTAGCCGAACTGCTGTTCGCGTCCGGGTTCGTCGAGCGCCGACACCGCCTGAGCGACGCCCGCGTAGCCGACCACGTAGCGATACTGCGAGTAGAAGACTTCGACACGGGGGATGGAGGCGCCGCGGTGTTCGGCCGCCTGTTCGATCTCCTCGGTGACGCCGAGTTTCACCGTGTCCTCGAACGGAACCGGGTCGGGGCGTGCGGCGCCGAGATCGACGGCGAACGCGCTGATCGCCGTCGTGATCAGCAGGAGGACACACACTCCGGCGACGACCTGCCATCTTCGCGTTGCCCCGTCACTCATCGCCTCGTCGTAGTCCGGGGACGTATTTACGTCGTCTGGTGTGGCTATCTAACCCTGGTACTCCGCGTAACTCACGCAGTAGGCCTCGGGGGCGATCGTCCCCTCGACGATGGCACACGCGCCCATCCCGTCGCCGTTCTTGTCCTCGATGTAGAACTGGCAGTTCGAACACTGCTGGCCGTCGTTCGGCTGTTCCTGGTAGTTCACCGCGGACTTCGCGGAGAGGCTGTCGGGGTTGCGCTGGGTGCCGCCCAGACTGGTCGCCGTCTCGTACTCGGCAGGGACACCGCCGTCGCCACCGCCGCCGCCACCGCCGCCACCGCCGCCGCCACCGCCGCCGCCACCACAACCGGCCAGTCCCGCGGTGAGTCCACTTCCGAGCAGTGCGAGCATTCGGCGTCGATCGGCGGTCGTCAGTCGCTTGCTCATGAACGTCCCTTATGTTATCCGTACTGAATAAACTCTGGTGTATGCGTCGAAATCTGTGCGGAGTGCGCGTAGATACCGACCTTTTTGGTGGCCTCCCGTTTATCCCCGGCAGGGCGTGTGGCCTAGCGGACTAGGGCAAGAGGTTCCTAACCTCTAGATCGCGGGTTCGAATCCCGCCACGCCCGTCTCGTTCAGTAGCGATTCGAATTGACCGGACGGCGTCGGGGCGTTCAGTCTTTCTTTATATACTCCCGCTTTACCGAGCAGCGAGAGTTGAACCCGCGTCGAGTCGGGGGTCGGCTCCGTCTGGCGTTCGTATTGAATCATGCGTGCCAGATGGTTATGTTTTGTTACCCCACATGATTCTCAGCCCATGTGTAGTATGAACTGATTATTCGCTGTATAACGACAGGCTTCGGTTGACCGTCGTGAGACCGCCTCCACAAATCTCTAGAGGAAACCAAGTGGTTTGGATCGTAATCAGCTCGCATCTGCTCGAAACGGGGCAGAGACGGTGTCACAGGTAATAGGATGAGTTATACTGAAGTCCCGTAATCAGGGATCTATTGAGATAGCGAGGGGAACGTAGAACATGAGTTCACCTCCCACCGATGGTATATCCCTTTCCTTCCGCCTGCGAGACCTCTGCCTCCAGATCCTTACGAACATCATCGAAGGCAGCCACAACTTCGTGTATCAGCTTGGATAGAGATGTGGAAACGAGTTTCCATTCGAGTTCATCTTCCGCCGACAAGAGGGCATCAGTCACTTCTACCAATGCTAGAGCACTAAATTGAGCGGGGTCGGTGAATCCAGTATTCGACGGTCCCGACAGCATCACTTCGCTCTGCGTTTCCTCTGTCAACCCCATCCGGAACAGCGTCCCTTTTGAGCCACCATGGACTGTATTACTGGCAAACGCAAAGAACGGTTCATACCTATCTAGATCGACATCCTCTGCGATTGTACGTCTCGATGGATTTTTGTCTAACTCCGGAGCTGCCCACCCGTAGGAAGTTTTGAAAACGCCTCCGTACTCCTCGACCTTACTCTCGAATCGTTCTTTTAACGCTGCCCACTCCTCTTCCGGTACTGGTGCGAACCCGAGCTCCTCACGGTGATCTCGATATAATTCAATCTCTCGATAATCGTCAACGATTTTGTGTTCAAGAAAGCGCCTCGCTATGTCTTCTCCATACTTTTCGATAAATCGGGATGATACCGCTATTTCGTAGAGTGCCCGCCACCGGGCAAATGCCCCATCTGCATATCCGGTGCGCATCAGAGAAAGTACCTCCCGAGCTACTTGACAGGCCCGAGCGTGCAGTCTCATCAGTGCGGAGAAGAGCGGATCATCCTCTGGTACCTCATTTTCAATGAGCTGTTGTTTCAGCGCAACTCCAGATTGATGGTTCAGAATAATAAGGTATTCAAACAGGTTGAAAGCGTCTCCCCACCGTTTGTGTAACCGCTCTTCGAATCCTCCGCGTGTTTCTGCCTCCTCGTTTATTACTGCAGGATATTTTTCTGCATACTCAGTAAGGAGGCGATCAGTGTACTCACGTACGAGCCATTCCACCCCAGTCACATCTTTGGGGATATCTGGATCAGAGTCTAAGGCCTTCTCAACAGCCTCTGCAAACCAGTCTGGGTGGACCATTGGAGAGTGTTTGAAAAGCAACCTGTGTAACTTTTCGCACTCGATGAAAGTCTGTATGGATTGATAGATTGTGGTGCCAATATCGATCAGTCCATATCCAACTTCACAGCGGTCGTGGTCAATCGTTGTTCTTCAGCTCACTCTAACAGATTCGTTCTCAGGTCATGCAAATCCCTGTAGCCACCACTAACTGGTCTCGAAATCTCGTTGGAGTGTTTCTCTCAGTCGTTCGCTCAAATCTCACTCAGCCGTCCCAGTGACAGCGTCGACAATCCTTGCGTCGAGAGTGATCATCGTTCCCCGCTCAGAAGTCGTCGAGGGTGTAGCTACCCGTCTCATTGTCTCTGTTCCAATTAACATTTGTATCCCCACGGGTTCCCTCGTTCGAATCCGTAGTCGCCCTGCTGCCTCCATCAACCTCCTCGTCGTCAATCAATTCCTCGACAGTCTCTTCGTCGAATTTTTCCAGAGCGTGCTTCTTATTCCAGACTTCGGCGTGAGCGAGAATGTGCGACTCCTCCGTAGAATATCCCTCACGCTCGGCAGCGTTGAACGCCTCACGGTACTCGGGGTTGCTTACCATCGTGTCCCAGTTCGGGTCTACGTTCAGATCCTTCCCTTTCCGTTCGAACTCCTCGTCACTTGCTCTATGATCTACCATTCTTGTATTCACTCCCTTGCTGCGGGATTCGCTAGATGTCTGGACTATCTCGCCCTGCTGACGGCTACGGTACGCTAATTCCGTTATTCTCGTCTCTCTAGTACTAACCCAGACTACTTGTTAGTTTTCGCTGACCTATCAGAGAATCCTGTTCTATCACTTTCCATGCCATCGGTCAGAGATTTCTGTGATGGGATTGGTGCCGGAGACGAAGGTTCGAATCTTGGAGGCGTTGGACGAGGAGCAAGCGCATGGGTATCTCCTCGCCGAGCGTCTCGATCTCTCCCACGGGTACATCTACACTCACCTGAAGGAGCTTCGTCAAGAGGGCATGATCGAGGTCGTCGACGAATCCGAGGGAAAGAAGATCTACGGGCTGACGGAAAACGGCGAGTACCTGTTGAAAGCGCTCATCGATCGAAATTGAGACACTACTTCTCGTTCGACTACCCACCCCGCGAAATAGCAGAGAATCACTCCCGCTCTCTGGACGAATGCCTTTTGAGAGCGCTGCACGGGAGTTTCAGGTTTCGGTATCGATTGGGTGCTTTGCCTGAAGGTTCAGCCCATGGGAGCTATCACTCCGAAGTCGAATGGGGGCTTATCAAGAGATCAACCTGACACAACCTGACATCCCCTTGATGTTGTTTTTACCCGTCTGAACCCTCAGTGAGTTCGTATGCTATCCGTGGTGAATGGGTAGTGTCCGTTTGAGCCATCAGATACCTTCGGGAGGTGCTCCGGTGACTTGCCTCCCCGTGACATCCTGACTGAACCTTCAGCCAGACCAGTGCGATACTCCGATCGACGTGTGCTGACTGCTTCCCGTATCGAAGGGCGATTCCGATGAAATCGGAGATAGCTCTCGTCGTCTCGATCAGAGTGCATCCCACGTCGCTCAGATGCGCTCAAATCTCTGAGAAGCCGAGCTACTCCGGTTTCTCACACCTCGATCACTAATCTACGTGGTTTCCATCGTTCCCATCGAAGTCTGCTGTAGAAGGCCCTTGGAACGCCTCCAGAGACCCAAATGAGGACTTGACCGTGATTCGAGAAGACTCACGGAAGACTACCTACGTCTGGACGTTGAACTCCCCAGCATACCACCCGGCACCTTCTTGATCGATACTCCCACCGAAGATCGTGATGAGGCGGATGTCCGTATCGTCGATCGGGAGCACCCCGCCGTTCCACGTCTCCACGTCCTCGACCACGAACTGGATCACGGGACTCTGGTTCATGATGAAGTTGACGCGATCGCGGAGAAGTTCGTGGACGTGCTCGGCAGCATCCTTGGGATCGTCCGAAGCCGCGAGGTAGTCGTCCAGTCCGGTGACGGTCACGTCGAGCGGGAGTTCTTCCTGCTGGTCGACGTGCCGGAGGAACTCAACGATGCTCAGTTCGTCGTCGTAGACACCGTGCTTCGAAGCGGCGTCCTGCGACATCACGTGGTAGCCGATTTCCAGCGTCATCGATCAGTTGGCTGATACTGTGTCGGTTTGGTTCATAAACCTGTGCCGCTCAGAAGTCGTCGAGGTCGAGCTGTTCGTCGGTTCGCTCCTCGACGTAGTCGGCGATGTCCGCGTACTCGTCGTCGTTCTCGATCTCCGCGAGCCGTCGAAGCGCGGCGATCGACTCGCTGTCGCTCCACTTCCCGAACTCCTGTGCGAGGCGATCAGCCTCGTAGAGATATCGGAGATAGTGCGCCCGATCGATCGCCAGCGGATCGCGCTTCCCTTCGATGGCTTCGGCTCGCTTCTCGGGGGAGAGCACGGCCAACTGATTCCCCTCCTGCTGGAGCAGGTGCTCCGTGACGAGTTCGGCGACATCGACACCCCTCGTCCGGAGATCCTTGTTCAGCGAGTTGTAGGAGACGGTGTCGCCCCGTCCGAGCACGTAGGTCAGATAGACGGCACTGAGGGCGTCCATCTCGTCGCTGAGGGTCTGGATACGCTCTTCCATCAACTGCTCGTCGACGATGTCGCGGATCGTCCCTACTGCGTCGTCGACCGACATCTCGCTCCCCTCGTGGGTGACGTTCGGGAAGTGCCGGGAGTACACTTCGAGGCACTTGCCCATCGTCACGGCGAAGATGTCCCCCTGTGTGAGCCGCGAGCCACTCTCTTCGAGGCGGGTGATCTCCTCCTCGGCCCGGAAGTAGATCTCGTCCTCCAGCGAGCGCCAACTGACCGTTTCGGGGTCGTCAACCCGATCCCGACACACCACGATCATGTCGTACTCGATGTTGGCCTTGTCGTGGATGTGCGTCGATCCGCGCATCTCTCCACGAATGGGATATAGCGCGGTGATGTAGAAGCCCGCTTCGAGCACGGACTTGAGTACCGTGCTCCACCCTTCCGGATCTTTGTGGTGGAAGGTGAAGGCCATGATCCCGTCGTCCTTGAGCTTCTGATTCGCCTGATTGAAGACGTTCGTCAGTCCCGTGACGAAGTGATCCTCGTCGCGGTAGGTGTCGACGCTGTCCTCGCCTGCGGGGTCGCTTACCACTTCGCTGGCCTTCGGAGTGAGCTCAGCGGTGAAGTGATCGTACTCGTCTTCGAGCACCTGCTTGAGCCAGACGTAGTAGAAGTCCGCCGTCTCGGAGTACATCACGTTGTCAAAGTACGGTGGGTCGGTGATGACAGCGTCAACGCTGTCGTCCTTGACGGGGAGGTACTCCGAAGTCCCACAGCGGAGGTGGACGTTGTAGGTCGCGTCCTCTCGACCCTCGACGGGGTCGCCGATCCGGTCGGGATCGTCGGTCACAAAGCCCTCGATCTTGCCGACGCCGTCGCGCTGTTTCGTCTCGCCGTCTTCGACGTATTTCTCGTAGGGGTTCTGGCAGAACTCTTTGCCCGCTCGCATCTTGTCGAACTCGCCAGAGAACGTTCCCCGACCATACTCCGTACCCCAGATGTTGTTTTCGATCGGCGTAGGCCGGGCAGTTATCGTATGCCGCTTGTAGATTCCTTCAAGCTTGTTTGCCGTCCGATTGTACTCGCACAGAATGTTGTTGAACTCTAACGAACTAGAGAATGCGAGCAGCAGGAACTCCTTGACGTTCTGATTTTCGAGGCTATCGATCTCACTCAGAAGCTTCGAGAGACAGATCAACTGCCGGGCGTTGAACATCTGATCGTACCGCTCGAAGCCATGATTGCGGATTCGATCTGAACTTCCCCGATACCGTTCCGTTGTCGGAATTGGGAGTTCGTCCTGCTTTGCTTCGAGTTCCGCCTCTGCCTCGGCGAACAGGTCGCGGTCAAATTCGGTAGCCGGCTTGTATCCTTTCTCGTCTGTCTCGGGACAGTAGTATTCGACCGCAAAGAGCGACTTCTCGGCCTTGCCGAATCGTTCGACGCTCTCGATGATCGACATTTCGGGGTGCTCGTCGCAGTGGGGACAGGTGTAGCTCCCACGAGAGATGTTACCAGCGTCTTTTGGAACGTATTCGTGTGTGCATTCGGGACAGGTGGTGTCCGTTCGGTAATCGTCGGTCTCGAAGACGTGCCAGCAGTCCGGACAGACGACGTTGTAATGGTCATCCTTTGACGACCGAGCGTTCGAGAGACGGTAGTCCTTGAACAGCGCGACATCCTCGCCGCAGTTCCGACAGGGGAGTTCGTCCACCCAGAAGTAGTACATCGCGTCGGCGTACTCGTCGCAGTGGGGACACTCAGTCCGGTAGTAGTCCTGAATTTCCTCGCCAACGCTCGCTTCGAGTTCCTCGAACGCAGCGTCGAGGTCGTCCAGATCGACCGGCTCGACTTCCTTCTTGACGACGAACCACGCGACGGGGTTCAGTTCGCTCCCGATGGCGTTACATCCCAGACGAAGCGACTCGACGATGCTCGTTCCGCCGCCCATGAACGGATCGAGCACGGTCTTGCCGTCGAAGTCGACATCTTCGAGATAGTAGTCCCAGAGCGCGTCCGGGTTCTCCCAGTCGATCTCCGGAAGTCCATTACCCTCTTTGAACGTCGACTGTCGCTCGCCTCCGACGGACATCTCTTCGTCGGCGAGGGAGTAGAGCAGCATCGTCCGGAAGACCGAGCCGAGCCGCCGCGCCCACCACTTGTGCATGGTGTAGACGGGGCGGTAGTACCGCTTGGCGTGGGCTTCCCTCTCCGCGATTTCGTTCACCTGATCGATGGGGAACGAGATTTCGATTGGGCGTCGATCCGTCATCGCTGAACCTCCAGACGAGGGGTAAGACATTCCATGAGACTCAGACCACCGTGTTGGTAGACGCTGTATTTCCCGCGAACCGGCCACGTGTACCGACCGACCGGCATATAGTAGCCGTCCGCCTCGACCGCCAGCCGATCCTCGACGAGGTCGTCGGCGTCCGCTTGGTCGACGCCGACGAATCGCTGACCGCCGAAGGTGTCTCGAAGCCTGTTCTTCTCGTGCTCGCTGATGGCAAATGAGTAGCCTGACTCCTCCCGGACGTAGCCGTGATCCGCCCCGACGATGATCCGATCCGTGTCGAGTTGGTCGAGGATCGATCGGAACACGCGAAGGGAGTCGTCGTAGGCGTCCTCGACGGACGACAACTCGGTCTTCCCCTCCTGAATGTTCTCCAGCAGGGCGTCGGGATACCGACTCCAGACGAGGCGTTCATCGCCCGAGAGCGAGGGATCAAGGTCTCGCACCGTCGCGGAGGGATACTCCCGATCCATATCCGCGTATCCGACGCGCTTCTTGTACGGCGTCGTCTCCGAGGGCACCGTCGCATACGAGTAACTCACCTTCACGTCGTATCCATCCGACTCTAGTGCGGCGGCGAACAGTGACGCCTCGCGGACGCTCATCGCGTCCATGACGAGGAAGGCTCCGTCGTCGGGTATCTCGATCGATGCCTCGTTAACACAGCGCCACGGAAGCACCTCGCTGTAGAACTCCCAGTAGATGTCGACCAGCGTCCGCTCCAGTTCGACCGATGCCCACTCTCTGTCGTGGTCGTAGTGATCGCTTGGACCTTCAGACGGTGGCCACCAGATGTCCCAGAGGGCATCCCAGACGACATCCACGGGATCGTCCGCCTCGACCAGCGACTTCGGCCACTCACTCGTCAGCGTCACGCTCGATCACCACCGTTGCCTCGATCTTCTCGCCGTCCGGAAGTCCCTCGACGAACTCGATGAGTTCCGACTTCGAGAGGTCGTCGACATCGTAGGACAGTCGGACGTGCTTTACAGTGTCCCTCGTTTCGTTGATCCGCGACTCCGCAGTGCTCCGAAGCACTCGCGGGGAGTTACCTTCGAGAGATACCTCGACAGTTTCGGTGACGCGATCGGGCTCATCCGGTTCGTCGGGACCGGTCTCTCCCCTTTCGTCCGATTTCTCTTCACCTCCCTCGTCGTCGCGGTCGCTGCCCCAGTCGGTGATTCCGCCACCCGAGTCATCACCGCCTGTCTCGTCCTCGTCGTCCGTCTCTTCGCGGAACACGGAGTCGGGAAGGTTGTCGGGGTGACGGATGGTCATCTCGTCCTCGATCTCCGAAGGATACTGGCCGAGATCACCGACGTAGAAGTTGGCCCGATTGCCTTCGAGCACGATGTCTCCCTTTCGCTGGAGTTCGCTTACAGCCGAGTAGAACACCCCTTCGTCGAGGAGTACGGGAAGCCGCCGGAACTGGAGAAAGTCGTTGAGCAGCGATCCAACGCGGATGCCGCCCTCGTTCTCCTTGACTCGGCCAACGATCTCCTCGCCGACGTAGGTTGTGTCCCTGCCGATCCGCTCCTTGACCGCTTCGATGTCGGGGTCGACCGTGATCCGACGCATTCGGAGCTCACCATCCGACGTGCCACTCCACTTGACCCACTTTCCGTAGCGATCCTCCAGTTCCTTGCGTAGCTGCCTGTACTCGTCCCGGATCAGTGGCTCCAGTTCTCCCTGATCGTCGTCGACTTTGCCACGAAGGTTCTCGGCTCCGAACACCCGTGCGGCCTTGCTGACGATGTCGTCGTCTTCGAGGACTCGCTGCTTCGGCGTTATGAACTGGACGGTGTTCTGATACCGTCGCTCCTCGAAGAATTCACTCAGTTCCGAGGTAAGCGTCCCGTTGGAGATGTTCTCAAGCGTCACCACGAACGTCTGCTGTTTCTCGTCCGGCACGTCGTCGTAGCCGTAGACGTAGACTTCGCCGTCGAACACCTCGTCTCGGACAACATCGACGAGCTTCCCGATCGCTTGATCCCGATTCTCTTCGAGGATGCGTTCCTGCTCCCGGGTGATCAGCGCGGTCAACTTCGGGTCTTCGGTGATGAAGTAGCTCCCATCCTGCTTGTCGAGATAGTGAGCCGTGCCGTACAGTCCCTCCAGCGTCATGTGAAGCCGGTCGACGGTCGTCTCGTCGGGCTTGAACGTCCCAAGTAGGCACTGGGTTGTCGACGCCATTTGAGAGCGGTCGTCGAGCGTGTAGAGCAGGATCACCTGAAGCAGGTCGACTCCGTTTTCGGTCTCTCCAAGCTCTGCCTTGTCCGATGTGAATCGGTCGAACAGCGTTCGGTTGATTCCCCGGAATGCTCGCGGATTGACATCCGAGGTGACGACGAGATCCGTCTCGTCGTGTACCTGACGGACGGTGTCGGCGAGGACGTTCATCACGCCACGGACGTTCTGTCGCTCGCGGGCCGCTTCGTAGATACTGTCGAGCAGGTCGAGCAACGCCGGATGGAAGGGATAGGTCTCGACCATCCGATTCTCGTAGCGTTTCGGCTCGTCAATCTCGATCGGATACTCGTAGCTGTCGACGTATCGCTCGACGACTGACCGAACCGCGCTCTCGTCGATGTCATCTGGCGTCCCCTCGAACAAGCGATGGATGATGATCCGCTCGCGGTCACCCGTGGCGTTCAGGTCTTCGGCGTGTGGGTTCGTCCGGTCGAGGATCTCCTTCAGCCGGTCGCTTCTGTCGAGGAGCGTGATGAAAGCGAACAGGTTCTCGTTGGGATCGTTGGCGACTTCGAGGAGATTCTGGAGGAAGAAGCGATTGCGTTCGAGTAGGTCCCGATCGGCATCCTCGGAGAACGATTCCCACCACGATTCAATCTCGTCGAAGAACACGCCGAAGGTGCCGTCCTCAACTAGCTTCTCGACGTGATCGGTCGTGGGATACCGATCTATCTCCTCCAGTACGTCCTCTCGACCGGCACTACGGTAGATCGGTTCCCAGATCAGATCGGCGTCGGTCTCGCTCGTCGAGATGATGGCGGCATCTGAGTCACTCGGTAGATCGATCGGGATGTCCCACTCGTCGGCCCACGACTGAGCGACAGTCGGGTGGTTGAACATATGGTAGAGCACGAGTAGCCCGTGGGACTTCCCGGAGCCATACGGCCCGGTGAGCATGATCCCGCCTTGACTGTCTCGACCGTCGATCTTGTCGGCGACTCGGTCGAAGACGTTTCGGAGTGCATTCGAGGGGTACGTGGCGGCGAGCAGTCGGTTCGGATCGTTTTCGAGGCGCTCGTCGTCACCAGTGACCTTGTGGGCTTGGAGGACTCCTTGGAATCGACCTTCGAGGACTTCGGCACGAGGAGTGAGAAGTTCGGAGATTTGCATGGCGGTGTATGCTTGGTCTGTCGATAAGAGCGAGGATGAATAATAGGTGGGGTTGGCTTCGAATGCGAGAAATTCGAATCTTTATCAGAATTTGATAGGTGTGTCTGAAGGTTCAGACGCCTCTGTGCGGCGTTTGAACCCGTATGGGGGTAAGATTTGTACGCATAACTGATAAGTTGAATCATACCCAAGGGGTGATATGGGTAATCCAGAGGGATACACGACGATCCGCGCCCATCGAGACGCCCGTGACGAGGCTCGCCACATAAAATCGCGGCTCGACCTGTCGTGGAACGAGTTTCTGCAACAGGCGGCCGATGCACTCGATCCCGATAGTAACGACTGAGCAAATAACACAAAAGCCGAGGGAAGACCCCCGACGGACAGGCTGAGGGTGGGATGCCTCATCCTGTTCTTCGAATCCATGTCGGTTAAACAGCATGGTTGGTCGACCCTCGTCTGCACCCCCAGACGATGTCTACCACAACACCAAGTGAACAAGAGGCACAGAACGCAAAGGAAGCTATCGAAGGACACCTACGGTCAGCAGGGGTAGGGCATACTCGGAGCGCTACTATCCCTGACGGAAGCAAGTCCTGTTACGATCACGACGACCAGCATTATCCATCTGCTATCTCCGGCAATTACGCAGTCTTTGGCGGTGATAACCTCGTTCTTCTTGATATTGATGTCTCAACAGACACCCTTCCAAAATGGGTCAAGGAGCTTCCGCAGACGTTTGTCGTCGAGACCCCTCACGGCGGCTATCATCGTTACTACATTGTGGAGGACAGTGTGAAAATTACTAACTCTGTACTTGAGTGGGGGAGTGTACGGTATGAAGGTCAATACGTAGTTGGTCCCGGCTCAGTTATCGATCATTCCGAGTGTAACGACCGAAAGTCTGACTGTCCCGGTAACGGTGTCGGAAGATACGAAATCAGGGCTGATCGACCGATAGCGACACTTTCTGAAGACCAACTTGAAGCTCTTCGAGATGTTTGTCACTCCGACAGTGGTAGCGACAGTACGCGGACAGAATATGGTAACACGAGGGTTGATCTTCCTGACGAGACCGTTGCTGATGAGGGCGAAAAGTACCTCTGCACTGACTTCGCGCGACGAGCAACGGAACTCGCTGTTGAGGACGTGATGGACCTCCTTCGAGGGGGAACCGGCTCATATGAACTCAGACGCGATGATGAGACTGGGATAGACCAGAGTGCGGCCGACTATTATGCTCTGGAGATGCTCTATGGTGCGTTCCAATTTGAGGGAAAAGATGAGGACGATGCTCGACGCTTCACACTAGCAGTATTCAAGCGGTACTGCATCAAGAACCGATTCGACAAAGCTGGGAATCTCCGTAAGTGGCTCCGAAAGGGAGAAAGGTACCTCCTGGAACAGATGGACGCTGTTCAGCAAAAGTTCGATATAGGGAAATGGACCCGTTGGAAGCGGCGCAAAAACGAAGATGGATTCGACGTTAATGACAACAGACCGTGGATTGATCCAACTGTCGATGGCTCTCCGAGCGACATCACTGAAGATACTGTTATCGTATCACTCCACTATTTAACCAGCGACGCAAGCCTCGAAGTACTCGCTCAATTGTACGAGATTGATCTTTCCGCAGCCCCTCCTGTGGGGAAATGTGTACCCCCTTCGAACCGCTCGATGGGCCCGGAGAGCGTTCAGGGGGATACCTCGCGCTATCCTACTGCGAAGGAGATCGGCGCATTTGCTGCAAAAATTAATCCAGAGCGAAAGGCATCATATTTCGAGGAGACGGTCAAGAAACTCTCACGTGAGACAAGAGTGGTTGCACACGCATACTGTCCAAACAGGGACAACGGAGAACGTCACGTCTATTATCCGAGTTCGGATGACGATCCTGAAGATGCTCGGTGGATAAAGATCAAAGGTCAGAAGCAGATCATGGGGAAAGACGTTTGAATCCACTCTTTGGATACGTCTGAACTTCAGGTGAAATGCTCTCTGTTGCCGTCGAGTTGGGTTCTCGCTGAAGGTTCAGACGAGTCAAATCTCGAATTGTCGAATCGCCCGTTCTGTCGGTCGGTTATCTGATACCCGCCAGAGCCCTTGCGGCCAGAAGTTGCTCTCGTAGCCGAGAACATTGTTGACATCTTCACGATCGACATCTATCTCTTCGTATTCTTCAACGGCGAACACATCGATAGCAGGGCCTCCATTCCAAAATTCGTCGCGAACGTATTCCGTGTGCCAAAACGGACCAACTTGGCCTTTCGCTTGGTATCTGCTCGTACTGTTGCGGTAGATCAATAGGGGGTCTCCAGTCTCCATGCGTTCGAGATTCCTCCGGTTACGCTCCCAGATACCTTGTTCTGGATCAGTTCGCACACCCCAGACACGTGCTCTGTCAGGAAACTCGTCGGGCTTCTGTGTTTGGTTACTGAGATTGATCGGTTCGGCGAGTGTCTGTTGAAACGACCGCTCGTCAACGGGGACAAGCCAGAGTTGAGTCATAGTTGAGTAGACTATGCTGTCGAACTTTAATTTCGAGGCTCTGTTGAGCTCCTCAATCGGAGATCGGTTTCAGTAGTCCTGCTGAATACAGAGCGCGAGTCGGTCAACGATACCGTCCGGACGCCGCCACAGCAACACCGATGCCAACAACGAACACTGCCGGGAGACTCATCCCGGAGAAGCCCTGTGTCGTCGCTATCGAGCCGATAACGAGTCCGACCCCGATAGCGAGGATACCGACTGCCTCTATCCGATTCACGCCTGAATTCGCGTCTCTATACTCGTAAATGCATCCTCTGTATTCAGCACGCAGTTCCTGACACTGTCTGGGTAGTTCGTCGGATCTCTGCTGAATACAGGGAGCGAATTCAGCACTAACCACTATTAGTGTCTCACGAGATGTATGTGGCAAATTGTGTGAAAACAATTAATGACCTCAAGAGGAGATTGAGGTCAATGCCGTATATCGAGGACATACAACAGCTGGAGTTGGAGAATACATTTGACATTGAGATTTCGGCTGATAAGACAATATGGCGGTACGTGTCATTTGAAAAGTTTTTGTCGTTGGTAAACTCGAGGGCCATCCATTTCCGTCAAGCCGAACTCCTCAGTGATGAATACGAAGGTGAAATCCCTCCCAGAGAGGTCATACCCCACCCAGGGCTTGCTGAGTTATATGATGCGAACTCCTTGATAACACACATCTCCAGTTGGTACATAGGTGACTCAGAATCTCAAGAGATGTGGGACGAATATGAAGAAGCAGATTTGTTGATCAAATCAGATTATCAGAGCTTCAGAGATTCAATTAGTATTGACGATGAATTTGGTGTTCAGTTTGTTGAGGTAGATTATATCGACTGGACAGATGAAGAGTTAGGGTTGGTATCAGAACAGGATGGCACCCTCTCAGGAGGCCTCCTAGATCCGTTTAAATACAAACGCGAAAAATTTGCCTTTGAGAGCGAGTTCAGAGCAATAGCCACCACAATAGGCACTCTGAGTGATATGGAGGAAAACAAAGGTGAGGTTGATTTCGGTGAGATGGTGGACAAATACCGTGAGCCAAACATCTTCGTGAGATCTGAGTTAGATACCCTAATTGATGAAATCAGAGTTTCTCCCGAGTTAGGGGGATGGGTTGTGGAAGAAGTTAGTGAGTGGATGGACAGGGAATTTGGAATCGGAAATCAAGTCCGCCACTCCAACCTCGCTGATTAATCAGGCACGGTTCTGTATTCTTTAGCAGTACTTCAAGCGTGAACGTGTGGGGTGCAGATCGACACTCTTGGATAACCCAGCACTCACAAGGAAAGACCTGAAGCATCACGTTTGTATCAACAACCGAGTATTTCAGCAAAGCCATTTCTGACTGCCCGAATATTTAGTATCCGCTGCCATTTGAAAGAGTCCTCAATAATTGATCTGAGGCCCCATCGAATCAGAGAAAATTGTGTTCGCACTCTGAACGACTTACTTCGGCGAGGTCGGGGTCAGTCATTTCGGGTTTTGGTACTGGACACTGTCGGCTACAGTTCGCCCACGAGGCGGGCCTGAGCAAGAATCAATTCTGCGTGTTCCTCTGCCCATTCCTTCCCTCTTCGCTCCGCAACTTGATCGATTACGCGCTGTTCATCGGCGCTTCGATCAGGATCGTCCTCGGAGTGAGTGGAATTGCCTTCAGTCATGATTTGCTCTGTGGTATCTGATAAACCGTGCTCAGGGTGGTATGCGGGACGTGGTCTGAGACACGAGGGGCAATCATCTAAGTCTATTCCAAGTCTCGCAGAAGGGCGATAGCGGGCCTTTCAGACTACATCTCGTCGAGATACTCCCGACGCTGTTCCACCTTCACCTCCTCGCTCCGTCTGTCGTAGTGCTGGTCCAGCACCTCCTGACTGACGTTCATACGGTCACTGACGACCTTCTCTGGCACGTCCTCGGTCAGGAAATGTGTGATCGCCCCGCGACGGACGGCGTGCGATGAAACCGACGATGGACACTTGCTCGCGTGCCCGTGCTTCTCGGCTTCGCATTCGTCGGGGTCGCGGTCGTGGGGACAACCGCTTCCGTACTGACAGGGTCGCGTCCAGCGGTACACGATGTCCCGTACCGTCGAGATGTGGGGACGGCCTTGCTTGGTCGCCAGTAGCGGCTCTCGCCCCTCGTCGTCGATAACGTCTGGACGTTCATACGCGAGCCAATCTTCGACGACGGTGCAGGTCTCGGTGGTCAGCGCGATGTATCGCTCGCCGTCGTCCTTGTTCTTCAGCGGCGTAGCCTCTCTGTGCTGGACCTTCAGACGCTCTTCGTCGGAGTCGTAGTCGTCGACATCGAGTGCCCGAACGCCGCCCGCCCTGACGCCCGTGCGCCAGAGAAGCCGGAGGAGGATGTGCTCCAGCGAGGCGTACTCGAAGCGCCGCAGGTGGCCGAGAATCTCCTCGGCTCGCTCGCTTTCGAGCATCACGTCCCGCTGGTTGTCGCTGCCCGAGAGCGTTGGCGAGAGCACCTTCTCGTGTAGGTCGGGCACGACGGCGTCGATGGACTCGCAGAAGCGAACGAACACCCGCACCGTGTCCATCTGGGTCTTCAGACTCGCCTTAGTCAGATCGCCGTCTTCCTGTCGCCAGAGCTTGTAGCGGTGCAGGTCACGCCCAGACAGTTCGTTGAGGTTATCAACATCTTCCTGCTGGCACCATCGGAGGAGGTGCTTGAGGCGATATTCGTGGGACTGGAGCGTCGATGATGCGACTTCGGGACGACGCTCGTGCAGGTACATCTGTACGGCTTCATCGGGTTCGATGGGTTCGAGTTCGTCGGACATGGTTTGATCCCGTCGAACGCCAGACGAGCCGCCTCCTCTCGATCGCGCCACCGCGAGCGAAGCGAGCGGTGGTCAGTCGGGCCGTTAGGCCCGACGCGAGGTTCGAATCCCGCCACGCCCGTCTCACTCACGGTGTTCGTTTGACGGCCGTGGCGTAGTCCCCCTCGCTCCCTACGGTCGCTCGCGGGACTCCCGCCACGCCAATCCACCGCCGGCACCACCGACCCCGCAGCGGTATCGTCATACCCGTCCGGCCCCAACCCCGTGACACATGCCCTCCCTCGACGAAGTTCTCCTCGCGCTTCGTGACTGGTTAGGCGAACAGCGTGCCCGGCGTCCACGGGCGGTGGCGGGCGCGGCTGTCGTCTCAGCTGTCGTCCTCCTCGTCCTCGCCTGGTACTTCCGGCCCTGGCTTCACACGACCGTCTACGGGGTGTACACGACACCGGTGATTCCGCTGGCCGCCGCCATCGGCCTCGTCCTCGCAGGCGTCGCCCGCCGATACCTCGGGCCGTTCGTGAGTGGGCAGATCGGGGTGTTCGTCTTCATCGTCGTCCTCGTGGCGAGCGTGAGTGTCACCGGTTTGCTGGCGGGCGAGGAGTTGGGGAAGGCGACGATGGAGAGCGTGGGGACGGCAAGCAGTCTGAGCGAGACGGATCCCGGAAAACCGCGGGTCGTGACGAAGGCCGTCGCATCGCGATACGCCTCGAACACGCTCAACTTCCCGCAGTATCGGATCGAAGGCGGTGATATCACCGTCCGCGACGGCACTCCCTACTGGTCCTACGCGCTCGCGCCCGACGGCGCCTTCAACTACTACACCAAACGACAGCACGGAACGGTGCTGGTCGACATGACGCGGCAGAACGCCGAGGTGGATACGGTCGTCGGCGACCTCAAGAAGGGTGTCGGCCCCGCCTTCTACAACAACTACCGGTTCGCGATGTTCAAACAGGCGAACTATCTGGTCGCGTACGACGACCCGTTCATGGTGGTTCACGAGGGCGACCAGCACATCGCCGTCCCGTACACGAAACCGGAGTTCCACTGGTTCCCCCTGCCGTACACGACGCCGGAGTGGGGTGGCGTGGTGTTGATCGACAGCGACGGCCGTATCGAGGACCTCTCGCCCACCGAGGCGCGTGAGCATCCCGTCCTGCAGGACCAGAAGCTCTACCCCTTCGAGCTGACCCGACAGAAGGTGGCCGCGACGAAGTATCGAAACGGCATCGTCAACACGTTCACGAGCCACGAGGACGAGATCGAGGTCGCACCGGTTCCCGGCGAGGGTAACGACCAGCCCTTCCTCGTGTTCACCGAGGACGGACCGGAGTACGTCGTCGCCGTCGAACCGTACGGGCAGGCACAGGGACTCAAGGAGGTCTGGACGGTCGACGCCCGCACGGGCGAGTACGAAATCTACACCCCGTCTCGGTCGCTGTTCGGGGCCCGCAAGGCGACGGACTACGTCAGGCAGGCCGCGCGGACGACGGACTGGAACCGATTCCGGCCCTCCGAACCCATCCCCGTCGTCGTCGACGGGCAACTGTACTGGCAGGTCAGGGTCGTCCCCAGCGACAGTAGCGGGATCGCGTACACGGCGTTCGTCAACGCCCGGTCCACCGACGTCCACGAGGTGAGTACGACGGCCGAGGTGGCCGCATTCCTGCGTGGCGACCCCGTCGCTACGGGGCGAGACGACGAACCCGCACCGGGGGATCGGACACCGACCATCGTCGTCCAGCGAGTGGCGCCGAACGGAACCGTCATCGAGACGCTCGAAGTCTACGGCAACGAGACGGTGCGTGTCGTACAGGGCAACACCACCGCGACGGCCAGCGGCTGAGGGCCCACATCCTCGTCACCCGACGGGTGGCACGGACACACCGCGGTCTACGCAACGACGGTCGACGGCGAGCACTCCTGCGGCGTCGATCGCGGCGGGGCGAATCAGCCCTCGTCGTACAGTACTGCCACCTCGCTCGCCGACAGAGGACGAGAGTAGATATGTACGTCGCTGCTTCGGCCTCGGAATCGGCGGTCTGCCTCCCCACTTCCGTCCGCCGACCACGCCGCCGTTCGCCCCCGATCAATAGGTATATACGTCGTTCCGGCCAACCCCGGAACGCAAGTCCCGATAGGGTAGTGGACTATCCTCTTGGCTTCCGGAGCCAGGGACCGGAGTTCAAATCTCCGTCGGGACGTTCGTTCCACTCACGACCCGACGTGCCCCACGATCACGTCCGTTCGCGTGGGACTCCGTCGGGACGTTCCTTTCAGCGCAACGCGACGAGCAGAGCGAGGAGTGTCCGCTGAAAGTGTCGCGTCTCGCGGAGATTTGAGCAGCGAACGAGCGAAGCGAAGTGAGCGCGTCCCCTCCTCAGGCATCTCCGAGCAACTCCAGCGTCTTCGGATCGGGGTCGCCGTCGTAATACTGTTGTAAGGCGGTGCTGAACGGCGTCGGATCGTCCGCAACCGCATCGAAGAGAGTCATGGAGGAACGAAACTTCAGGTCGTCCGGTGATCCGAAAATCTCGGTCGCCGAGCGTCCGTCCACAGCGTTCACGATCTCCGTGCAGTCGCGCAGGCGTGGTCCAAGTATCGCGTGACGCAGGTACGCCTCGGCTTCGTCCCGCGACGAGATTGCGTAGCGCCGGGACATCTCGCTGCGACCGAGCCCGGCCATCTGTGGGAAGACGAACCACATCCAGTGGGTTCGCTTGCGTCCGGACCGCAGTTCCCGCTTCACCTCGTCTATGACCGGATCCTGTGCCTCGACGAATCGTTCCAGATTGTGTGGGTCGTCGTGTGCCATGCGTTCCGTCCAGTCCGTGTTCGACGTGAGGCCGGACTTTGAAATGGTTACTGGGGGGCAGGCTGGCGTCTCCCGGTCCCGCCGCGTGACTGGCGTTCGCCACGAAGCCGCGCCGACCGGTGGTCGACTCCAATCCGAGTGCAGATGTGTCTCGACCGAGAAGCACACCCATGACTGGAGCCGATCACGAGACGGACGGCTATCGACGGTTGTTCGACGGGTCGGGGCTCTCGTTCGGAGTCAGTTTTCCGCTCACGGGTGAGCGAGAGGCGACACCGGTCGTCGAGGACGAACTGCGCCTCGCGAGACACGCCGAATCGGTCGGCTTCGACGGACTGTGGGTGCGGGACGTGCCGACGTACTGGCCGCGGTTCGGTGACGCCGGCGGCGCGTTCGACACGTGGCCGTTGCTCTCGTATCTGGCCGCTGAGACGGAAGAAATCGCCCTCGGAACCGCGAGCGTCGTCCTCACGCTCCGGCATCCGATTCACGTCGCGAAGGCGGCCGCGACGGTCGATCGGCTCTCGGACGGTCGGCTCGTCCTCGGCGTCGCCTCCGGTGACCGAGACCCGGAATATCCCGCGTTCGGTGTCGATCCCGACGAGCGTGGACAGTTGGTCCGCGAGAGCGTCGACGCGTTGCGAACGCTCTGGCGCGAGGACTATCCGACGCTCGACGGTTCGTGGGGCCAACTCGATGGTGAGTTAGACGTGCTCCCGAAGCCGACGACCGACACGCTCCCGCTCCTGCCCACCGGGCACGCGCGGCAGTCTATCGAGTGGATCGCCGAGCACGGCGACGGCTGGCTGTTTTACCACCTCCCCGACGACACCCTGCAGACCTATCTCGACGAGTGGCGAGCGCTCGCTGGCGACAAGCCGTTCGTGATCGCGGTTCGGGTCGAACTCGTGGACGACCCGACGGCAGATCCCGAACACCTCCATCTCGGCTATCGCGCTGGCGTCGATTGGTTTCGGACGTACTTTCGACGGCTGGAGGAGTACGGACTCGATCACGTCATCGTCAGTCTCCAAGCCGACGATCCGGAGCGAGCGATGACGACGTTCGCCAACGAGATCGTCGACCAGCTCTGAACCGTCGCGACGGTTCTGCCGACGACGAGCGAGCGCACCGTCGACTCAACCTATTTTTACATTGAGCGCCAAGGTGGGTGCATGAGAACGCTCCGTGAGGTGAACAGACAGCTCCTGAAAGCCATCGAAGCGCCACCGGACACGGGCGAAGAAGAGCGGTTGGATCAGCTCGCGGCGAGCTTCTGGGAGCGCACCCGACACGAGGACCACCCGCTCGATCCGGGGACCCTCTGTCGCCTGCGCTACAAACTCCGGCGTATCGCGGAAGGGACCCACGAAGAGCGTGCGCGACACCTGTGGCGCGCCCGCGAGTTGCTCGACGAGTACGTCGCCGAGAACCCGCCGCGGCGACACACGTGACACTGCCGGCTGTAAGTCGATACAGGTACAGCCGACAGTACGAGTCCCCACGCCCGCGTGTAGTGAGGTTTATGCAGGCGTAGGGGTGAGGACGGAGCAAGAATGCTCTCATCTACGAGACGCGGGCTCGTCGAGGGGCTCCGCGTCGCGGTCAACGAGGCGGGCTACGACCACGCGGTCGACGCCTCGGCCGTCGAACTGGAGGACTTCGACGACGAGGAGAAAGGAGAGTTCTCGTCTGCACTCTCGTTTGCCATTGGCGCTGCTGCCGGCGAGAATCCGATGGAAGTCGCCGAAGCCATCGCGGACGCCCACCGCGCCCACGGGTTGCCCGAGGGCGTCGCGTCGGTCTCCGTCGAGAACGGCCACATCAACTACCACCTCGACGCGGCAGCGATGGCTCGCCTGACGCTCTCGGAGATCGGTGACGGGGGGATGGACTACGGCTCGCGCGACCTCGCCGATCCCGACACCATAATCGCGGACGTGTCCTCGCCGAACATCGCCAAACCGCTCCACGTCGGTCACCTGCGAAACACCATCCTCAGCGACGCGCTGATGAATATTCTGGAGGAGCGCGGCCACGACGTGACCCGCGACAACCACCTCGGGGACTGGGGAACGCAGTTCGGCAACCTGCTCCACGAGTACGTCGAGTTCGGCGACGAGGACGCGTTCGAGGACGATCCCATCGCCCACCTGCTCCACCTCTACCAGCAGTTCGAACAGCGGGACGGTATGCTGGAGGACGTGTCGGAGTTCGGCGCGCTGACCGACGGGTTCGAGGCTGCCATCGAGGAGGAACGCGCGTACCACACGGCACAGGGCAAGGAGTGGTTCGCCCGGCTCGAACGCGGTGACGAGGCGGCCGTCGAGCGCTGGGAGCGGTTCCGCGAGGCGAGCATCGAGCGCTTCGAAGCCATCTACGCCGAACTCGGCGTCGACTTCGACTGCTGGCTTGGCGAGAGCTTCTACGCTCGCGAGGGGTGGACGGACGCCGTCGTCGAGAAGGCGCTGGACGAAGACGTGGCGATGCGTGGCCCGGACGAGTCGGTGTTCATCCCCATCTACGACGACGACTACGACGACGCCGGCGATCCGGAGACGGCCGACGTGGACCCGTCGCTGGATCGTGCCCGCGAGATGCTCGACGAGGCCGGCTCTGTCGAGGACGCCGACTTCGACGCCTTCTACATCGTCAAGTCGGACGGCTCGACGGTCTACGGCACGCGCGACCTGGCGACCATCGAGTACCGGATCCGGGAGTTCGACGCCGACCAGTCGGTGTACGTCGTCGCGAGCGAGCAGAATCGGTACTTCCAGCAGTTGTTCGTCGCGGCGCGGAAGATGGGCTACGCCGACATCCACCTCGAACACATCGACTACGGGATGATCAGCCTGCCCGAGGGGAGCATGTCGACCCGCGGGGGCCAGATCGTCACGGTCCGGGAGGTGCTCGATGCCGCCGACGAACGCGCCCGCGATATCGTCCGCGAGAAGGGGCGCAACGTCGCCGAGGAGGAGGTCGAGGCCATCGCGCGGAAGATCGCGCTCGCCACGGTCAAATACGGGATGGTGGGCGCGAACCGCGGGAAAGATATCACCTTCGACATCGACGAGGCGGTGTCGCTGGAGGGGGATACGGGCCCGTACGTCCAGTACGCGACGACGCGGGCGTACAGCATCCTCGACGCGGCGGAGTCGGTCCCGGCGGTAGCGGACATCGACCCCGCGGCGTTCAACGACACCGACTACGATCTGATCTACCACCTCGGTCGCTACCCGCTCGTCCTCGACCGGTGTGAGGAGCGCTACGACGCCGCACCGCTCGCTCACTACCTCCTCGAACTGGCGCACGTGTTCAACTCCTTTTACCACAAGAACCGCGTGCTGGACGCGGAGACGGCCGCCGCCGAGCGACTCGTGCTGACCGAGGCCACCGCGCAGGTGTTCGAGAACGGTCTGGGCCTCCTCGGCATCGAGACGCTGGCGGAGATGTAGGATAGCCTTTTCCCGAATCGCGCCCACGGACGGACGTGCCCCGCCGCGACCGCTGGCTTCTCGTCGCACTCTGTTGTCTCGCCGTGAGCGCCGGGTGTCTCTCCGTGAGCGTCGGTAGCGACACCGACGCGGCCACGACGGCGACGCCCCAGTCCGGCACGACGGTCCGCGTCACCGACGTGGTCGACGGCGACACCGTCGACGTACGCTTCCCCGACGGCCGTGCCGACACGGTCCGACTACTCGGCGTCGACACGCCGGAGGTCCACGTCGAGAACGACCCCGCGGAGTTCGAGGGGATTCCCGACACCGAGGCGGGTCGGTCGTGTCTGCGCCGGTACGGTGAGCGTGCGAGCGGATTCGCGGTCGAGCGACTCGCGGACCGTCGGGTGACACTGCGGTTCGATGCGGCCGCGGGTAGACGCGGCGGCTACGACCGTCTCCTCGCGTACGTCGTCGTCGACGACCGGTCGTTCAACGCGGCGTTGCTCGAACGTGGCTACGCCCGCCTCTACGACTCCTCGTTCCGGGAGCGTGACCGCTACGCGACGCTCGAACACGAGGCGCGCGAGACAGGCCGCGGTGTCTGGTCCTGTGCGTCCTAGAAGGGGAGTGGGGGTAGTGGAGCGTGTGACCCCCGTCAGACGTACGGCTGCCAGTCATATGAGTTGCTTGGCGGACCACATTACTACTGTGCATTCACAAAGACTTTAGTATAACCGGAGAATATTCGACGAGGATGACACCCACACGGTCCCGCGCTACGGAGAAGCCACACGGACGGACGCCGTGGGTCGGCAGGGTGGTGCGATGACGGCGACGAAAGCCGGTCTCGCCGGGCAGTTGGCAGTCGTCGCCGGCTTCGAGAACCCGCAGGCGGCCCTCGAACAGTATCCGACGCCGCCGGAACTGGCGGCGCACGTCGTCCACGTCGCCGACCTGAACGGCGACGTGGAGGGCCGGACGGTCGTCGATCTGGGGGCGGGCACGGGCATGTTCACGCTCGGCGCCGCGCTCCGCGGGCCGAAGCGAGCCGTCGGCGTCGAGATCGACCGCGATGCCTTGGAGATCGCCCGCGAGAACCAACGTCGGGTCGGCACCCGGACGCAGATCCACTGGGTGCAGGCCGACGCCACGCGCGCCCCGCTCTGTCCGGACGGCCCCACGACGGTCGTCATGAACCCACCGTTCGGGGCGCAGGACGGCAACGAACACGCCGACCGCGCCTTTCTCGCCACCGCCGCCGACATCGCCGACGTGTCCTACTCCGTCCACAACGCCGGGAGTCGGGAGTTCGTCGAGGCCTTCGCCGACGACAACGACGGCGAGGTGACCCACGCCTTCGCCGCGCAGTTCGACCTCGGCCGGCAGTTCGACCACCACGCGGCCGACCGGAAAGAGATCGACACGGAAGTCTTCCGGATCGTCTGGGACTAGTTGTACGTCTCCGCCTGAGCGACGCGGACCCGCGTCGCGCCGTTGATCGCGTAGATCCGCCCGTCCGAGTTGGTGAACTCTAGCCCGCCGATAGAGGTCGTCTCGTTGACGGCGGGGATGGGACCGGTGGCGGACCGGTTGCCAAGCGAGACGTTGAGCCGGAAACCTGCCGGGGCGGCTTCGACGGAGACGTTCCGCCCGGCGACCACGGGATCGGCCTGCACGGGTGCGGAGGTGAACGCCGTCACGTTCCGGTCGCCGTAGACGAGGTTGACTTTGTAGACGGTGCCGCCGCCGATGGCGTTCCAGCCCCGGCGCTCGACGCGAACCGTCTCCCGCCAGCCCACGCCGCCGACGCGGACGAACGTCGTGCCGGTGAAGTCGAGTCGACCTTTCGAGACGGCGGTCATCCAGATGCCCCGCTCCCGGTTCCTGACGATCACCCCCGACGTGTTGACCTGTGTCGTCTCGCCGAACGCCTCCACGTCGATGATCGACACCATTCCGTTCGGGACGTTCTCGGCGTAGGTCACCTCGTACCCGCGGACCTGGATCGGGTCGCTCTGACTCGGGAGGTCGTCGCTCGTCGTCGTCGTCAGGTTGACGGGGACGGCCGGACCGGCGAGCGCGGCCGTACAGAGGAGTAGGACCGTCGCGCCGATCCGCCACCGCGGGACCGCCCGGACGGCGTCGGGGCGGTCAGGCACCGGAATCAATGGACTGGCGGACGTGGCGACCGTCGCCGCGACCAGCGTGGCAAGGAGGACCACGAGTGCGAGGCCGGCGGCCCGGTAGAGGACGTACGTCTCGCCCCCGCGATACCAGTACACCGCCCACAGCGACTGCGCGACGCCGAACAGCACGACGCCGATGGCGACGCGTGCCGCCGAGGGCCGATCATCGCCACGGCCGCGGAGCACCCACACGCCGAGGAGGAAGCCGGCGAGGAGGCCGATGGCGTGTCCCTGAATCGCGATGTCGGCCCACCACGGGGAGGAGTAGGAGGGGCCGGCACTGGCCGATATGGTCGGGTTCTGGAGCGCGCCGTAGAGCGTCCGCAGGGTGTTGCCGGCGACGACGGCGACGACGGTCACGATGGGATACCGCACCAGCGCGAATCCGGCGAACGCGAAGACGACGCCGGAGAAGCCGATGACGGGGCCGAGCGCGAAGAAGGCGGTGAACAGGCCGACGGCGACGACGGCGGCCGGAAACACGACGAACGCTCGCACGTACGGGTTCGTCAACGGCGACGTGAACGTCTGCACGCCGCGTTCGCGGGGGAAGTGCCCCCACGCGTACTCGGCGATGGGGGCGAGGACGAGCGTCCCGACGAGGTTGCCGATCAGGTGGCCCGACCCGGAGTGGGCAAAGGCGGCCGTCGCCATCCCCAGCGGGTAGAAGTACGACCACGCCCGAAACGGGATGGTGACCGGTGCGTTCCAGTGGGCCCAGCCACCCTGAACGAACAGATACACCGCGAGAACGCCGCCGGCGGAGACGAGCGTCCCCCACGGGAGACCCATCACGAACCGCGAGCGGAGGTGCGCGCCCCAGCGACCACGGGGCCGGTCGAGCGCGAGGATGGCGACCACCGCCCCGAGGAGGGAACACAGAACCGCTAGCCGAAAGAGCGTCTCCGCATCCGGAACGCCGAGCATACCCCTCGTTCACGGGGCACCGGTAATGAATCCGATGGGCGACAGCGCGACAGCGGAACGGACCCGTGGCTACCGGCGGGTGGTGAACGAGACGGACGATTCGCCGTTCAGAGCTTGTTTTCGGCGTCTTCGGCGAGTTCGGCCATCCGCTTACCGACCCGGCCGGCGTCCGAGAATTCGTCTTCGCTCATCGCCGTCGCCAGCGCGTTGCCGAGGACGAACACCGCGTGTTTGTGTTCGCTTTTCGACTTGTGAACGTGCGACGGGTCGACACTGAGCGACTCGTAGGGCTCGAAGATGCTCTCGTCGACCGACTCCTGACTTCGGAAGTAGTTCATGATCGCTACCATCTGCTCGTGCAGTTCGAGGAGTTCTTCCTTGTGCATGCGGCTGTGTACGAATTTACACCGGTTAAGGATTATTGCGTTTCTCTCTCACACCGAACGTCGTCTTTGGCGCGCGACCGTCCGACGGTGCCACCCGTCCCCGACGTTAGAAAACGTACTCGTCTTCGTGTCCCATCATCCCCTCGTCTTCGAATCCCGGTTCCTCCTCCTCGATCGGTCCGCTCGTCTTGTAGGCTCGTAGCCCGGTCGAGAGCAGTTCCTGAATCGCCTCCTCCCGGTTGACGAACTCCCCTTGCTCGATCAACTGGGCGATCTGCATCTCGAGATGTTCCGGGACGGTTATTTCCACTTTCGGCATTTGAACGTCCGACGGTTTGGAAGGGGCGTATTTAAATTCTGCGGGGCGGATTCCGATTTCGGCAACTCTCCCTTTGATCATACGAGTAAATTCCTGTTGAGGGCAAATTCCAGTTCGGAAATCGAGTATTCGGCCGATGTCTGCGGGATATCGGCCGTCGGCCACTGCGCTCGGGGTGTCGGGCACGGACCCCATACTATACGTCCGTTGGGCCGTCACCGTCCGTATGGTCAAGGACGTCACCGGCCTCTACCGCGAGTACGGGGACGAGCGACTCCCGCCCGGCCAACACCGTACGGAGTCGTTTCCGGTCCTCTCGAAGGGGAATATTCCTCGGATCGACCGCGACGAGTGGACGCTCTCGGTGCGCGGTGCGGTCGAGAATCCGGTCACGCTCGACTGGGACGACTTTCGCGCCCTCGGCGTCGAGACGCAGCGACAGGACTTCCACTGTGTCACCGGCTGGAGCAAGTTCGACTGCGAGTTCACCGGCGTCCCCCTCACCACGCTCGCGGAGCACGTCGGCGTCGCCGACGAGGCCGTACACGTCATGTTCGCGGCCGCGGACGACTACACGACCGACTTACCGCTCGACGCCGGCCTGCGCCCCGAGACGTTGCTCGCCGTCGAGTTCGACGGCGACCCCCTCCCGCGCGACCACGGCGGCCCCGTTCGCGTCGTGACGCCCCACCGGTACGCCTACAAGGGGGCGAAGTGGGTGACGGGCGTCGAGTTCCTGACCGAACCGGAGCGGGGCTTCTGGGAGCGCCGTGGCTACTCCGTCAGCGCGAACCCGTGGAACGAGGAGCGATACAGCGGATAGGGATCGCCGGATACGATGGCCCCTAATAGTTAGGTAAAAGAGTACGGCGCCCCGAGGGAGTTTATAATGGGTATCTCGCGAAGTGACGAGACCGGTTCGCGTCTCGTCAGTCGATCGGTTCGGGCGTCGGTCCCCTCGCTCCGTGCCGCCCTCGACGCCATGCCCGCCCCCCGTACGTTCTGGACAGCGCCCGACGAGGCGACGGTGGTCGCCGGCGGCGCCGCCGCGACCCTCACCGCCGACGGCCGCGACCGCTTCACTGCGATCAAGGACGGTATCGACCGCGTGTTGCGCGCCGGCGACGTCCACGCCGGCACCGAGGCCGCCTGTCCCCGCCTGTTCGGCGGCTTCGCCTTCCACGACGAGGGCACCGAGGACGAGACGTGGGCCGATTTCCCCGGCGCGCGGTTCGTCCTCCCGCGGGTGCAGGTGACTGACACCGACCGGGGGATGTGGGTGACGGTAAACGCCGTCGGCCCCGACGCCACCGCCGAGGCGGTCGAGGCACGTCTCGAATCGGAGCGCGAGCGCTTCGAATCGCTCGACGTGCCAGACCCCAGTCCGCCGCCGGGCATCGTCTCGCGGACGCGAACGACGCCACGGGACGCGTGGTGTGACTCGGTCGACGCCGCCGTCTCCCGCATCCGCGCGGGCGACCTGCAGAAGGTCGTTCTCGCGCAGGCGCTCGACGTGACGCTCGACCGCCCGCTCTCGGTGCCCGATGTGCTCGCTCGCCTCGGCGACACCTACCCCGACTGCTACCGCTTCCTCGTCGAACCGACCGACGGCGACGCGCCCCGTCCGGGCTTCTTCGGTGCGACGCCCGAGCGCCTCGTCACGCGTCACGGCCGGACGGTCACCACGGGTGCGCTCGCGGGAACGACCGGCCGCGGCGATACTCCCGCCGAAGACGACTGGCTGGCCGAGGAACTGCTCGGCGACGAGAAGAACGTCCACGAACACGAACTCGTCGCGGAGACCATTCGCGAACAGCTCGACCCGTTCGCGTCGACGATCACCGCCGGCCAGCGCCGCGTCCGCCGACTGGCGACCGTCCAGCACCTCTTTACGCCCATCACCGCCACCCTCGACAGCGACACGCACGTCCTCGACCTCGTCGAGGCGCTCCACCCGACGCCCGCCGTCGGCGGCCTGCCGCCGGAGAAAGCGCTCGCGACCATCCGTGAGACGGAGCCGTTCGACCGGGGCTGGTACGCCGCGCCGGTCGGGTGGATCGACGCCGCCGGCAACGGCACGTTCGCCGTCGCCATCCGCTCCGCGCTCTCCCGCGGGACGAAGACGACGCTCTTCGCCGGTGTCGGCGTCGTCGCCGACTCCGACCCCGACCGCGAGTGGGACGAAGTACAGCTCAAGTACCGGCCGATCCTCGACGAACTGGAGCGATGAGCGCGCCGAATCGCAACGTCCTCTGGGGGCGAGCGCTGGCCGACGAACTCGCGCGCGGCGGCGTCGATAGCGTCGTCGTCTCGCCCGGGAGTCGTTCGACGCCGCTCGTCACGGCCGTCGAGGAACACGACGACCTGCACGTCTTCTCGGTCCTCGACGAGCGCTCGGCTGCCTACTTCGCACTCGGCCGCGCCCGGCGAACGGGGACGGTGACGCCCCTGATCTGCACCTCCGGCACCGCCGCCGCGAACTACCACCCCGCTGTGATCGAGGCGAGTCAGAGCCGCGTCCCCCTCCTCCTTCTCACCGCCGACCGCCCACCCGAACTCCGGGACAGCGGCGCCAACCAGACCGTCGATCAGGAGAAACTCTACGGCGACGCCGTCCGGTGGTACAAGGACCTCCCCGAACCCGAAGCCGAGGCGCGCAAACTCCGGTCGCTCCGAACGACCGTCGCCCGGGCGCTTACGGAAGCAACGGGCACCCCGTCGGGACCGGTCCACCTCAACTGCCCGTTCCGCAAACCGCTCGAACCGACGCCAGTCGCAGGCGACGTGCCCGCGGACCTCGACCCCCTCGCCGCCGTCGGCCGCGACGACGGCCGACCGTTCGTGGCGACGACGGCCGGGACGCCGCAACTCGACCGGCGGGACCTGCAACGACTGGCGGAGTCGCTGTCCGTCGAACGCGGCCTGATCGTCGCCGGTCCGGCCGACCCGCCGGGCGTCGATCCGCAGGCCGTCACCGCCCTCGCCCACGCCACCGGCTTCCCTATCGTCGCGGACCCCCTCTCCGGCCTCCGTTTCGGCGGCCACACCCGCGTCACCACCACCGTCGGCGGCTACGACGGCTACCTCGATCCACGGGTGACCGACGACTGGCCCGACCCCGACGCGGTCCTGCGGATCGGCGCCTCGCCTACCTCCAAACGCCTCCGCAAGTACCTCGCGCGGACCGACGCCCGGCAGTTCGTCGTCGACCCCGCGGGCGCGTGGCGCGAGGCGGAGTTCACGGCGACGGATCTGGTCGTCGCGGACCCGTCACGGCTGGCCGGCCGCCTCGCCGAACTCGTCGGCGGCCCCGATGCGCCCGACTGGCGGGAACGCTGGGCCGACGCCGACCGCACCCACCGCGAGGTCGTTGGGGACGCGACGGGCGACGGCGCCGGTGGCTACTTCGAGGGGACCGTCCTCGCGGACGTGGCGGACCTCGCGCCCGAACCCGCGACGCTCGTCGTCTCGAACTCGAACCCCGTCCGCGACGCCGACCGCTATATGCCCCCCGCCGCGGCCGGGTACACCGTCCTCGGCAACCGCGGCGCGTCGGGCATCGACGGCGTCGTCTCCACCGCCCTCGGCGCCGGCAGCGCCACGACCGACCACCTGACGCTCGTGATCGGTGATCTGGCGTACTACCACGACAGCAACGGCCTGCTGTCGGTACTTCGGTGCGGCGTCGACGCGACCATCGTCCTGATCGGCAACGACGGCGGCGGCATCTTCTATCGCCTCCCCATCGAGTCGTTCGATCCGCCGTTCACCGAGGCGTTCAAAACGCCGCACGGCCTCGATTTCGAACCCACAGCCGACCTCTACGCCCTCGGCTACACGGCGGTCGACGACCGCGAGGCGTTCTGCGACGCCTACGCCGACTCGGTCGCGAGCGAGGGGACGGACGTGATCGACGTGCGCACCAACGGCGAGGCGAGTCAGCGGACGCGGGAGCGACTGGTCGAGGAGACGGTCGCGGAACTGGCCGAGTAGTCGGCTCTGTCGAAACCCTCCACTGCTGATCGTTTGGTGAAACCGCGCTGAATACAGAGCGCGAGTGGGTCACTTCGATACTATCAGAACTCGAGTGATTGGGTCGGTGGAGGCACGCATCGTACCCGACGGAGACCGAAATTGCGGCGGTGTGTTGGATACTCCACGAAAGTCCAGCAACCGATGGACGGCTTATATGAGCGGTCCAGCGAGAGGTACACCAATGACTGACGCGTTCGCAGACAGGACTCTCGCTGAGCACCGACGCGTTTTCGAGAGGATATGGTGGCAAAACCCCGAGCGACAGAACGGGACGTCATCATCTTGGTGGTTCTTCATCCTGTTTCCAGAGGGCGAGGAGGGCTACGGGCCGAAACAGCTCATGTTCTCGATAGCGGCCTGTGTGGGCGACGAGAGCCGTGTGAACGACCTCCCGCCCCATGGAATGGACGCTAACCGCACCGTCGTCGACGGTGTGGACAGATTCAACGCGACGACGGTCGGCTGGACCGGCGACGACGAAGTGGTCCACGACCACGTCGTCAGGCAACCAGCCGAAGCGGTGCTCTCTCGCAAGGATCAGCGTCTCGAAGCCTGGGCAGACCGCGAGGACGGCACCAGACGCGGAAGCGAAGTGGCCGCGCTCTCGGACCGTCCCATCGGTCTGAGAGCCCACGTCGTCGGTGACGACGTTGAGGCGGAGTTCGAGGCGTGGGGCGACCTCGATTCGAAGATGACCTCACCACACCACACACTGGATATCGACACACCGCTGGGTGGCGCCGAGGTCGTGGCTTGGCGCCGGATGGAGTTCGAAGGGGAGGTGGATCTGCCCGACGGCCCCGAGACGCTCTCCGGGTCGTGTTACTTCCAGCGCGTGTGTTTCGACATGCCGCTGTTTCCCTGGAAGTGGGTATGGGCGATGTTCCCGGACGGGACCTCGTTTTCGGTGTTGATCCCGTTTATCGGGCCACAACTGTTCCGACGGGGGTACAAGTTCTTCTCCTCGAACAGACTCGAACGCCTGACGATACCCCTTCGACAAGACGGATTCTGGAACTGGGGATCGAAAGATGGGCACGTCGAGTTCGATACGGTTACTGTCGAACCCCTTCTAGGCACTGGCGAGCACCCTGACTTCGACGTTCGCGTCGAGAACGAGGAGGGAGATTATGTGCGGTTCGTTGCCCGAACCTATGGCCATGCGCGAAACTGGCTCGACCGTCCGAGACTCGGTGGTCGGCTTGCATCTCACTGGAGTTACAACGAGTTCATGTTCCGGATGACCGGACTCGCCGGACACGTCGGCGGCACGTCGATCGACGCCGAGTCGATGGGTACCGGATTCGGAACGTTGGAATATAGTACCGGACTGGGACTGTGAGCCACCGAACGTTCCACAAGTTCGACAAGAAGGTTCGATATCCGTGCAAGATACAGAGCGCGAGTCTGTCATCACGTGAGTCGGGGCGGTGGCTGTGTCGGAACCATTACACGGAGACCCTATTATGCCACCAGTGATGGATGTTCAACGGGCAATTATTGTCGAGTTGTTCGCATTGGTTCTGATCACATTTGGAGGATTTTACTGGCTCGTCGAGCCCGGAAACAGTTTCCAGCTGGTGGTCAATCTGGGACTGCTCGTCGGTGTGGTTGGGGTGATTGCAGGGCTTGTAGGCGAAAGGGAGTGAATCACCCGTTCACCGAGCAAACTCGGCCTCTCAGGCGAGAGTGGAAGGAAGCCCGCTTTCTGCTGACTGCACTCCCTGTATGTGTCACACAACTTCTATCAGATTATACGTCGTTCAACCGAACCGAGTAGTCGGGATTTATTGACACCCGACCGCCAGTCAGAGGCGATGCCCTCCACGTACTGGGAGCGAGTCGGACTCGTTCTCGCCGCCCTGATCCTCGCCTACGCCGTCGTCGTCGCGCAGAACGTCCTCTTCGGCATCTTCCTCGCCGCCGTGGTCTACTTCCTCGCGTGGCTGATCCACCACGTCTCACCGGGCCGCCCGCTCGACGACATGAGTCGGGAACGGACGATAGCGACCGGCGTCGTCGTCCTCGTCGTCCTCGCGTACTCGGTGCTGATCGCGGCGAACGTCCTCCTCGGTATCGTCGTCGCGGTGACGGTGTGTTTCGTCGCGTGGGTCACCAACCCGTACGGTCCCGTCGCGCGGTGGCTCGACCGACGGACGTGAATCTTTTTGCGCGCGCCCCGCGGTGTCGGAGACATGGTTTCCGAGCTTTTCGACCCCGAGCGGTGGACGGCCGTCACCGAGGCGTTCGAGGACGTGACCTACCACCGCGCGGACGACGTGCCCGCGGTCCGTATCGCCATCGACCGACCCGAGGTTCGTAACGCCTTCCGCCCCCGCACCGTCGACGAACTCTACGCGGCGCTGGATCACGCCCGCCAGCAGGCCGACGTGGGTGCAGTCCTCCTGACCGGTAACGGCCCGTCGCCGAAAGACGGTGGGTGGGCGTTCTCCGCCGGCGGCGATCAGGCCATCCGCGGCGAATCGGGGTACGAGTACCGTGACGACGAGGGTGACACCGCGGACGACGACGGCGCGGAGACCGGCGACACCGAACTCGACACCGACACCCCGACCGTCGGCCGCCTCCACATCCTCGAAGTCCAGCGGCTCATTCGCTTCATGCCCAAACCGGTCGTCGCCGTCGTTCCGGGGTGGGCCGTCGGCGGCGGTCACTCCCTGCACGTCATCTGTGATCTGACGCTCGCGAGCGAGGAGCACGCGAAGTTCCTCCAGACCGACCCCGACGTGGCCTCCTTCGACGGCGGGTTCGGGTCCGCCTACCTCGCCCGGCAGGTGGGACAGAAGAAGGCGCGCGAGATTTTCTTCCTCGGGAAGACCTACGACGCCGCGGAGGCGGCCGACATGGGTATGGTCAACGAGGCGGTGCCTCACGAGGAGTTAGAGACCACCGCGCTGGAGTGGGCGGAGACGATGACGGGAAAGAGCCCGACGGCCATGCGGATGCTCAAGTACGCGTTCAACCTCGCGGACGACGGCATGGTCGGCCAGCAGGTGTTCTCGGGGGAGGCGACCCGGCTCGCGTACATGACCGACGAGGCGAGCGAGGGCCGGGACGCCTTCCTCGACGGGCGGGAGCCGGACTTCTCGGACGTGCCGTGGCACTACTGAGGCCGCGGACGTGGGCGCGAACAGGAGGTAGTATATGTCCGGGGACTCAAATCAGAGTACGTGGTGATCTATGAATCCGAATCGCGTTGACTTCTTCGTCGACTTGGCGTACGGCGTGGTCATCCTGCTCTCCGTGGCGCTCATTCTTCTCGTCGGCACGGGCGTCGGCGTCGCGTTCGGTATCGGGACGCTCGTCTCGTACGCGATTCACGTCGTGTGGAAGATGGCCCGGTTCGATCCCGAGTGGATGAGCCGCGAAGTCACCGAGAAAGTCGAAGAGACGCTCACCGAAGAGGTGACCGAAGAGGTGACCGAGAGCGTCGAACAGACGGTCACCGAAGAAGTTACCGAGGAAGTCACCGAGAAGGTCGAACAGACGGTCACCGAGGAAGTTACCGAAAACGTCGAACGTACCATCTCCGACGAGATGAACGACATCATCGAGCAGTTGGAGCAGGTGAACCAGCGCGTCGATCGCCGTCCACGAACCGACGAAATCGACGATATGCAGCGCGAACTAACGACCGAAGACGACGACACCGACGAGGCGAAGCGATGAGCGGTGTGTCGACGACCGATCCACGGACGACTCACGACGACCACGCATGATCGGCGCCTTCCTGCTCGTCGGCTTCGCCGTCGCGCTGTTCGTCGGGTTCAACATCGGCGGCTCGAACACCGGCCCCGCGTTCGGCCCGGCAGTCGGCGCCGGCGTCATGTCCAAACTGTTCGCCGGGGCGCTCATGTCCGTCTTCTTCTTCGTGGGTGCGTGGACCATCGGTCGGCGCGTGGTGAACACGCTGGGGCGCGAACTGGTGACGGATCCCGGCATCTTCACCGTCGAAACGAGCATCGTCGTCCTCTTTTTCATCGGCGGCGCGCTCTTCATCGGCAACTACGCCGGCGTGCCGGCGTCCACGTCGATGACGGCAGTGGGAGCCATCGCCGGCCTCGGCGTCGCCGCCGGCGAACTCAACTGGGTCGTCATGGGCGAAATCGCGGTCTGGTGGATCGTCGCCCCCCTCGTCGGCTTCTGGGTCTCGGGCGTCGTCGGCCGCTACTTCTACCCGACGATCAACCGCTGGGTCGCCATCGAACAGACCGACGGGGCGCTCCTGACCCTCGATCGATCCGGGTCGATCCCACAGCCGACGGCCGGCCCGAACACCACCCGCCGAGAGGTCGTCGGGTCGGTCGTCGTCATCAGCATCGGCTGTCTGATGGCGTTCTCTTCCGGCACCTCGAACATCGCCAACGCTATCGCGCCGCTGTACGGTGCCGGCGTCGACCTGAACCTCCTGATCCTGCTCGGGTGTGGGTCCGTCGCGATCGGCGCGCTCACCATCGCCCGCCGCACCCTCGACACCCTCGGCAACGACATCACTGACCTGCCGCTCACCGCGGCCATCGTCGTCGCCGTCATCTCCTCCGGCATCGTCATCGGCCTCTCCGCCATCGGCATCCCCGCCTCCTTCGTCATCATCGCGACCATGTCCATCGTCGGGCTGGGGTGGGGGCGGGCCACCCGGTCGATCACCGTCTCCGAAGGGGTGCGCGGCAAAAAGAAACCGAACGTCTCCGTCGGCGCCCTGACAGCCGAGGAACCCGGTGAGGAGGCGCCAGGGATCGGCGAGGAGGACCCGGCCGAGACGCCCAGCGCCGCCGAACTGTTCAACCCCGAGACGACGGGCCGGGTCGTCCTCATGCAGAACGTGGTGCCGCTGCTCTCGACGGTCGGCGCGTATCTCACCTTCCGGCTCCTGTTCGCCGTCGTGTGGTGAGGCGGCGCTGGATCGACGACCTTTACGACGCTGGAGTCCCGACGAGCGGATAATGAGCGCACAGGAGATCAGTCGCTCGAAGGCGTGGCTGATGGCCGCGCGTCCGCAGACGCTCCCGGCCGCGGCTGCGCCCGTCGCCGTCGGCACCGGCCTCGCCGTCGGCCGCGGCGTCGACCACGCACTCGCCGCGCTCGCGGCCTTCGTCGGCGCTGCCCTCATCCAGATCGGCACCAATTTCGCCAACGACTACTACGACGCCGTCAAGGGTGCCGACACCGAGGACCGCGAGGGGTTCACCCGCGTCACGCAGTCGGGGCTCATCGCTCCCGAAGCGGTGAAACGGGCTACCTACCTCACCTTCGCCGCCGCCGTCCTCGTCGGCACGACGCTAGTGTACGTCGGCGGCCTCCCCATCCTGATCGTCGGCCTCCTCTCCGTGGTGGCCGGCCTCGCCTACACCGGCGGCCCCTACCCGCTCGGCTACCACGGCCTCGGCGACGTGTTCGTCTTCCTGTTTTTCGGCGTCGTCGCCGTCGCCGGCACCTACTACGTGCAGGCGGCCGCCGTCCTCGCCGGGCCCCTGCCGCTCACGATTCCGCCCGGCACCTTGCCGCCCATCGCTCTCGTCGCCAGCCTCCCCGTCGCCGCTATCTCGACGAACATCCTCGTCGTGAACAACGTCCGCGACCTGGAGACGGACGCGGCGACGGGGAAACGGACGCTCGCGGTCCGCATCGGCTACCGCTGGAGCCGCGTCCAGTACGTCGCGCTCCTCGCACTCGCCTATCTCGTGCCGGTCGGCCTGTGGCTGGCCGGCCCGGCGTCGGTCGTCGTCTGCCTCCCGCTCCTGACGATCCCGCTCTCCGTCGCCGTCTCGCGCACCGTCTGCACCCGGACCGACGGCGACGCGCTCAACCCCGCACTCGAACGCACCGGCAAACTGCTCGCCGCCCACGCCGGCCTGTTCGCCGTGGGTCTCGCCGTGGGACTGTGATCGACCGCCGCCCGTTCACGCTCGACCTCGCGCGGCCCCTCACCACTGCGAACGGGACGATCAGCCGGCGCGAGGGCGACCTCGTCCGGATCACGGCCGACGGCGTCCGGGGCGTCGGCGAGGCGACGCCGCTCCCGGGCTGGACCGAGTCGCTCGCGAACTGCCGGACGGCACTGGACGTGGTGGCGGACGCCGGCGCCGACACGCTCCTCGCCGCCGCCGCGGCGTCGCCGCGTGAGCCATTGGCCGCGGCGACGACGACCCTGACCGACGCTCTCGCCGACGCGCCTGCGGCCCGGCACGCCGTCGAATCCGCCGCCCTCGATGCCCTCGGACGGCGCGAGGGCCGCCCACTCGCTGCGTTGCTCACCGACGACCCAGCCGCTCGCGTTCCCGTCAACGCAACGATTGGCGACGCGTCCCCCGAGGAGACGGCCGACGCGGCACAGGCGGCCGTCGACGCCGGCTTCTCCTGCCTGAAGGTGAAGGTCGGCGCCGGCAAGCTGGATCGCGACGTGACACGCCTGCGCGTGGTCCGCGAGGCGGTCGGCCCCGACGTGACGCTCCGCGCCGACGCCAACGGTGCATGGGCCCGCGAGACGGCGCGCACGGCGGTCGACGCGTTCGCGTCGCTCGACCTCGCCTACCTCGAACAGCCACTCGCCGCGGACGACCTGTCGGGACACGCCACGCTGCGGAGTCGTGGCGTCGCCATCGCGCTCGACGAGACGCTGGCAGCGGTGGGGGTAGACGACGTGTTCGACGCGGACGCCGCGGACGTACTGATCCTGAAGCCGATGGCGCTCGGCGGTCCGGCACGCGCCCACGCCGTCGCGCGGCGGGCACGGCGGGCGGGCGTCGATCCCGTCGTGACCACCACCGTCGACGCCGCGCCGGCGCGGACGGCGGCCGTCCACGTCGCCGCCGCGATTCCCGACGTGCGCCCCTGTGGGCTGGCGACTGGCGACGCGCTTGACGAGGATCTGGCGCCCGATCCGGCCCCCGTCGAGGCGGGATCGGTGACCGTCCCCGCCGGGCCGGGCGTCGCCGGCGCCGCCTTCGACGGGCTGTTTTGACCCCCACGGCACCGTGGAAACTATACCACACGCATCCGTAGCGCCGCCATGACGACGGGGCGGATGCTCTACGTACTCGCACTGTTCGCAGTCCTCGTGTTCTGTGCCGGCTTCGTGGTGATCTGGGCGCTCTCGTACGGGCCGCTCTAGGTATCGCCGTGGCTGACGCCCTCCTGCCGGTCGGCCCGCAGGCGCCGGATCGTCGCCACGGCGTTGCTCGCGTCGTAGCCGAAGTAGACGGCGTCGGCGTACGCCTCCGCGACCTCCGTCGCGTGCGCGAGAGCGTCGACGTCCACCTCGACGGCGTAGAGTTCGATGCCTAGGCGGGTGTCCACGTCCGCCAGCCGGCTCTCGAACCCCTTTCCGATCACTTCCAGCCAGTAGGTCGTCCCGTACGCGGTGTCGTACAGCGGGACGACGAACTCGTCGACGAGGGGCGCGAGCGCCTCGATATCGACGCCGCTCCGTGTCCGGAGGTGGCCGGGGTAGGGGTCGGGATACAGGGTGAGATAGAGGTCGCCGGGCACGCGCTCGCGCACGTCCGTCACGAAGTCGGTGACGACCGACGCTCGCCAGTCTGCGCGGTCGTCGAACTCGCTCGCCGCGAACAGGCGGTCACAGCGATCACAGCGACAGTAGCCGTCGCGGGGGAAGCCAACGTCGTCGAGACGGAGATCCGCCCGTTCGGCCACGCAGTCGTCGACGATCTCCAGCAAGCCCTCGCGGTAGCGCTCGTGTGTGGGGCAGACGTACGACCAGTCGAAGTAGGGGCGCTCGCGGGTCGCGGGGCGACCCTCGGCGTCGACGGCGGCGAGGGCGGGGTCGTCACCGACGGCGGCGTTGTCACCGAACAGGGAGACCATGTTGACGCCGGTCGCGAGCGGCGCCGCCGCGCGGCCGGTCACGTCTTTCACCTCGTAGAAGCCGGCGTCGAACGCCGACCACTCCAGTTCCTCGGCGTTGCGGGTGACGACGCCGTACATACCCGTCGGTAAGAGGGTGTGACGCCTAAGAATGACGGTTGGAGGGCGCTGTGCTTGTCGGCGAGTCCGTAGCTACTCGTCCACGTCCACTTCGACCGGTTCCTTGTCGCCGGAGAGCAGGACGTAGCCGATTGCGATCAGTGCGAGCACCAGGATGAACTTCGTTTTCCCTGACATGGGCACTCGTTGGGCCACCGGTCACAAAGCGGTTTCGCCTGCTCCCCGTGCGTCGATGTGTTCGGCCACGTCGTGTTCACGGATGATGGTGTCGCAGTACGCGCACCGAACGCCGTCGTCAAGCACTTCGAACTCCGTCCGGACGGGTTCGTCGGCGTTCGTGATGCAGTTGCGGTTGGGGCAGACGAGGATGCCCCGGACGGTGTCGGTTCGCTCCACGCGATTCTTCTCTATGACGTCGAAATCGCGGATGATGTTGATCGTCGCCTCGGGGGCGATCAGCGAGAGCACGTCCACCTCGGACTGGCTGAGTTCGCGCCCCTCCACCTTCACCACGTCCTTCTGGCCCACCTTGTCGCTGGGGACGTTCATGCCGATGCTGACACTCTCACCGCCGCTGCCGTCGATACCGAGGATGGCGAGGACGTTGAGCGCCTGCCCGGCGGTGACGTGGTCGATGACGGTGCCGTCGCGAATCTTGCTGACGCGGAGTTCTTTGTCGGTCATTCGTTCCCTCCGAGGAGAATGTCGAGCAGGGCCATCCGAACGGGGACGCCGTTGTGCGCCTGTTCGAAGTACTTCGCACGCTTCGTCTCGTCCACCTCCGGCGCGATTTCGTCGACGCGCGGGAGCGGGTGCATCACCGTCAGGTCGTCGGAGGCGTCCGAAAGCACCTCGTTGTCGATGCGGTACTCGCCGGCGACTTCGAGGTACTCCCGTTCTTCGGGGAAGCGCTCTCGCTGGATGCGCGTGACGTAGAGTACGTCGAGTTCGGGGAGCACCTCGTCGAGGTCGGTGTGTTCGCGCACCTGCGCGCCCGCTTCGTGCAGGTCGTAGCGGACGTTCCGGGGCAGGCGCAGGCTCTCGGGGCTGATGAAGTGCTGGCGCACGTCGAAATTGGTGAGTGCCTGTGCCAGCGAGTGGACCGTCCGGCCGTACTTCAGGTCGCCCATGATCCCGATGGTGATGTCGTCGAGGCCGGCGTTCTCGCGGATGGTGTAGAGGTCCAGCAAGGTCTGGCTCGGGTGCTGGCCAGCGCCGTCGCCGGCGTTGACGAGGGGAACGTCCACGAACTCCGAGGCGAGTTTCGCGGAGCCCTCGCTCGGGTGCCGGAGGACCATCGCGTCGGCGTAGCCTTCGATCACCCGTACCGTGTCCGCGAGGCTCTCCCCTTTCTTTACCGACGACGACTCGACGGATCCCATGTCGATGGTCTCGCCGCCGAGGCGCTTCATGGCCGACTCGAAACTCATCTTCGTCCGCGTACTCGGCTCGAAGAAACACAGCGCGAGCACGCGCCCGGCGTGCCGGTCCCGGACGAGGTCGGGGTCGGCGTCGACCGCCGCCGCGTGGTCGAGCACCGCCTCGATGTCGTCCCGAGAGAGGTGGGCCGCGCTGATGAGGTGGTCCTGCAACATTACGTGTGTGAGCCACCCGTGGCGTCTTGAATCCCTCGGCATCTCGGTTCCGGTGGTGCGGGGTCGGCGTCCGAGGACCGCCGCGCTCATCCCACGATCTGATCGAGGAGTTTCGCCTGTGCCGTCGCGAGGTGTTCCGCCAGCGTCGACGGGTGGATGTCGAGTTCCGCGGCCACCCGTTCGGCGTTGGTCGCTCGCGGATACTCGAAGTAGCCCATCTCGTAGGCCGTCTCGACGACTTCCGCCTGTCGTTCGGTCAGCGTGTCGCGGTCGACGAACGTTGCGGCGCTCTCGTCGGCGGCGCCGACGGTCCGACACAGTCCTTGGACCGACGCGTCGAATCCGCGGTCGTGCAGCCGCTCGATCACCTCGCGGACGCGGTCGGCAGACGGGAGATGCACCGTCACGTACAGCGATCCGTCGGCGGCGCGCACGTCACCGGTCGGGACGTTGAGCCCCTCTATCACCTCGCAAGGACACCGCCCGTCCCCGGTGCGTTCGATCTGATAGACCGACTCGTTTCGGTACTCGAACACGCGGTCGACGTCCGGCGGATCGGCGTCGGACGCGTCGCCGCGGAACTCTTCGACGACCGTCCCGCCGTCGCCGGTCCACGTCACGTCGCGGAACTCGGCCCCGGCACGCTCCGAGAACGCGGCCACGGGACACTCCGCGGCCGCGTCGATGCGTAGCTCCGCCCGAAGGCCCGTGGTCATGGTCGAACGTTGTCGTGCATCGGTCATTAACGTTCGCGAGGTGGGTCGCTCAGACCCACTCGGTCGCGATTTCCTCGGCGGTACGGAAGGCGAGAGCGTAGATCGTCTCGGTTGGGTTGTACCCCGCGGACGTGACGAACGGGCTCCCGTCGACGACGAACAGGTTGTCCACGTCGTGGGCGCGGCCGTAACTGTCAACGACGGACGTGGCGGGGTCGGTCCCCATCCGACAGGTGCCCATCAGGTGGGAACTCCCGCGGTGGTGGACGCCGGTGCCGGCGCTCCAGACCTCGGACGCGCCCGCGGCCTCGAAGATCTCTTTGCACCGCTCGACGACGTACGACTGCGCCTTGAAATCCTGCGGGTGGTTCTCGAACGTCACGTCGACGCCGGGGATTCCCCACTCGTCCCGGTTGTTCGGATCGGGACGGACTCGGTTGCGCTCTCGGGGAACGTCCTCGACGGGCGCCCACACCCAGACGAGGTTCTCGAAGTCGCCCATCTCCTCCATGAAGCCGTCACCCCAGGTCGGCGTGTTCGGCGGGGTCTTCCCGCCGGCGTACAGCTGTTTCCAGTTCCCGCCGTACAGCATCGGGGCGTTGATCGACGCCAGCTGGAGGTTGCTCCCCGTGACGAAGTCGACGTCCTCGTCGATACGGTTCGAGAGGATGAAGTCGTCGACGGCCTTGTTGCTCCAGGTGCCCCGGTTCTGCTTGGTCGGCTCGTCGAATTTGGCGAAGATCTGGGTGTAGTCCATGTGGAACATCAGGTTCCGGCCGACCTGTCCGCTGCTGTTCGCCAGCCCGTCGGGATGGTGTTCGGACGCCGAGTTGAGCAACAGTCGGGGCGTCTCGATGGAGTTCCCGCTGACGACGACGGCGTCCGCGGTGATGTCGTGTTCCGTGCCGTCAGCCTTGTCCACGTATCGGACGCCGGTGACCTGTCCCTCGCCGTCGACGAGGACACGCTTCGCGAGACACTCGTCCCGGAGGTCGAAGTTGTCGGCGTTGATCACCGACGACAGTTTCGCCACGAGCGAGTTGGATTTCGCCCCTCGGACGTAACAGCCGTAGAAACAGCAGTGGCCACAGTACGTGCAGGACGGCCGCCCGTCGTACTGCTCGGTCAGGACCGCCTGTGGCGAGGGGAACGCCTCGTAGCCGAGTTCGTCGGCGCCGCCGGCCAGGAGTTCCCCGCTCCGCGATTCGGGGACGGGGTCCATCGGATACGACCACGAGTCGGGGTGGGTCGGCTGGCCGCCGTCGGGACCACAGATGCCGATTTCCTGCTCGGCGCGCTCGTAGTACGGCGCCATGTCCCCGTAGTCGACCGGCCAGTCGGCCATATTCGCACCGTCGAGCTCTCCGAACTCCGATTTCATGTTGAAGTGTTCGGGGAGGAGCCTCCACATCACGCCGCAGTAGTGGACGCTACTGCCGCCGACACAGCGGCCGTAGAGGTTGAACTTGCCCGTGTTGCCCGCAGTCGCGCCCGTGTCGTCGTACTGGCGGTACCGCTCCGGCGTGTCGTGGACGGTGTTGCTCAGGCGCGCGTTGATCACGTTCCGGAGTTCGTCCTGATCGTGTGTCCCCGGCATCGGTCCGGCCTCGATGCCGATCACGTCCATCCCCTCGGCGACGAGTTCGCTGGCGACGACGCCGCCCGCGGCGCCCAGTCCGACCACGATCACCTCGGCGTCGGGCATCAGGACTCACCCCCGCCCTCGAACTCGCCGTACAGATCCGGCGGCCGCGTCTTCGCCGCTTCGTGTTCGTCGAACGACTTCCACGGCGGCTTGAGTTCGTCGGGCGTGTAGCCTTCAATGAAGGGACCGACGTACCTTGCCTGGCGCCAGCCACCCAGGTCGACGTTCCCGCCGTACTTCGGCTGGGCGTAGTAGCCCTCGACGGCGTGATCCCGGAGGAGCGAGACGAAGGCGGTCGACGGGATAGTCATCGTGACGGGGCTCGGGGTGGGAATGTCCTCCCACCCCGGCGCCGACCGCTCCTGGATCTGCGAGAGCAGGTCGTCGACCTCCGACTCGTCGAGGTCGGTCACCGGCCGGTCGAACAGTTGCTGGGCGGTGTCTTGGAGGCGAGCGATGCCGTCCTCGTAAGCCGACTGGAACCGGCGGTCGTCGTGTGCCGTCTCGTAGAATGGCTCCCGCTGGAGGGCGCGGTCGATGTACCTGACGACCGAAAGCTCCGTCGCAGACGGCCGGTCGTCGCTCCCGGGTAGCAACCGGTCGACGAGGGTCGAGACGACGGCGGCTTGCGCCGCGTCGAAGAATTCGTACGTTTCTGCCGCCGGCGTCTCCGTCGCCGTCTCCGTCGTAGTCTCCGTGGCCGTCGCCGTCTCCGTGGCTGCCGCCGTGTCGGTGCCGTCTCCCGACCCGTCGGAACCACAGCCAGCGGTACTCGCTACGGCGCCGGCGCCGGCCAGTCGAACGAACGTTCGTCGGTCGAGTTTTTTCGTCATGTGTGCCCCCGTTGTGAATCGAACGACGATGTCACGGTCCACGCGACGCGACCGTCGCGCGGGACGAGAGTGACATTGTCACACACATATCTGACGGCCAGCTGGCTAAGTTCGGTCCCGTGTTATTCGGGGATTTTTAACCGCCGCCCCAGTTCAGGGCCAGTTCCCGCTGTCGTCGAACGCGTCCGCCACCCGCTCGATGGCGACGACGTACGCCGCCGTCCGGAAGTTCGGCACGTCGTAGTCCTCGAACGTGTCGACCAGTCGGTCGAACGCGTCGGTGATGATCCGTTCGAGTTCGTCGTTGACGCGCTCCTCGGTCCACGAGAAGCGCTGGCGGTTCTGCACCCACTCGAAGTAGGAGACGGTGACGCCGCCCGCGTTCGCCAGAATGTCGGGGAAGACGTACACGTCGCGGTCGGTGAGCACGTCGTCGGCGTTGGGCGTCAACGGACCGTTCGCCGCCTCGACGATCACGTCCGCCTGTACGTCGCGAGCGATGTCGGCGTCGACGGCGTTCTCCAGTGCCGCCGGCACCAGCAGGTCCACCTCGGCAGTGAGCAGTTCCTCGTTCGTCAGTTCCGCCTCCGCGTCGGCGTAGCCGACGACCGATCCCGTCTCGCGCTTGTGCGCTTTCACCGCGGCCACGTCGAGGCCGTCAGCGGCGTAGACGCCGCCCTGCGAGTCGCTGACGGCGACGACGGTGGCGCCCTGATCGGCGAGCAACTGCGCGGCGACCGACCCGGCGTTGCCGAAGCCCTGCACGGCGACCGTCGCGCCCTCGATACCGCTGCCGAGGTAGGCGAAGGCCTCGCGCGCGGTGAGCATCACGGATCGGCCCGTCGCCTCGACTCGGCCGGCACTGCCGCCAGAAGAGGGCGCCTTGCCGGTGACCACGCCGGGTTCCGTCGTCCGCTCTAGCGTCTCGTAGGTGTCCTTGATCCAGTTCATCTCCCGCTGCCCGGTGTTCACGTCCGGGGCGGGGATGTCGCGGTCCGCACCGATGATCGGCCGAAGTTCGGCCGCGAAGGAGCGCGTGATCCGTTCGAGTTCGCCCTCCGAATACTGACGGGGATCGAACGCGATGCCGCCTTTCGCGCCGCCGTAGGGGATGTCGACCACGGCGCACTTGTACACCATCCACCCCGAGAGCGCCTTCACCTCGTCGCGGGTGACGTTGGGGTGGTAGCGGATGCCACCCTTGTACGGCCCCCGATCACCGTTGAACTGGGAGCGGTAGGCGCGAAACTGCTCGATGGAGCCGTCGTCCATGTCGACCGAGAGGGTCGTCGACAGCACGCGCTCGGGGTGTTTGAGCCGCTCGATCACGTCACCGTCCACGTCGGAGTAGGCCGCCGCGTCGTCGATCTGTTCCTGGAGGCTCTCGAACGGATTGATGTCCGCCATTCCAGGGTGGGTTCGCCTTCCGGGGATACAGGCTTTTCGACAGCGGTAGGTCTCATTCGTCGTCCGGAACCCGCTCCAGAATTCGCTCGGCACGAGCGATCAGCGGTGCGTCGATCATCTCGCCGTCCACTTCGAAGACGCCGCGACCGTCGGCGTCGTCGCGGGCGTCGAGGACGCGACGCGCCCACGCCACCGCCTCCGCGTCGGGCGCGAGGGCGTCGTGAACCACGTCCACCTGTGCGGGGTGGACGACCATCTTTCCGTCGTACCCGAGCGTCGCCGCGAATCGAGTTTCGGCACGCAAGCCCTCGTGGTCGTCGAGGTCCGTATAGACCGTATCCACGGCGTCGACGCCCGCCGCCCGCGCCGACAGCACGACGTGTTCGCGGGCGTACAGCACTTCGGTTCCCTCGTCGGTCCGGGTCGCACCGAGGTCGGCCGCGAGATCCTCCGCGCCGAAACACAGGGCGTCGACGGCTGGGACGGTCGCCACCTCGCGGGCGTCGAGGACGCCGGCCGCCGTCTCGATCAGCGCGAGGATGGGGTGGGAACACAAGTCGGCCACACGCGCGACGCTGTCGGCGTTCGCTTTCGGAACCATCACCGCATCGAGACGGTTGGCGTCCGCCACCGCGTCGAGATCAGTCGCCGCAGCGTCGGCGTCGGCGGCGACGCGGACCGCCACCTCGACGGCGGGGTCGAAGTCGGGATCGGTGAGGAGGTCCGCAACGGCCGCCCGTGCCTCGGCCTTCCGCGCCGGCGCGACGGCGTCTTCGAGGTCGAAGACGACGGTGTCGGCACCGGTCGACGGCGCCTTCCGGCACATGTCGGGGCGGTCGCCCGGCGAGAACAGGACGGTGCGGCGGGCCATACAGGGGGCAGGGCGGCCGAGGAAATGATACTGCCGGCTGTAACTGTTCCGAGATGGGCGCCATCTCGGGGTGGCGTACATCGTGATCGACTTACAGCCGGCAGCACGCACCCGGCCCCAGAATCCGGCTCTACAGCGCGAGGCCGACGGCGACGACGTTCATCACCGACGCGACGACCCACGGGAGAGCGAGACCGGCGGGAACCAGCCCCCGGTAGTCGTCGGGCATCACGACCCACCCGGCGACGGCGACGCCGACAGCGCCGCCTTTCAGGAGTGCGAGCGCGGAGAGCGCCCCCACGCTGGCGATGAGATCCGCGGCGACGGGGTTGACCTCGGTCAGCCCGAGGCGAATACCGTAGATCGTGAGGACGCCGTCGGCGACGAGGCTCGCGAGAGCGACGGCCCAGAGCCACGACGCGTGCGCCGTCGTCCGCGTCGCGACGGCGTCGAGATACGCACTCCCGACGGCCGGTCCGACCGTCTCCCGCGACTGGGACTGTGCAGTATCGGTCGACATACGCGGGGAGAGAACGAGTAGCCCCGTGAGTATACGCCGCATACACCGAGTAAATGACCGATTATCGACCGGACCGCGCCACTCGGTCAGTCCAGCGCCGACTCCAGCCGGTCGATCAGCGGCCCGTTACCGAGATAGACCGGGGTTCGCTGGTGGAGGTCCTCGGGATCTACGTCGAGGACCGATCCCGTGCCGTCCGAACTCCGGCCGCCGGCCGATTCGATGACGTAGCCGACGGGGTTACACTCGAACTGGAGACGGAGTTTGCCCTCCGGGGCCGACTGGAGGGCGGGGTAGGCGAACACGCCGCCGTAGGTGAGCACCTGATTCACGTCGCCGATCATCGCGCCGCCGTAGCGGAGTTTGAGTTCCGACTCGATTTCGTCGACGTAGGCCGCGAAGTCGTCGGGCCAGTCGGGGACGCGCCCGCCGAAGCCGTACACCGTCGGGTCGTCGGGCAGGGTCACGTCCTCGTTCAGAACGGTGGCCTCGCCGTCCTCGATCAGATACTCCGTCACGGTACCCTCGCGGGCGAACGCCATCGTGGTGATCGGGCCGTAGAGGACGTAGCCCGCGGCGACGAGGTCGCGCCCGCTCGCCGGGAGCGGCGCGTCGTAGACGCCGACGATGGTCCCCATGACGTTGTTTGGTTTGAGGTTCGACGAGCCGTCGAGGGGGTCGACCGCGATGGCGTAGCCCTCGCCGGCGTCGACGACGCTCTCGCGCTCCTCGCTGGCGTAGGCGCCGACGCCGTCGATGCGTCCGAGGCGCTCCTCCAGTAACTCGTCGGCGTACTCGTCGGCCGCCAGTCGCTGCTCGCCGGACGGGTTCTCGGCGCCCGCGGCCTCCCGCCGGCCAGGGAGGCCGGCCCGGATTTCCGGCGCCGCCGCGGCGACGGCGTCACGAATCGCGTCGACAGTGTCGACCATCAGTCGCTGGCTTCGAGGCCGGCCGTCGCGCCCAGCGCCTCCTCGACCGACGCGTCGTCGAAGATGACCGCTTCGAGGCCGTCGAGGATGGCTTCGGGGTTCTCACGCTGGAAGACGTTGCGCCCGACGGCGAGGCCGCTGGCGCCGGCGTCCATCGCCTCACGGACCGTCGAGAGGAACGCCTCGTCGCTCGTCTTCGACCCGCCGCTCATGACGACCTTCATGTCGCCTGCGCTCTGGACGGCCCAGTTCATCGCGTCCGCCGAGCCGGGATACTTCACTTTCGCGATGTCGGCGCCGAGTTCGAGACCCAGACGGGAGGCGTAGGCGATAGTGTCCGGGCTGGTGTCGTCTTTGAGACCCTGCCCACGCGGGTAGGACCACATCACGACGCCCATATCGTGTTCGCGGGCCTGCTCCTGTGCCCGCCGGAACTCCTCGGCCATCTCGACCTCGTGGTTCGAACCGCCGTAGAACGTGAAGCCGATGGCGTCGGCGCCGAGTTCGGCCGCGTAGTCGACGGACCAGTTGACCGCGGAGTCGGGTTCGCCCATCCAGAGGTTGCTCGTGCCGTTCAGCTTCGCCAGCAGCGTCACGTCGTCCTCGTAGGAGGGGTAGTACGCCTCGGCGACGCCCTTCTGGACGGCGATGGCGGTCACGGCGTCGTGAGTGCCCACGTCGAACACCGTCGAGGGGTCGGTCGTCTGGGGGACCGGCTCGAAGTCGACCGGGCCGTGTTCGAGACCGTGGTCGTACGCGAGGATCAGTGCCTTACCGTCACGGGTGATCGCATCGTCAGCACCGGGGATCATGTGTGTAGACTTACCGGCGAAATACCACATAAAGCGTGTGGTCGTGGGCGCAGGTGCGAGGTACTCACGACCGACCGGATCTTCGATTCGGCCCGTCGACCGCCACGGACGTGGATTTCGCGTACGGTACTCCTCGTGGAAGCAGTATTGTATCGGGAGCGAGTACTAAACGGGGATGCAGTTCGAACTCCGGCCCGAGACTGCGGTCGCGTATCTCCGTCGGTCGGGGCGGCTGCCAGCGCGCGCGGACGCGAGAACGACGGCGTACGGCGGCCGTGCGAACCGGGTCGTCAAGGTGGTGTCCGAGGACGGGTGCGTCGCTCTCAAACAGCCCCGGCCACGACTCGCGGACGAGGTGGGGACACCGGCTGACCCGAATCGGATTCACTGGGAAGCGACCGTTCTCCGGTTGCTCGCGCGGATCGCCCGTCGGTCCGACGCGCACGTCGCCGTCCCGGAGGTGCGATTCGAGGATCCCGACGTGCACGTGATAGAGTTACGAGCGCATACCCCGTCTTTAGGTGGGGGTCAAGCGGACAATAGCGTACACCACCACCGACGACGACACGGCTGGATTTTCCACCGTTCTGTTGGTAGTATTAAGCCACCGGCGGTACATAGTGTGCAACACGGATGAAGACCACATGGCACGCGACCTACAACCTCAACTACCACATAGTGTGGTTGCCGAAGTGCCGTCAATCGGCACTCGTCAACGAGGTCGCAGACCGTGTGCGAACCATCCTCCACGAAATTGCCGACGACAAGGGCCTCGAAATACTCGACCTGACCGTTCAGCCCGACCACGTTCACCTGTTCGTCAGTAGCCCACCGAAGCACGCTCCGTCCCTTCTCTCCAACTGGTTCGAGGGGATTTCCTCACGGAAATACAACCACCGCTACGCTGACCACGACGGTGAGAAGATTCGATGGGCAAGGGGGTACTACGCAGGAACGGCGGGCCACGTATCCAGCGAGACGGTCACGAACTACATCCAGCGCCACGAGGAGGACGATTCATGACCGAATTCACGAAAACGCTGGAGTTGAAACTGGTTGCCCCGAACGCTCACAAGCGTCAGAAACTCCGAGAGACCCGAGAGGCGTACCAGAACGCCCTTCATGACGCCTTCGACGCTGGCTGTACCACACAGACCGAAGCGAACGATGTGGTGGTCAACTACGACCTGAGTGGGTACGCGAAGAACGCGCTCAAAAAGTACGTCCCGCAGTTGACGACGACCGACAACGCGGGCGAACTTCACGACGACCACCCCGTTCGATTCACCAACGAGGGGCTTCGACTCGACCACAAGCCCGAAAACGCAATCGAGTGGTACGTCAAAATCCCGCACCACGAGGACTACCACCTCTGGATGCCAGCACAGCCGAACCCCGAACAACGGGACTGGCTCGAAGCGTTGAACGCTGGTGACGCGGAGATGGGCGAGAGTCGGCTGTTCGAGCGGGACGGGACGTGGTTTATCCACGTCACCGCCACCCGCGACGTGGAGGACGGTTCCGAGGCGTCCGCCGAGGAACGGACGCCCATCGGTGTCGATATTGGGGAAGCGTCACTCGTCACGGTGTGTCACCGCGACGACCACAGTTCTCCGACCGCTCCCGAACTGTGGGCCGATGAGGGGAAGACCGTTCGTCGGCTCCGCAAGACCTACTTCACCGCCACGAGGCGGCTTCAGACGCGCGGAAGCGAGCGTATCGCAGAGTCGTTCGGTGACGACCTGTGGAACCAGATAGACGACGTGTTCCACCGCGTCACCCGCGAAGTCGTGGAATACGCCGAGTCCGTCGAGAATCCCGTTCTCGTTCTGGACGACCTGACGTATATACGGGAGTCGATGGACTACGGCGAGTATATGAACCGCCGACTCCACGGATGGGGGTTCGCCAAACTCCACGCGCAGATACGCTACAAGGCCGTCGAGAAGGGTATCCCCGTCGAGACGGTGACCCCGCGCAACACCTCGAAGGAGTGCCACGCTTGCGGTGAGGTGGGGCATCGCCCGCGACAGGCGACGTTCAAGTGTTCGAACGACGCTTGCTGGGTGGGCGAGTATCAAGCGGACGTGAACGGAGCGGTGAACATCGCCGACCGCTACCTCAGCGGAGAGAGTCGTTCCAGAGAACACCCGAACGACGATGACTCGGCTGAGGATGGGGCGCGTTTGACCGCGCCACAAGACAGCCAAGCCGATGCTGAAGTCCAGTAAGAGACGCTTGGAACGTATGCGTCTTGAAACCGTAGGGTCGAGCGAACGCTCGGCCTAACATCCCGTGGCGGGATTTCCGCGTCTTCAGGCGCGGGAGGAGGTCAATCACGGCGACTACAACCCCAAGAACGTCTTCACCACTCGCGACGCGACCACGACACTCTGGGTGATCGATCCCGAATTCGCTTGCTGGGGCGATCCCGCCTGGGACGTCGCGTCGCAACTTGCCCACCTGTACGTCGCCGCGATTCACGTCGGCGACCGTCCGCGAGAGTATCTCGACGCAGCCACACGGTTCTGGGACGTGTATCGCAGTCGTGTTCCGTGGGAACTCGACACAGCGGTCGCGACCGAAGTCGCCATTCTGTTGCTCGCCCGAGTCGACGGACGGGCAACACTCGAGTACCTCACAGCATCCGACGTGGAGCGACTCCGTAGGGTCGGTCGAGCGAGTCTCACCGAACGGTCGCCGACGCTTCCGCTCGTCGAAGGCCACGTCCGAGCAGCGTGCCTCTGACGCCGGGGCACACGGAGAGATGGATTTTTGGTGTTAGTGATAGATATCTAACGGGATGGGCGGGACGATACTTCCCCCGATCGGCTTCTCCGAACTGCTCGGAGCACTGTTTGGTGTCCTCATCGGACAGCTGCTGACGATATGGTGGGATCGGACGAAGCGGCGTGCCGACGAGCGGACGCGGCGCCAGCGGACGGCGCGAGCTATCGCGGGCGAGCTTCGGGAGATCAGCCGTGATCTCGAACGACTGGACGACGATCCGGACACCCAGCCCGATTTTTCGTATCCGACTGCCGCGTATCGAAGTAGCATCGCGAGCGGGCGCTTCTCGTTACTCGACGAAGCGTACCAGCTCGACATCGCACAGATGTACGAGCGCATCTCGCAGGCTCGCGACGTACAGGAACGCTTTCAGCAGATTCGCCTCCGAGGCGACCGTAGCGATCGGGAGTATCGTCGACAGCTCCGCTTACAGTTCAACGACTACGTGAAGACGCTCCAGAACGAACTGCCCGAACTCATCGATCGGATCGAAACCCACAGCCGCGAGAGGGGTGGCGCTCGCTGGACAGTTGGCCAGTGGAGCGTCGAACAGCTACGACGACCATAGGCAAGCCCATGACAGTAGACATCTCGGTCGCGTACGAGGTCATCCCTGCGAAAGGACACGACCTGGCCGAAATCGGAAACAAGATCGCTCAGGAGCAGTCGGTCGGTGGGTACGAGTGGTCGTTCGACCGTCACTTCGACGTCGCTCCCTATCGCGCGCAGGTTCGTGACCTGTACGACCATCCAGCGTCCGAACGGGGATCGATCATGATCAGTTTCCCCGCCGACAACATCGTCCCCGAACTCCCACACCTGTTGAACTACGTGGCAGGGGACGTCTTCGGGAGCCAGTACGTCTCCCAGATTCGGATCCGTGATATCGAATTTCCCCAGTCGTTTCTCGCCAAATTTCCCGGGCCGCAGTTCGGGATCGACGGCATCCGCGAGCGCGCGGGTGTCCGTACAGATCGGCCGCTCCTCGGGATGATCATCAAGCCGTCGCTCGGTCTCGAACCGAAACGCATCGGGAAGTTGGTTCGGTGCGCGATCAAACCCGACGACGGCCTCCGTGGGGTGGACGTGATCAAAGAAGACGAGAAACTCGTCGACCCCGCGTACTGCCGATTCGAAGCGCGCCTCGACGAAGTCGTCGACGCGCTACGCTGGATGCAAACGGAGACCGACCGGACGGCACTGTACGTCGTCAACGTGACTGGGCGCGAGGAGGCGTTCGCGGAGTACGTCGAGCGCAACGATATCGACGACGTACTCGACCGATTCGTCTGCCTCCAGACGGTGATCTCCAACGGGTTCGGCCAGATGCAACAACTGGCCGACAGCGACCAGTTCGACACGCCGTTGTACGCACATCGCGCTGGCCACGCCGCGTATACACGGACGAGCCACGGCATCTCGATGCGGGTCATCGAGAAGCTCTCCCGACTCGCAGGCGCGGATTTCGGTCACTGTGGGGCCGTCGTCGGCAGCCACGAGCGCCCCCGCGAGAGTGTGATCCGAAACAAGGACGCACTGGTCAACGATCGCTCCGGATGGGCGGACGTTCCCCGCACCTTTCCAGTCATCTCCGGTGGCGTCAATCCGATGAACATCTACGACAACATGCACCGGATCACCTACGACGAATTCGAGACGGATCTCCTGTTCATGATCGGATCCGGAATCTACGCCCAGAGCGGGGGTTCCTTGGACGGCATCGCCCGCGGCATCGCGGCCAATCGACAGGCGATTCAGGCTGCGATCGACGGCCACAGCGTCGAGGACGTCCTCGGCACGTACGGGTCGAAGTACGCCAGAATGCGCGAGTGGATCGAACAGGAGGACGCCAGCGACCGGTAACGTCCCGGGTGGCGCCGACGATTCGGTCGGCCCGTTCGCTACCCTTACATCCCTCCCACGCACAGGTAGCCACATGCGAGGATTCGATCAGATCGACACCGTCGGGGTCGTCGGCGCCGGCACGATGGGCAGCGGAATCGCACAGGTGGCCGCCACCGCCGGCTACGACGTGGTGATGCGCGACATCGAGGACGACCTCGTCGCCGACGGCTTCGACCGCATCGACGACAGCCTCTCGCGGTTCGTCGAGAAGGAACAACTCTCCCGAGAGGAGGCCGACGCCGCGGTGGATCGCATCACCGGCACGACCGACCTCGCCGACCTCGCGGACTGCGACTACGTCATCGAGGCCGCGGTCGAGAACATGGACATCAAACAGGACATCTTCGCGGATCTCGACGAGGCCGTCGACGACGACGTGATCCTCGCAACCAACACCTCCACGCTCTCCATCACGACCATCGCGTCGGCGACGGCGCGACCGGAACTCGTCGTGGGCCTGCACTTCATGAACCCCGCGCCGATCATGGAGGGCCTCGAACTCGTCGTGGGCGAGAGGACGAGTGACGATGTGGTCGAATGTTCCCACACGCTCGCCGAGGACTTCGGCAAGACGACGTGGGAGTCCGACGACAAACCCGGCTTCGTCGTCAACCGTGTGCTGATGCCGTGGATCAACGAGGGCATCCGCGCCTACGACGAGGGCGTCGCCAGCAAGGCCGACATGGACGCCGGGCTGAAGTTGGGCACGAACGTCCCGATGGGGCCGCTCGAACTCGCGGACCACATCGGTCTCGACGTGTGTCTCGACGCCAGCCAGACGCTCGCGGAGGAACTCGGCGACCGCTACAAACCTCCGTACCTGCTCAAGCGGAAGGTCGACGCCGGTGACCTCGGCCGCAAGACGGGGCGTGGCTTCTACGAGTACGAGTAGGACCACCTCTTTTTACGCTTCCCGTCCGCAGAGCAACCGATGGACGTCGCTATCCTCACCGTCGGCGACGAGGTACTCGCAGGCGATACCGAGAACACGAACGCGACGTGGCTGGCGAGACGGCTCACCGACGCCGGCGTGACCGTCACCCGCATCCTCACCGTCCCCGACGACCGCGACGTGATCCGTGAGACCGTCGACGAGTGGCGCTCGACGTTCGACGCCGTCGTCGTCACCGGCGGCCTCGGCGGTACTCACGACGACGTGACCGTCGACGCCATCGCGGACGCCTTCGACCGCGACCTCGTCGTCGATCCGACCGTCCGCGAGGACGTGGTCGAAACCGTGGCGGCCTACCGGGACCGGAACCCCGACCTCGTCGAGGCCCACGACCTCGACCTCGACGTGGATGCGTGGGCGGCGCTGCCGGCGGGGAGCCGACCGCTGGTCAATCCGGAAGGGCTGTGTCCCGGCTGTGTCGTCGAGAACGTCTACGTCTTCCCCGGCGTCCCCGCGGAGATGCAGGCGCTGTTCGACCTCGTCGCGGGCGAGTTCGGTGGCGACGCCGTCTCGACCACACTCTACACTCCACAGCCCGAGGGGTCGATGGTCGAGGACATCGCCGGCCTCCGCGAGCGCTTCGACGTGACGGTCGGCAGCTATCCGAGTACGGAGACGCGCAACCGGATCAAACTGACCGGGACGGACGCCGCCGAGGTGGCACGGGCGGCCGACTGGCTCCGCGAGCGGATCGACATCGTCGACGACCCCTGATTCCCCTATCACGAATGATTCTGTGAGCCGTGCGTTTAACCTCCCACCCATCCTCGCTCCGACAGATGATCGAGGTCGAAGACCTCCGCAAGACCTACGGCGACTTTCCCGCGGTCGTCGGCAGTTCGTTCGACGTGGACCGCGGCGAGATCTTCGGCATCGTCGGCCCCAACGGCGCGGGCAAGACGACGACGCTGAAGATGATCGCCGGCCTCGTCGAACCCTCCGCGGGGTCGGCCACCGTCGCCGGCTTCGACGCCAGCGATCCCGAGATGCGCCGGTCGCTCGGCTTTCTGCCCGAGGAATCGCCGCTCTACGAGGACATGACCGCCCGGTCGTATCTCGACTTCTTCGCCGACCTCTACGACGTGCCGGATCACGAGGCGACGGAGCGCATCGAGGGGACGCTCGACCGCCTCGAACTCGACCACCGCGAACGCCGTCTCGGCGACGTGTCCAAGGGGATGAAACGCAAGGTGGCCATCGCCCGATCGCTGGTCAACGATCCCGACGTGCTGATCTACGACGAACCCGCGAGCGGCCTCGACCCGCTGACCACCAACTACGTTCTGGAGTTCGTCCGCGAACTCCGCGACGCGGGCAAGACCGTCCTCTTCAGCGCGCACAACCTCTATCACGTCGAGTCGGTCTGTGACCGCGTCGCCATCATGAACCGGGGCGAGATCGTCGCTCGCGGCACCGTTCCCGAGATTCGCGACGAGTACGGCACCACCGAGTACCGCGTGTTCACCTCCGTGCCCCTCGACGACACGGAACCGGAAGGCGACCGCCACGTCGTCGAAGTGGCCGATATGGACGCTGTGGAGGAGGTGCGCGACCGGGCGGCCACGGCGGGCGGCGAGGTGGCCGACATCCGCACGCGCGAACCGAGCCTCGAAGATATCTTTCTGGATCTGGCGGCCGACGCCGAACCCGACCCGAGAGGTGGGTCGTGATAATGATAGGTGTAAGTCATCACCGTCGGTTCGCCGTGACAGTCTGGCGAACCGCCAGTAAACAGTTACAACTACCATTATGAGTGGTCCACGGGCACGCCTCCAGCGAGCCATCGACGACGCCCGGTCGGGTCTCCGGTCGGTCGCCCGCATCGCCCGCTGGGAGACGAGTCGGAGCGCCGGCGTCGTCGACCGCCAGACGGCCATCCTCGGTCTCGTCGCCCTCCTCCTCGCCGGCGCCGTCGGCGGCGCCGCGATGGCGACCGGCGGCGTCGCCCTCGACCGCGACGTGTACCGTATTGGCGTCGCGGACGACAGCCCCTACTACGAAGTCGTGCAGGAGAGTCCCGCCCTCGCCGCACGACCGCTGGATATCGACCGCCTCGGACGCGGTGTCGAGGTCGTGGTCCGGAACGACCGTTTCTACGTCGCCAACTCGCAGAAAGCGCGGGCCGCGCTGTCGACGTTCCGGAACGCCGTCCGCGGACACAACCTCGCCGAGATGCGCGAAGAGCGCAACGAGTCGGCCGCGTTCCCGGTCGTCGTGACCCTTCGATACGCCGAGCAGACGCCGGACGAGGCCGTCACGGCCGGGAGCGACACAGATGGGGGCAGTGGTGGCGACGGCGGCGGGGCGGGAACCGGCGGCGCCGGTGACGGCGACGGTAGTGGGGCAGGCGTCGGCGCCGGGAGCGGATCCGGTGGCGTCGGCGCCGGGGGCGGATCCGGTGGTGTCGGAGCCGGCGGATCGACCGGCGACGGCCCCCTCGGCGTCCCCGGATTCGGTACGGGAGGCCTCCTCGGTGGTGGCGGGTCGTCCGGGTCGCCAGCCGACATCTCCCCACCCTTTCCCTTCGGCGCGCTCGTCCTCGCCTTCGTCTTCTTCATCCCCATGAACTTCGTCATCCAGCCCTACGGCAGTAGCATCCTCAACGAACGGATCAACCGGCGGGGCGAACTGCTGTTGGTCGCGCCCGTCTCCCCGTCGGCCATCGTCGCCGGCAAGACCCTGCCCTACCTCGCGCTCCTCGTCGGCATCACGACCCTCGTCGCCCTCGCCATCGGCGGCGGGCCGGTCAGTATCGCCGCTGTCGCCCCCATCGCGACGCTGTATCTCGCCGCCACCTTCGTCGGCGGCATGTTCGCCCGCTCCTTCAAGGAACTCACGTTCGTCACCGTCTCCATCTCCGTCTTCCTCACCTCCTACGCGTTCGTCCCGGCCATCTTCACGAACGTGACGCCCATCGCGCTCATCTCGCCGCTGACGCTCGTGGTTCACGACCTGCAGGGGACGGGCGTGACGGCCGTGCAGTACGCCTTCTCGACCGGCCCCTTCTACGTCGGGTCCGCCGTCCTCTTTCTCCTCGGCGTCGGCGTCTACCGCGAGGAGGATATGTTCACCCAGCGCGCGGTGCCGCTGAAGTTCCTCGACGCGCTCAACAGCCGGATCAGCCGTCGGCGCTCCGTGGCCGTCCTGAGCGCGCTCTCGATTCCCTTCGTCTTCATCGCAGAACTCCTCGCCATCGCCGTCCTCTTCGTCCTGCCCGTCGAGGTGTCGATCCCACTCTTGCTGGTCGCCGTCGCGACGGTGGAGGAAGTCGCCAAGAGCGTCCACCTCTACGCGGGGTTCCGCGGCCCGTTCGCCGGCCGGCGCGGCTGGAAGACGGCGCTCGCCCTCGGCGCGCTCTCGGGGCTCGGCTTCTTCCTCGGCGAGAAACTCACCGCTATCGTCCAGTTCGTCGGCCTCCCGGACCTCACGCTCGGCCGCGCGGCCTTCACCTCCGCGGGCATCGCGGCGACGCCGACGGTCGGCCTCCTCCTCTTACTCGCACCGCTCGCCCTCCACGCGACGACGACGAGCATCGCGTCGCTCGGGGCGACCCGTGACCGCGCCTCCTATCTGGCCGCGCTCGTCCCCGCCATCGCCGTCCACGCGGCCTACAACCTCGCGGTGGTGAGTACCCTTGGCTGAGCCACGCCTCACCATCGCCCGGCGAGAACTGGCGACGCTGCGGTCCGAGAAGACCATCGTCCTCGCCCTGCTGATCCAACTCTTTATCGCCGCGTTCTCCTCCTTCCTCGTCGTCGGCCTCGTCTCGCTGTACGATCCGGGGAGCGTCGAGGGGTACGAGGCGACGGTCGGGGTGACCGGCGACGCGAGCGACGACCTCCTGCGTGTCGTCGACGATCAGGCGTCAATGGCGGGCGTGGCCTACGACTCGCAGGCGGCGGCCCGGGCGGCGTTCGAGCGCGGCGAGGTGGACGCCGTCCTCCTCGCGGATCGGCGGGCTGGACGGGTGTTCGTGACAGCGACAGCGCCGGACGGCAACGTGCGGACGACGATCATCGTCGTCCAGTTACGCGAGGCGCTGTCGACGTTCGAGCGGGTGGAGCGCGACCAGCGGTCGAGCTACCTCTCCGCGACGCCACTCGGCCTCCCGCCGCGGAGCGGATCGACGCCCTACTACGGGTTCAGCTACACCGTCCTCCTCCCCCTCCTCTGCTTCCTCCCCGTCTTCATCAGCGGGTCGATCACTGTCGACTCGGTGACCGAGGAGTTCGAACGCGGCACGCTCGAACTCCTCCGGGTTGCGCCCGTCTCGACGGTCGACATCGTCGACGGCAAGGTGTGGGCGGCGGCGGCGCTGGCGCCGGCGCAGGCCGGCCTGTGGCTCGCTCTCCTCGGATTCAACGGGACAACCGTCCGCCACCCCCTCGCCGTGTTGCTGGTGGTCGCGGCGCTCTCCCTCCTCGTCGTGACCCTCGGCGCGACCATCGCCCTACTCGCTCCCGACCGCCGCGCCGCGCAGTTCCTCTACTCGGTGAGCGTCCTCGTCGCCTTCGGCGGGACGACGCTCCTGCCGCTGAATCCCGTCAACACCGTCGCCCGTCTCGCCGTCGACAGCGTCGGCGCAACGTACCCGCTGCTCGTCGGGGGGTATCTCGTCCTCGGCGTCGGAGCCTACGTCCTGCTCCGGCAGGCGGTTCCGCGGATCGGACTGGCCGACTGATCGGGGATTCCGATGGACGCTCGCCGACCCTCGCCCGGCGAACGGCTCGGACGAGGACGATACCGACGCCACCCCGAAACACACTCAAGGCCTGCGGAGAACGCACACGTATGGGTCTCGGAAGCACGGCGAAGAAACTCCAACAGATCGCCGACATGGCCGAAGACGTGTACGCACGCCTGAACCAGCTTCGCGAACAGGTCAACGAGACGCGAAAGACCGTCGACGAGACGAAAGACCGCGTCGACCAGGTCGACCGCGAACTGGCCGAACAGCGAGCGCTCATCGAGGCACTCGCGGAGAAACAGGGTGTCGACGTCGAGGCGATCACCGCCGAAGTCCACGTCGTCGACGCCGAGGCCGTGGCGGGGGAACGCGGTGAGGAGAGTGAAGGCGCCGACGAGTCGACGAGCAGTTAGCCTAACCGGCCGTGTTCGACCTTGAGGCACCGGTCCTGCACGACGATCAGGCCGGCGTCGCGGGCGCGGGCGGCCGCCGCGTCGTCGCGGATGCCACGCTGGAGCCAGATGCCGTCGAGATCGTCGTGGCGCTGGTGTCGCTTGAGCGCGGCGTCGACGATGCGACTCACTTCTTCGCTGGGCCGGAAGACGTCCACCAGATCGACGTGCCCGGACACGTCGTCGAGGCTATCGACCGCCGTCCGCCCCAGCACCTCGTCGCGATTCGGATTCACCGGGATGATGTCGTACCCCTGTCGCTGGAGGTAGGCGGGCACGTCGTGGGCCGCCTTCCCCGGCGTGGCCGAACACCCGATGACGGCGATGGTTTCGACGTCCAGCAACTCGCGAATCTCCTCGTCGGTGGCGTCGGTCATGGGTCGGCTACGGGGGCACGCGGAATGAAAGGTACGCTTAGACGCCGGGCAGGTTCGCCGTCGGTTCCCCGTCCTCGTGCGTCTCGATGACGCCGTCGAACAACTGCTTGAGCGTGTTCATCGTCTTGTCGTCGTGGGCGGTCGAGTCGATGGCGTAGAGGCCGAGGCCGTCGACGCTCTGGACCCGTCCCGTGAACACGTGCAGGAATCGAAAGACGGTCTGGAGGTCGGAGTACATCAGGAGCGTCGACAGCGAGTCCAGGAACACGCGGTTGCGCCTGACGGCCTGGCGCTCGTAGAACTCCTCTAACAGTTCGGAGAACTTGATCCCGACGCCGGTCATATCGACCGGCGACGAGGTGTAGCGGACCTGCGCGTCGTCTCGGGCCTCGCTCACGCCCTGCTGTCGGGTCACGCAGTCGACGACAGCGACGGGCCGGTCGGCGTAGTCGACTCGCTCGTCGAACGCTTCGAACACCCGCTTGGCGCCGTCGGTGTTGCTGACGACGATGGCACCCTCGCCGTCGCGAATGCCCTCCGCCAGAATATCGAAGGCCAGTTGCTTCTTACCGGTGAGTGCAGGGCCGGAGAGCAGCAGGTTCGACCCCTGCTCGACCTCGACATCCAGCGGCGGGCCAAGGTCATACATCACGAACCCTCGCAGGGACGAACGGACAGGGGACGGCCTCTCCCTGCGAACGACACAACTCACCGGAGATCATGAGATAGTATGAAAATATAGTGAGCCGGTAATATTCTTTTTGATTGCGCAGAATCGAGGGATGAAGGGCCGACACGGGAGAACCGTTCGTGTCAGGATGCACCAGTTGGATTTATTATGTCTGCGGTGACAGCGCGTCGTCGCGGCGAGCGGTGGTGATATTGAGTCGTTCGGGAACCCTCGACGCGGCAAGGGCGCTACATTTACCACCGTCGGTTGCGTCCGAAGAAGCGTCGAATGACGTCCGCCCCAGTCGAGGCCGAAATCAACGTCCTGCTGGTCGAATCGGCTGGGAGGAACGCGCTGGAACTCGGTCCGCAACTCGTCGACGCCGACGCGACGCTGACGATTCGTACGGTGACCACTCTCGATGCGGCCCGCCAAGCCGTCCACGACGACGTGATCGACTGCGTCGTCTGCCGCCACGATCCGCCGACGATCGACGGCGTCGAGAACGCCCTCGTCCACAACGACGATCCGGACCCGACGCTCCGGATCGAGGCGGGGGTCGATGACGACTGGACCGACATCCGACTTCACGACGACGCCCGCGGCATCCCGGACGACGAGTGGCAGGTCATCACGGGCGAGGCGGAGATCACACAACTGACCCACAGCAGCGGCCTCGGCCTCTGGCTGGTTCGCTGGGTGATCGACTCGTACAGGGGCGAGGTTCGTCGACGGCGGACCGCGGACGGGACGACGATCGAACTCCATCTCCGTCCGGTAGCGGCCGAACAGCGACAACTCGACGACGTCGCGTGACGACCCATACCGTTTAACACCGGACGCACCTGATGGACCCACGATGGTAACAGCGCAGCCGACCGTGCTCCTCGTCGATGACGAGAAAGACGTCGTCGACGTCTATGCGCTCGCATTTACTGACGGCAAGTACACCGTACTGAAAGCGTACAGCGGCGAGGAGGCACTGGAGTTGGTAGCCGACGCCGATGTCGTCCTGCTCGACCGTCGGATGCCGGGGCTGTCCGGGCAGGAAGTGCTCGACGAAATCAGGAGCCGGGGGCTGGACGTGCGGGTGGCGATGGTGACGGCCGTCGACCCTGACTTCGACATTACCGACATGGAGTTCGACACCTACCTGATCAAACCGGTGAGCGACGAGGAACTCCGGGAGACGGTCGACGAACTCCTCATGCTGGCGGAGTACGACGAACGGATCCGCGAGCGGTTCTCCGTCGCGGAGAAACTCGCGCTCCTCGAAACCGAGAAGACCGAACGGGAACTCGCCGTGAGCGACGAGTACCAATCCCTGCAGGAGCGCGCGTCGGAACTGGATGCGGTGGCGTCGGAGACGATCGGTGATATGTCGCCCGAGACGTTCGAGCGGGCGCTGTCGGGGCTCATCGACGACGGCGACGCCAACGACGACGGAACGCCCTGAAAACGGTCAGGCGTACTTCGCGACGACGTTCAGAATTTCGTCGAGTTCGTCGCCGTCGAGCGAGTAGCGACCGTGGGCGAACACCGAACGGAGTTCGTCCCGGTCCTGCGGGAGCAGATCCGCGATCTTGAACGCGGCCACGTTGTCGACCTGCTCGAGTTCGAGCAGTTCCTCGACGAGTTCGCGCGACTCGTCGGCGTCGAGGACGGCGAACGTGTTGGCGTGCTCGATGGCCCGCGCGAGTTCGTACCGCATCTCGCGGTCGACGTCGGCGGCGCGTTCGGCTTCGACCTCGGCGAGGAGGTCTTTGACCTCCGAGATGGTGACGAACTCCTCGTCGAGCTTCTCTTTGAATATCGTCATCGCGCGACTACTGCTGGGCCTTGAGGTGTGCCGGGCGCGTGATGAGCGTCTTGTCCTTGCCGCCGTCGTTGATCTCGACCTTGAACGCACGACCCTGGGTCCCGACGACGGTTCCGGTGTGTCCGTTGAAACGGGGATGGAACCGGCCCTCGGAGACGCTGGGGTCGATCTTGAGGTGAACTTTCTGACCGGTCTCGTACTCCTGAATCGCGCGCTGGGGCGGGGAGGCGCCACGCTCTCGCGGGTCGTTCGAGAGCTTGCCGCGCGTCCCCTGCAGCGGTCCGTTCGAACTCGGCATTATGTGCGTGATTACTCCGGTGGTGATTATAAATGGTGCGTTGTTAGATCCGGCCGACGTTCTCGACGGCGACGCTCTCGACGCCGTCGACGCCGGAGAACGACTCCTCGACGGCCTCGGTACCGCCCGCGTCGTCGGGGACGATGACCGTCGGCAGGAGGGCGACCAGTCCGAACGCGACTTCGTCGCGCTCGAACCCGTTGATCTTCGCGCCCTCGGGGAGCGAGGCTTCGAGTCGCTCCTGCAGGTCGTCGAGGTCGATTTCGGGGCTCTGCGGCATGACCTTCATCTTGGCGGCGACTTTCCCCATCGTTACGGCCCCCGGAACCCGCAGTCGGGACACTCGTAGAGGTTGCTCTGCTTGCGGCACTTCGCACAGCGATAGATCTGGTGGCCGCAGTCCGGGCACTTGAACGCGGCGGCGCTCATCCCGGAGATGTTGATGCCACAGGAGACACACTGGCGCTCCTGTTTTCCTTCCGTCTGGCTCATACCCGTACGAACCCGCCGGCGGGTTTTAATCGTTGTCTTTCGGGTTTTGCGTCGCAAAAACCGAGACCGATCAGCCGGGCGCCCGAAACGCCTTCAGCCGGAACCGTAGCACCACCGACTCGACGGCGGCCGGGTCACCGGTCCACGTGATGCGAACCTCGGTGAGTCGGTACGACGGACCGACGGGGACGACCCGTGTCGAGAGGCGAGCATCCCAGCCCGCTCCCTCGACGGTCCGGTCGTCGACTTTCGTGCCACCCAGTGCTTCCAGATACCGGATCGCCTGTTCGGGGTTGACCCCGCGGAAGCCGTGGGTGACCCGGAGTTCGCCGTCCGTCTCCGTCCGCTCGATCGGCGGCATCGCCGCCAGCGCGGACTGCCGCTTCTGGTCGGCCGGGGAGAGTGTCTGGATACTCATCGTTCTTCACCAGTTACTAGTAGTCTCTCTAAGAGTATCAGTTCTCCTATGATTCTCGGCCCGTGGGAAGCGAAACGGGCCGTCACGTCGACACGATGGCAGGGACGAGGACGGCCATGAGGTGAACGCGGCGCACGCCGAGGAGGGGTGGGAGGAGACCGACGACGGCCGCGAGCGCGAATATCGCGAGGCCGAGCCCACCCGCGAACAGGTAGGCGAGAACGAGCAGGAGGCCCCCCGTCGCGAGCGAAACGCGCGTGTGGTCGAGGCGGCCGACCGTGCGGAGGTAGGCGTCACCGACGGAGACGACGAGCGCGAACCCCACGGCGGCCGCGAGACAGGCCGTGCCGACGAGAACGCCCGTCCCCGCCACCGTGCCCGCCCGGTCCATCGCGACCATCACGCCAGTCCGAGGCATCCCGAAGGTGACGAGCGCGAACAGCGCGAACACCGTGTTCGCCGTGTTCGCCCCGCTGGAGGCGACGAGGAAGCCACGCGCTCCCGACTCACCCGGAACAGCCGGGAGGACGAGGACCGTCCCCACAGCCGCTGAGACGCCCGGGAGGTAGCCGACGAGCGCCCCCGCACCCGCCCCGGCGCTCGCCGTTCCGAGGATGGTCCGCCGGTCGAGCGTTACCGTCGGGTCGGCCTGTGGTGGGATGCCCTCGCCGGAGAGCGCCTCGATCAACACCGGCGCGCCGAACAGGCCGGCGAAGAGCGGGGCGAGGACGCCGCCGGCGGCGACGGGTCCCGTCGGATCGAGGTCGAGGACCACCCAGCCGAGGCCGGCAGCGGCGGCGAGGACGACGACGGCCGCCCCGCGCCGACGCCACGTCGATTCGGTGGCGACGAGGACGACGCCCACCGCGACCAACAGGAGGGGAAGGTGGCGACGGAGTGTCGGGTACACGGCCTCGACGGCGCGGGTCACTGGGACGGCGGCGAGGAGGGCGACGACGACGGCGAGGCCGCTCCCGAGCGCCGAGAGCCGGAGCGCCTCCCGTCCGCGCCCGTCGAGGACGAGGCGGTGGCCGGGGAGGGTGACGGCCGCGGTGGCGGGGTCGGGGACACCGAGGGTGAGCGCCGGAACCACGTCGAGGAACGTGTGGACGACGCCGGCGGCGAGCATCGCGGCGCCGAGCGCGACGGTCGGTCCCGGCAAGACCGGGACGGCCGAGGCCAGCAGGAGGGCGAAGTTGTTGGCGTGCAGGCCGGGCGTCAGCCCGCTACAGGTGCCGAGGGCGACGCCGACGAGGGCATAGCCGAGCGTCGTCAGGCCGACGGTAGGGACGGCGTCGGCAGCCGAAGCCAGCATCTCGCGAAGGTGGCCGCGGTATCGCTCTTTAACCTACGGCATTACTTCCGTCCACGCCCACGCGCCGCTACGCGGTCGGCGTCGCAAAAAAATCGGATTGCACCGGGGAGGCGTCTAACCGAAGAGTTCGCCGAGGCCCTCGCCGCTGGCCTCTTCGTCCTCGTCGTCCTCTTCTTCGGCGGCTTCCTCTTCTTCGGCTTCGTCGTCGGCCTCGTCGCCTTCGTCGTCGTCGTCGCCACCGGCGGAACCACCAGCGGCGCCGCCAGCGGCGGGCGCGGCGGCGGCCGTCTCGATGGCCTCCTCGATGTCGACGTCCTCGAGAGCGGCGACCAGCGCCTTGACGCGGGACTGCTCCACGTCGACACCGGCGGCTTCGAGGACCGCGGTCACGTTGTCTTCGTTGATCTCTTCACCGGACTCGTTCAGGATGAGTGCTGCGTAAACGTATTCCATTGTTAATCTCCGTTGTTAGCCGAACATCGCTCCGAGGCCTTCGGCGCCGTCGCCACCGTCGTCTTCGTCGTCGTCGGTGTCGGCGTCCGTGTCCTCGTCGGCGGTGTCCGCCTCGTCGTCTTCGTCGCTCGATTCCTCCTCGGCTTCCTCGGTCACTGCGGGCGCGTCGACGCCGCGCAGTTCCTCCGGAAGCGCCTCGTCGTCGTCGATCTGTGCCGCGAGTGCGCGAACCTGCCCATCGGCCTGGGCCACGAGGTCCGGCATCAGCTCGGGGTCCTCGATGGCGGCGAAGAGGCCGACCGATTTGGCCTCGCCGGCCGCCTTGGCCAGCAGCGTGCCCGCCGTGCGAGCCGTCGGGTACGCCGCGTTGACCGAGAGGTTGCGCGCGGCCGCCGCGGCCGACTCGACGTCGGCGCGGTACTCGTCCACGTCGATAGCGAGTTCGTCGGGTTCGAACAGGACGCCCTCGGAGTAGACCGAGCGCAGGTCGAGACCGACTTCCTTGGGCTCGATGCCCAGCTCGCTGAGGACGTTCGCGAGATTGTCGCTGACCTCCCCGCCGGCTTCGAGCACCGTCGAGTCCGCGGTCACCTTGATCGATCCCTCCATGATGCGGGCTTCCGCGCCCACCTGCTGGAGTTCGCCCACGAACGGGCCGGGGTCGATGCCGGTGTCGCCCTCCGGGATCACGATGTCGTTGGGGGCGATTTCGCCCGCGTTGATCGGGGCGGGCGTCTTCGACGCTTCGAGCTGCTGGTAGAGCCCGAACGGGTTGTCGTTGGTCCCGATGAGCGCGACCTGTCCGGCGACGAACTCGGAGAGCTGTTCGTAGCCCTCGTCGACTTCGTCGAGCGCACGCTGGACGAGCGTGTTGCGGCTCATCCGCACCTCGGCGCTCCCGTGGAGGTCGCGACGCATGTTCTGGAGCTGTCGGCTCGGAATGCCGGCGACGCCGACGATACCGACGCTCGCGTAGGACTCGATGAAGTCGACGAGTTCGTCGACTTCCTCCTGTTTCCACTGCGGGATCGTCTCCGTCTTGCGCGCCGCCTCGCTCTCGCTCATGCCTCTACCTCCACGGACGGCCCCATCGTGGTCTTGACGTAGATGGAGTCGATGTTGAGGGGGCCTTTCTCCAGCGCGGCTTCGAGCCGACGCACGATCACGTCGATGTTGTCCGCGATGTCCTCGGCGTCCATGTCCTGAGCGCCGACGCGCGTGTGGAACGTGCGTCGGTCGCGGCTCCGAAGCTGGACCGTGTTCTTCATCCGGTTGACCGTCTCGACGACGTCGTCGTCGGGCTGGAGCGGCGTCGGCATCTTGCCGCGCGGCCCGAGGACGGTCCCGAGATAGCGACCGATATCCTGCATCATCGACGCCTCGGCGACGAAGAAGTCGGTTTCGTCGGCGAGGTCCTTCGCGGCGTCGTCGTCGTCCCCGAGGTCTTCGAGTTCGTCGGGCCCGAGGACGTCGTCCGCGGCCTCTTCGGCGCGGAGTGCGGTCTCACCGGTTGCAAAGACGACGATCTGCGTCTCCTGGCCGGTACCGGCCGGCAGGACGACGCTCTCGTCGACACGATTCGACGGGTCGTTGAGATCTAGATCACGCAGATTCACGGCGAGGTCGACCGTCTCGCGGAAGTTCCGCGGCGGCGCCTCGTCGAGTGCGCGATGTACTGCTTCCTCTATTGTATCTGCCATCTTTCACCTCCGTAGTACGCTGAACGCTCCTACGGGTCAGTGAAACAGGCGTGGGCCTGTCTCATCGGAAGGTGGTGGATGCCAGACTTAAGTCCGTCGAAGGGCGGGCGACGACGCCCCCGAAGACGGGTGTTTTAGACGGATGTCGACGCTGCGTAGGTGCGGCAGACGTGGAGAGCGTCAGCGGGGAACGTGAGCCACACCTCGTCGCCGACGGCGGGCGCTCGCTCCGCGAACGCCTCGACGGTCACGTCGTCGACGACGAAGGTGACGCGGTTGGTGGCATCCTCGCGGACGATGCGGTCGACGGTCGCTCGCACGTCGCCGCTATCGCCGAACTCGACCGATTCGGGTCGGATCGTCACGATGCCGTCGGTCGAGACATCGAGCGCCGAGCGGATCGACGGCGCGTCGTCGAGGTCGATCACGTTCGACCCGGTGAACCGTGCCACCATCGGCGACTCGGGCCGGTGGAAAATCTCGTCCGGCGTGCCGATCTGAACGACCTGTCCGTCGTTCATCACCGCGATACGGTCCGCGAGCGCGCGGGCGGTCGTCCGGTTGTGCGTGACGTAGACGGCCGTCGCGTCGGCCAGTACGTCCGCGAGGTCGTCGCGCAGTGACTGCCGGGTCGGTACGTCCAGCGCCGCGAGGGGTTCGTCGAGGAGCATGACTTCGGGGCGAACGGCGAGCGCCCGCGCCAGCGCGACGCGCTGTTGCTCGCCGCCCGAGAGCGTCGGTGGGTAGCGATCCGTCAGATCCCCGACCCCGAGTTCCGCGAGCAGTTCGTCGGGGTCGCGGGTGTCGTCGTGGTAGCGACTCCCGAAGTCGACGTTCTCGCGGACGGTCATGTGCGGGAAGAGCGCGTAGTCTTGGAAGACGAACCCGAAGTCGCGCTTCTCGGGCGGTGTATCGTTCACACGCTGGCCGTCGAGCGTGACGGGACCGTCGTGGGGATGGAAGCCGGCGACCGTCTCCAGCAGGAGCGTCTTCCCGCTCCCACTGGGGCCGAGGATGACGAGGCTCTCACCGCGTTCGACCTCGAACTCGGCGTCGACGTGGAACGACTCCGCGCCGTCGGCGGAGAACGTCGCCGACACGTCGGCGTGGAGACTCATACGACCCCTCCCGTCGTCGTGCTGTCGCTGGTGAGATACCGGATGATCAGGAAGATGAGCGCGGAGACGCCGAGCAGGATGAACGCGACGGCACCGCTCTCCGCGAGGCCACCCTGCAGATACGTCCCGTAGACGAACACGGGGGCGTGCTGGGTCGTTACTTCCCCGCCAGCCGGCGGGTAGAAGAAGGAGACGGAGTAGGCGACGACGGCGACGGCGCCGAACTCCGAGACGGCCCGCGCCCACGCGAGGACGCCACCGGTGACCATGCCACGGACCGCGAGGGGGGCGGTCACGCGGCGGAACGTGTCCCATCGGCTCGCGCCGTGGATGCGCGAGGCGTACTCGAGACGGTCGTTGATCGACTCGAACGCTTCACGCGTGGCGTTGACCGCGTAGGGGGCACTCACGAACGTCATCGCCAGCACCATCCCGACCATACTCCCGAGGACGGTGACGTTCGGGAACGCGCCGCCCTTCCCGAAGCCGAAGAGGATGAGGATGCCCGCGACGCTGTGCGGAACGACCAGTGGCAAGTCGACGAGGCTCTCGACCAACTGCTGGCCGGCGAACCCCTTCGAGAGGAGGTGCGCCAGCGGCACGCCGAAAACGAGGCTGACGATAGCCGCGAGGAGCGGGCCGTACACCCCGAGATAGAGCATCTGATGAACATCGGGGTTGAGCGCCTTCTCGACGATAATCGACGGTTGCTGTCGGGCGACGAAGAGAAAGAGGGGAAGCCCGAGCGCGACCATCAGGATACTCCCGAGCGTCGCCGCCGCGACGACGAAGGAGTCGCCGTGGAGCACGTACGCCGTGACCGCCGTACTCCCGATCATGAAGAAGGCGTACCACGTCGGGCGCCCGGCCGTGTACGCGGCGACGAACGCGAGTGCCTGCACGGCGATGAACGCCACCGCCAGCGGGACTCGCCCGACACCATCGAGGGAGAACCGCGTTTCAGTGCGCGTAGCCATTGGTATCGTTATTCCTTTTCAGAAACATAGCTGTGTCGGAGCGGTGGGCTCCGTTACAGTTCGAGCGGACCGAGGTTGCTCTTCGCCGAGGCGGCGTTCATCACACGATCCGGCACGGCGTCCTGTCCGCTCTGGGGGACGACGATGGGATCGACGGGAACGAGACCCAGATCCTCGAGGACGGAGCGACCGGCGTCGCTGCCGAAGTACTCGATCCACGCGGCGCCCGCCTCGGGGTTGGGAGCGACACTCGGGACAGTCATCCCGTAGGCAATGGGTGCGCCCGTGAACGTCCCACTGCTGGTTTCGACTTTCGCCTTCGCGTAGTGTTCGGCGTACTTGCTCGTCGCCTTCGAGAGGTCGACCTGGGGCTGGAGGTCGATGAACGGCATATCCGCCGTACTCGAGATGGACTGGTAGTAGAAGGCGTAGTCGAGGGCGCCGGATTCGAGCTGTCCCTTGAGCTTCGTCTCCGTTCCCGTCGGCACCTGCGAGTTCTCGCGAAGCTTCTCGTAGGTGGACTGGTCGTAGAGCGCGGAGCCCTCGAACTCCTCCTTGCCGAGTTGCTGGGTCATGACCGCGCGGTAGCCACCGGGGTCGACCGCCGGATCGGAGTGGCCGATGGTCACGTCGTCGCGCGACAGGATCTCCCACCAGTTGTCCGTCGTGATCTCGTCGGCGCCCGGCGAGTCCTCGCGGTACTGGATCGACATCGAGTTCGTCGTGAAGATGGTGTACCAGTCGCCGTAGTCGGGGACGATCCGGTCGCGGATGAGCCGGAAGTCGGAGACACCGAGGACGGACGCTTCGCGACCCTGCTGGGTGATCTTCTGGGTCGAGGCGACCGATCCCTTCGGCTCCCGGTTCACGTCGACGCCGTACTCCTCTTCGAACTGCGGTTCGGCCGCGCTGAACGCCGCCGCGAGACTGCCGGCGTGGAAGATGGTCATCGAGCCGCCGACGCTCGATTCGGACCCGCCGGAGCCACCTTCACCGTCGCTGCCACCACCACCGCCGGACCCGCCGGCACAGCCGGCGAGGCCAGCGAGGCCGGCAGCGCCGAGCCCCTTCAGCACGTTGCGCCGCGACCGTCCCCGCACCACTTGCCTCCAGTGCTCTTTCTGCTCCCGTTGTTTCATGAGTAGCATAACGGCGTTATTAATTATAGGACATAATGGCTTCGGTGCCAAACGGGAAACGTAACCAGTTCCAATTACATCCCGTTACAACAACGCCTTTTGTGTCGGCCGCCGTACCCCGCCGCATGGAGTTCTCGACCGAGTTCGACGCCCGGATCGGGCAGGGTGACGTGACCCTCGCCCAGCGGGACGTGGAACTGCTGCGGGCCATCGACGACCACGGGTCGATCAACGCCGCGGCGACGGCGCTCGGGCGGTCGTACTCGCGGGCCCAACAGCGGATCGTCGAACTGGAGGAGGCCTTCGGTGAGCTGGTGGTACGCAAGCGCGGCGGCTCGGGTGGCGGTGGCAGTCAGTTGACCGACGATGCCCGACACCTCCTGTCGCGCTACGATCGCCTGCGCGCGGAGTTCACTGGCGTCGCCGAGACGGCCGAGACGGTCCTCACCGGTCAGGTCGTGGACCGCGACGGCGAACTCGCGACCGTCGAGACGCCGGCGGGCACGGTCCGAGCGCTCGTCCCGAGCGACGGCGACGAGGTCCGCCTCACCCTCCGGGCCGACGCAGTGACGCTCCAGTCACCCTCGAAGTCGCCCGCTCCGGATCGCACCAGCGCCCGCAACCGGCTGGAGGGGACGGTCCGCACCGTCGACACTGGCGAGGCGGTCGCGCTGGTGACCATCGACGTGGGCGGCGACGTTCGGCTGTCGGCGCTGGTGACCGAGTCGAGCGTCGAGAAACTGCGCCTCCACCGCGGCACGCCGGTCGTCGCCTCGTTCAAGGCGACGGCGACGCGCGGCGTGCCGACGGCCTAGGGGCCGACGACGAGAACCGGCCGCGTTGCCGTCCGGAGGGTTCGTTCGGCGACACTTCCGAGGAGCACCCGCTCCACGCCGGAGCGGCCGTGCGTGCCGAGCACCACGAGGTCCGCGTCGACCGTCTCGGCGTACTCGCGGATCGCCTCGTGTGGGTGTCCCGTCCTGACGGCCGCGGACGCGTCGACGCCGGTTTCTCGGGCCCGATTCGCGAGTCGTCGTGCGGGTTCCTCGTCGTCGCCGACGGTCAGGGCGTGGAGACGGGCGCCGGTCGCCGCCGCGACGGCGACGGCGTGGTCGCCCGCGCGCGTTGCGGCCTCGCTCCCGTCGGTGGCGACGAGGATCGTCTCGACGGTCGGATCGGTCTCGACATCGGCTTCCCGGACGGCCAGCACCGGGACGTGTGCCGTCCGCAAGGTTCGTTCGGCGAGGCTGCCGAACAGATACCGGTCGACGCCGGAGCGGCCGTGGGTGCCCATCGCGACGAGGTCCGCGTCGTAGTCGTCGATGGCCGTCGCCAGTGCCCGAGCGGGGCGGTCCTCGACGACGTGAGTGCGGATATCGATCGACGCCGGAGCTTCCGCCTCGACGCGCTCGACGGCGTCGCGGGCGCGGTCGGACAGAAGCGCGCGCTGTCGGCGGACCAGATCGTCCACGTCGCCGACCGCGTCGGTCACGACGCGGTCGGGATCGACGACCGAGAGGACGTGAACGGTCGCGTCGACCCGTTCGGCGAGGACCAGCCCGTAGCGGGCGGCGGTCGTCGCGGCGTCGCTCCCGTCGGTCGGAATCAGGATGGTGTCGTACATGGTTAGCTCCCCACCGCTTCGGCGGTCGGGGTCGAGTCGTCGTGTCGCTCGATCAGCCGAACTGTCACCAGCGCCGCCGGCAGGATGCCGAAGGAGGCGACGAGCGACAGGGCGATGGCGAAGACGGTCGTCACCCCGAAGTTCGCGAGCACCGGGAACTGCGAGATGGTGAGGACGCCGAACCCGAAGATGGTGGTGAAACTCGACCCGATCACCGGCCGGGAGAGTTTCGCCACCGCCGTCGTCGCGGCGTCGAGGCGGGACTGTCCCCGCTCGGCCACCTCGTACTCGAACCGCTCGAAGACGTGGACGCCGTAGTCGATGCCGATCCCGAGGGTCAGCGACGACATCGTGATCGTCAGCGGGTTCCACGGCACGCCAACCAGATACATCGCCCCGGTCACCAGCAACGCGGCGCTTCCGGCGACGCTCGCGATCAACACGGCCGAAATCTTCACCGACCGGAAGGCGAACGCGAGGAAGGCAAAGCCAAGCGCGAAACTCAGGAGCGTCATCGGCGTCAGTCCGGCCGTGACGTTCTCGATGACGTTCCGGTTGAGGACGGGCTTGCCCGTCACCTGTACCTCCTCGGCCGTCGTCAGCGTGTAGTCGGCGTTGCCCTCGAACTCGTCGATCAGCGTCCGGACGGGTTCGCCCTCCACGTCGTCGACGTAGAACGTCAGGAGGAGCTTGTTCGGGTGGGCCGACGGGTCGCGAATCGCGGCCGGACCGTCCTCGCTCGCCACCCGGAGGCTGGCGTCGAGGCGGTGCTGGGAGTCAGGTATCGACCCACCGTTCTGCATCCGCACCGCGGTCACCGGACTCATCACCGCGTTCACGTTCGGATTCTCGAGCATCAACCGCTGGTAGGTCGCCACCTCCCGGAACGTCTCGGGCGTGTACGCCCGATCCGTCTCGACGACGACGTAGATTACCTTCGAGCCCTCGACGGTGTTTTCCAACTCCTCCAGATCCTCCTTCGCACCGAGGTCCTGCGGCCAGAAGTCCATCATCTGCTGGCGAGGTTCGACCTGCGGGTAGGCGTAGGCGCCACCCGAGACCAGCAAGGCGGCGATCAGGAGCGTCACCAGCGGCCGGCCCGCGGTCCCCCGTCGGGTCAGCAGTCCGGTCAGGGCTTCGAGGCGGTCGCCGCCGTCCTCGTCGTCGCCGACACCGAGCTCGTCGCCGCCGCCGTCGAACCGCACCAGCAACGCGGGCAGCAGCGTCACCGAGAGGACCATACTCGCGGCGACACTCACGGCGCTCGTGACCCCGAACTGCTGGACCGGGGGCACCGCCGAGACGAGGAGCGAGCCGAGGCCGACGACGGTGGTGCCCATGGCGATGAGGAGCGCCCGGCCGGTCGTCCGGGTCGCCAGCCCCGCCGCGTCGACGGGGGAGCGGCCGCTCTCCCGTTCCTCCAGGTACCGCGTCTGGATCTGCAGGCCGTAGTCGATGCCGAGCCCGAGGGCGATGGGCATCACGCCCAGCATGATGGCGTTGAAGTTGTAGCCCAGTACGCCCATCGCGCCCATCATGTAGACCAGCGCGGTCATGGCCGTACCGAGCGGCAGGAAAACGTGCCAGCCGCGCTCAACCTTCGAGCGCATGACGAGGTAGACGACGCCGAAGATGAGCGCGAACGCGCCCGCGAACAGCGTGATCATCTCGGGCAGCATCAGCCCGAAGGCGGCGTTCTCGAAGACGGGCTGACCGGTGACGGTCACGGAGAGTCCGGGCGGGAGCGCGGCGAGTTCCGTCTCCTGCTGGATCTGCCCGTAGACGATGTCCGACCCCCGGGTCGGGAGCAGGCGGCCACGGTCGAACGTGTCCACCTCGCCGTAGTCCGCGAGGATGATCGTCGTCCCGGTCTTGGGGACGACCTGCGCCCGCAGGCCGGCGAGTTCGGGGTTCCGCGCGGTCGCCCGGTCGAGTGCGCGCCGGACGCCCGCCTCGGTCTCCGGAATCTCGCCGTCGTTGCCCGCGCGGACCAGATCCGCGAGGCTGATCACCCGCGTCGTCTCGTCGAGTCCCGTGTACCGCCGGTCGAGGCGGTCGATAGCCCGGATCGTCGCCGGATCGTACAACTGGTCGGACTCGACGACGACGAACACGTTGTTACCGGTCTCGAAGTCCTCCTTCAGCCCGGCCCACTGCTCGGCCGTCTCGGAGTCGTCGTCGATGTAGAGCGTCATCCCCATGCTCATCTGGAGCGACGTGGCCGCGACGCCGCCCGAGAGGATCACGAGGACGAGGACGACGGCGACGACCGGCCGGGGATTGCGGGCGCTCCCGCGGCCGAGTCGTTCGAGTCCGTCCCTGACGCGCGTGCCGAGATCCGACATTTACAGGCCCAGGAACTGCAGGATGGAGGCGATCAGCCCACCCTGCTTCTCGGTCACCTCGATGGCGGTCGGTTCCACGTCGGTGACGACCGTCCGGCCGAAGGCGTTGTCGTACTTGACGGTCGTGTCGACGGAGTAGGTCTTGGGCGTGGCCGCGCTGTCGACGCTCACGGTGAACGTGACCGTCGCCGACTCGCCGGGTTCCAGATCACCGACGTAAGCCGTGTCGTCGTCCGTCTCGAACGGCGTGTTGACGTTGATCCGGGCCACCGAGTCGCGCATGACGCCCTCGCCGGTGTTGGTGATCGTCACCTCGACCGTCTCGGTCGATCCGGCGGTCACCGTCGGCTCACCCGACGTTTCGAACGTCGTCTCGGGGCCGACCGTCACGGGAACGGTCAGACTGTCGCTCTCGACCCGCTCGCGGTAGGCGTCCTCGTGGACGACGGTGAACGTGAGCGGGTACGACTGCGCGACGGCGCGGTCCGCGACTTCGAGTTTGAACGTCGCCGTGCCCGTCTCGCCGGGGTCGAGCGTGCCGAGGCTAGCGCTCGTCGAGAGCGGCGAGAACGGCTCGGCCGGGTGCAACACCGCGCGGGCGTTCCGAACGGGCCGGTCGCCGGTGTTCGTCACCGACAGCGTCACTGCACCCGTCGAGTCGACGTAGAGGTCGGTCGTCGTCACCGAGAGGTCGAACGACGGAGCGTCCTCGACGGTCACCGACCCGGTGCGCACCGCCGACGTGCGGACGACGCCGTTACCGTCCTCGTACCGTAGCTGGAACGGGATGGCGAAGGTGCCCGCGTTCTCGATGTCGGCCACGCCGACCCGGAAGGTCGCCGTCGCCGTCTCGTTGGGGTCGAGCGTCCCGAGCGCCACGCCGTTCGTCCGCGGGGTGAGCTGATCGTTCGGCTTCAGCATCAGTTCCGCGTCGGTCGCCGTCTCCGTCCCCGTGTTGCGGACGGTCACCGACACCCGGCCGTCCTCGTTCGCGCGGAGGTGTTCGCCAGAGACGCCGTCGATGCCGAGACGGACCGACTCGTCGACACGGATCGTCACGTGCGTGCGGACGGTCGCGTCGTTCCGCGTGATGAAGCTCTCGTCGTCGTCGACGCTGACGGCGCGGACGTACTGGAACTCCAGTACGACCGGAATCCGGTAGGTTCCGGGTTCGGCGTTCTCGGCCACCTCGATTTCGACCGGCACCTGCCGGTGGCCGTCAGGGGCGACGGTGCCGACGGACTGCTCGCCCGTCCGCACGTCCACCGGCGCCGATCCGGCCTCGACGCGCGCGGTGGTCGCCATCGCTGCGCCGGGTTTCACGCCCGCCGACTGGAAGGCGGTCGCGAGACGGTCGACGCTCCCCTCGGAACGGGTCACTGCCGTCCCGCGGTTCTGGATGCCCACCTGCAGGGTCGTCGTCTCACCGGGGACGACCACGTTCGATCCCTGCACGGCCGTCGTCAGTTCGGGTTGCTGATACTCGTCGTAACTCGCCGCCGCAACCGGCGTCGCGGCCGTCGCTAGCACTACCACCAGCGCCAGCAAGGCCGCCACACCGACTCGTGTCTTCCGTCCGTCCTGATTCATGCTTGTGCCATAACTATACAATACTCTTTGATAAAGTCGTCGCTCTAAGCGGTGTTCGACGGGATAGTCGTGTGAACTATCTACACAAACGCCGTGGTGCGACACCTTCCGCTTCCGATACGCGTATCGGCGTCGATTGCCAAGCGAACGCTGTGTCAGCCGATCTGTTCACGCCACTGGAACTCCGCAGTATCGAGATTCCGAACCGGGTGATGGTCTCGCCGATGTGTCAGTACTCCTGTGAAGGGCTCGACGGCCTCCCGACCGACTGGCATCACACGCACCTCGTCAGTCGAGCGGTGGGCGGTGCGGGCCTCGTCATGAGCGAGGCGACGGCCGTCGAACCCCGCGGCCGGATCACGCCCTACGACCTCGGCATCTGGAGCGACGAGCACGCGGACGCGCTGGCCGACACGACGGCCGCGATTCGAGAACAGGGGAGTGTTCCCGGTATCCAGCTCGCGCACGCGGGCCGGAAGGCGTCGACGATGCGGCCGTGGGAGGGGCGCGACCCGATCACCGGCGACGATGGCTGGGAGACCATCGCTCCCTCCGCCGAGCCGTACCCCCACGAGACGGGCGAAGTGCCGACGCGCGCGATGACCGAGGCCGACATCGCGGACGTCGTTGCCGCCTTCCGGGCCGCCGCCGAGCGCGCGCTCGATGCCGGTTTCGAGGTGGCCGAGGTCCACAGCGCCCACGGCTACCTCCTCCACGAGTTCCTCTCACCCGTGACGAACCACCGCGACGACGCCTACGGCGGCGACTTCGAGGGCCGTACCCGCCTGCTCCGGGAGGTCACGAGCGCCGTCCGCGAGGTGTGGCCGGGCGACCAACCACTCTTCGTTCGCATCTCCGCGACCGACTGGCTCCCCGACCGCGAGTCGTGGACCGTCGCGGACTCCATCCGCCTCGCAGACGACCTCGCCGCCCTCGGCGTCGACCTGATCGACGTGAGCGGCGGCGGCATCCACCCCGACCAGCAGATTCCGTCGACCGGACCCGGGTATCAGGAGCGCTACGCTCGCCGGGTCAAACAGGAGTCAGAGTCGGACGTCGCCGTCGGCGCCGTTGGCGGCATCACCACGGCCGAACAGGCCGACGCGCTGATCAAGAACGGCCGCGGCGACCTCGCCATCGTGGGCCGCGAACACCTCCGCGACCCCTACTTCGCGCTCCACGCCGCCCAGCAACTCGACCGCCTCGCCGATATCGAGGTGCCGGTCCAGTACCACCGCGCCTTCTAACGATCCGGCGACGGCGCGGCGAAGTTGCCGTCGTCGTCGAACGCGACTTCGTCCGGCTCCGCGACCACCCGCAGGTCGTCACGCTCCCGCGCCGCCTCGATCAGCGGTTCGGAGGCGTACACCCGCTCCAGCCGCATCGTGTCGGTCACGCGCAGGACGCGTGCCTCGTCGCCGGCGACGGGACCGATGGTGCCGAGCGCACCCAGCAGGCCGGCGCGGTCGTTCTCGACCACCGGTGGCAGGCGCACGCCGCGGACGGTGCTCGCGGTGATGGCGTTGATGAGCGCCTTCGACCAGTCGAGGCCCGCCTTCACGTCCTGATGGACGAAGTCGGCCTGCCCCATCCCCATCGCGTTCCCCTTCGTCTTCTCGGTCAGACCGCGCAGGTAGATCCGCTTTACGTCCGGCGACTCGGGTTCGGGTTCGTTGATCGTGAAGTGCCGGCGGCCGGTGACGTTCGTGTCCATCCCCTGTCCGCTGATGTCCTTGCCAATCTGATCGACCACCAGTACGTCCATCTCGTCGAACGGGAGTTTGGGCATCCGATCCTCCGCCATCTCCAGCAGTTCCTTCTCGCGTTTCAGAAAGCCCGAGGCTGGGACGCCCTCGATCAGCGTCGTGTCGTCGTGTTCGTCCTCGACGATGGCGACGCCGCCGGCGACAGGGAGCGCCTCCAGTAGCTGACTCGCGATTTCGGGGAGCATGTTACGGAGGCTCCAGTCGACCGCCCAGTCGTGGGCCATCTTCGCCCCCTTCTGTTTGCCCATGCCGATGACGAGCATCTTCGAGAGGCCGCTCTCCACCTCGCCGCCGAAGTCCGTGTGGGGTTTGATGCGGTTGACCATCACGATGCCGTCGGCGGCGACGGCGTTCGCGTCGGCGTAGACGGGCACGCCCCGTTCCGGCGTCTCGCCCACCGTCTCCACCTCCATCGTCGCACGAATCTCACAGCCGACGGTCTCCTCCGAGACGCCGAGCGTGTTCAGTTTCTCGCGCTGCCCCTCGGCGGTCGCGCCACCGTGACTTCCCATCGCGGGGAAAACGAAGGGTTGGTAGCCCTGTTCGCGGACGCCGGCGACGACGCCGCGGACGATGGTGCCGAGGTTGGCGATGCCGCGACTGCCGGCGCCGATAGCGACCTCGCCGCCGTCGGGGACGTGCGCGAAATCGAGGTCGTAGGTGGCCGAGGCGGCCCGGGATTCGATCTCCTCGGCGGGGATCGGATCGGTCTCCCAGACCTGTTCGACGACGCCCATGCGCGGCAGGGCGGTGTCGCCGACGGTCGTTCGGATGGTGTCCTCGGGAACGACGAGTGGATCGGTCATCCCGTGACCGTTGCGCGGACGGAGAAAAGAAACCCGCGGATCGAGCGGGACGACGCAGAGCAGCGGTTTACGCTGCCGCTTCGTCCGCGAACTTGTCGTCGTACTCGCCGTCGTCGATGCGCTCTTTGAACTGTCGGGGGTCGTTGCCCTCGATCGTAACGCCGAGCGTGACGCAGGTGCCGACGACTTCCTTCGCGGCGTTTTTCAGGTCGTACGCGAGCAGGTCGGACTGCTTCTGCTCCGCGATCTTCTGGACCTGTTCGACGGTGAGGTCGGCGACGAAGGTTTCCTGCGGTTCGCCGCTCCCCGTGTCGAAGCCGGCCTCGTCTTTGATCAACTCGGCCGTCGGCGGGACACCCACTTCGATGGTGAAGGAGCCGTCGTCCTCGTACTCGACGGTGATGGGCACTTCCATGCCGTCGAACGCGGCGGTCTCGTCGTTGATCTGCTGTACGACGGCCTGTACGTCGACCGGCGTCGGGCCGAGTTCCGGCCCGAGCGGCGGGCCAGGGGACGCCTCGCCGCCGGGAACGAGCACTTCGATAGTTCCAGCCATACCGAATCAAACCCGGGGCCGACTTTTAACGGTTTTCTTTCGGTTCACGGGTGTGTCCCGCGGTCACAGGGGCGCTCAGATATCGACCGCGAACGACGCCATCTCGCCTGCGCGGACGGCCATCGCGCTCAGGAGCGCCGCCACGTCGTCGAGGTCGTGGCTGTCGATCACCTCGACCGGCGTGTGCATGTAGCGGTTCGGGAGACCGAGATTCAACGCGGGCGTGCCCCCCGCGCTGGTGTAGAAGGCATCCGCGTCGGTGCCCGTCCGACTGCCCGCCGCCTGCAACTGCACGGCCACGTCGGCGTCGTCGGCGGCGTCGCGCGCCAGGTCGACCAGGACGGGGTGGTTGGCGCTCCCGCGAGTCACCACTGGCCCCGACCCGAGTTCGACGGGGCCGCGCTGCTTGTCGGGAATACCGGGCGAGTCAGTCGCGTGCGTCACGTCGACGGCGACGACGGCGTCGGGATCGAGGTCGAATCCAACCATTTTGGCCCCCTGCAGTCCCACTTCTTCCTGAATCGTACTGACGGCGTAGACCGTCGCGTCGGCGTCGGCTTCGACCGCGCGGCGAAGTCCCTCGGCGGCCGCCCAGACGCCGATCCGGTTGTCCATGCCCCGGGCCGAAATACGCGAGCCGTGCAGGTCCTCGACCGTGGTCGAGAACGTGACGGGATCACCGACGGAGACGAGTGACTCGGCCTCGTCGCCGTCGGCCACACCGATGTCGACGTACTGGTCCTCGATGTCGTCGTAGGTCTCCTCACCCTTCTCCCGCAGGTGGATCGCCGTCTGACCGACGACGCCAGACACGGGTTCGTCGGCGTGGATCGTCACGTGCTGACCCTTCGAGACGGTGCGGTCGGCGCCGCCGATGGACCCGATGCGGACGAAGCCGTCGTCGTCGATGCGGCGGACGATAAAGCCCACCTCGTCGGCGTGACCCGTCAGGACGAGTTCCATCTCGTTCCCCTCGTGAATCGCGACTGCATTGCCGTAGTCGTCGGTCCACACCTCGTCCGCGAAGTCGCTCACGTAGTCCAGCCAGACGCGCTGTCCGCGCGTCTCGAAGCCCGACGGACTCGGCGTCTCCAGCAGTCGATCGAGAAAGGTTCGCTGTTCGGAGTCGAGTGTCATGCCGACGTGTACGGGAGCGTCGTCATGAAGCCAGCGGTCCGGCGGGGAACGTCGTCGACTGGCGACGCCGACCCGAGTTCACGAGCGACGTGTCTCGATTCCGTTTCGACGCTGCGGAGCCGGTCGCCCCGAACTCCGTAGCGGCTGCGAGGCGGACCGTGCCGAAGGGAACGGATGCGTCAAGCAGCGCATCTACCATACATACTCTGACATGAATCTCCGCCCAGTTATCAAAATAGAATACCGAAGCCGAGGTGTTTTTTAGTGGTAGATTGTTCACACCGCTAGGATGCCGCGTGACGAATCACTTTCAATTCTTCTCGTCGACGATAGCGCCTTCTTCCTCTCTTTGCTCGCCGATAAACTCGAATCCCAATACAGGATGACGACGATGACGGCGACGAACGCTGCCGAAGCGATGGTGGAACTGAGCGAGGGATCGGTCGACTGCATCGTCAGTGATTATCGGATGCCGGAGACCACCGGGTTAGAGCTATACGAGATGGTCGCTGACCAGTACGACGTTCCGTTCATCTTGCTCACTTCCGAAGGCGACGAGGAAATCGCGAGTCGCGCCATCAGCATGGGTATCGACGAATACCTCCAGAAGCAGTCAGTCAGGGAGGACGAACCGCTCAAGCTACTCGTCAATCGAATCCGCACCGTCGTCGAACAGCGGCGAGCACAGCGGAAGTACGAACGGTTGGTCGACAACTCCCCGGACGAAATCAGCCAGATCAGCGTCGACGGGAAGATACTCGCCGCCAACGAAACGATGGCGACGGCGTTCAACGTCTCGCAGGCGGAACTAGTCGGTCAACCGTTGTCGGCGTTTCTCCCCGACGAAGTTGCCTCCAGACGACTCGAGGAGGGGAAACGGGCAATCGCCGCCGGGAGTGCAGTGACTTTTCAGGATAGCATCGGAGTGCGGCACTTCCACAACATCGCGGTGCCGCTCTCGACGACCGGTGACGTCGATTCGATGCAGCTCGTGACCCGCGAGATAACTCTTCAGAAGCGAAATGAACGGGAGTTAGAGCAGAAAAGCGAGAAGCTAGCCATGATCAACCGCATCGTCCGGCACGACATAAACAACGACGTTCAGCTACTGACGGGGTGGGCTGACCGCCTCAAAGACCACGTCGACGAAGCGGGTATGGACACGGTGGAGCGCATCGAAGACACGGGTAACCACATCGCTGAACTCACAGCAATCGCCAGGGACTTCGTCGAATCGCTCGAGGACGACACCGACATCGCGCTCGAACGAACCGACCTCAGCCGCACTCTCGAAGCCGAAGCGAACAAAAAGCGAACGACGTACGAAGACGCGAAAATCGTCGTCGACGACCTGCCACGAGTGGAGGTTCGGGCAAACGAACTGTTGGCGTCCGTCTTCGGCAATCTACTGAGCAACGCAATCCGTCACAACGACTCCGAGCAACCCGAAGTCCGAATCCGGTCCAAAGAGACCGACACGAACGTCAGCGTTCGAGTAGCGGACAATGGCCCAGGTATCCGGGACGACCGCAAGGACTCGATATTCGGCAAAGGGAGCAAGGGGCCCGAGAGCCCCGGCACCGGCGTCGGACTCCACCTAGTCGCCGCGCTAGTCGACAAGTTTGGCGGCGACGTGTGGATCGAAGACAACGAGCCACACGGAGCCGTCTTCGTCGTCGAACTTCCGAAACCACCCGGCAACCGAGGTACCGTCGGGACATCAACAGCGGGCGAGGGGACCGACAGCGGGACGGCGCGCTGACACCGTCGCGCGGAAACTCTTCGGCGAACGCGATACGCACCTTGGATCCAGCACGGCCCCCGAAACCGATCACGAGGATGCCGACGTGACCGGTACGCTCACTCCCCGTGTCGCGTCACACACGTCGACAGCCCCGTCAACTCCACCGGCTCGGAGTTGTCCGGCGAGTAGACCACCATCTGCCCTTTCTCCATGTACGGCACCTTGTCCTCCAGCGTCGGCGGGATGTTGACGCTGCTGATGGCGTCCTCGTCGCCGAGGTTGAGGACGAGTTTCGTGTTCACCTGTTTGAACACCGAATCCGCGATGTCCTGCGGATCCTGCGTGATGAGAAAGAGGCCGAGCCGCTCCTTCCGACCCTGTTTGGCCGCCTCGGTGAACTTCCCGATCACCTTCCGCGCCTGCACGCTCTCGGCGTCCGTGAGGAAGTTGTGGGCCTCGTCCATCCCCACGATCAGGGGCGTCTCCTTGATCCGGTCGTAGGTGGGGTCGTTCGACAACTTCTCGTCGACGAGCAGGCTGGCGACGGCGAGGACGAGCAGTTCCGTCGCCCGGGAGTCGTTGACGTGGTAGGTAGGCACCACGGTCAATCCGCCGGGCCGGACGAGTTCGTGAACGAGGTCCGTCACGGGACGGGCGTCCCGGTCGAAGACGCGGCGGAACGCGCTCCCGAGCGCCCGGCGGCGCACGGCGTCGAACGTCGCCTCGTGAACCCGCCCCGATTCGTCGAGTTCCTCGCGGAGCGCCGGGTCGTCGAGGTAGGTGGTGAACTCCTCGTACGTCCCCCCGTCGCCGTAGTCGTCGAAGAACCGCCCGAGCAGGTAGTCGAGCGCCTGATACTGGTTGTCGTTGAGGCGCGCACCCGCGACCAGCCACGGGCGATGGCGGACCATGCTGAAGGGGACGGTGAACGGCACCTGTTCGGCGCGGTGGTGGCCGCCGCCGTAGGACGCGCCCTCGACTGCCGGTACCAGCGCGACGGTATCGTCGTGGCCCCCGTGAGCGATCCCTTCGCGGTCGAGTCGGCGGGCGAACGCGTCGTCCATGTCGGGGTTGTCGTCGTGCATCTGGGCGTACTCGTCCTGCGGGTCGAACTGGACGACGGCCGTCGCCACCTCGCGTCCGTCGTCCATCGGGTAGGTCGTGTCGAGGTACTGCCGGAGGACGTTCTTCGAGGCGTGGGTCTTCCCCGACCCCGTGCCACCGGCGACGAGCGTGTGGCGGTACACGAGGGGGTCGCCGTCCGCGTAGTCGTCTTTCAGTCGGTAGTCGATGGTGGGCGGCGACGCCGCCGTCCGCACCGTCTCGCCGCCCACGGAGAGGTGGCCGAGGAAGACGCCTTCTCCCGGGATAGCGAGCCCCGTCTTGATCTGTTCGGCGTCCGTCGCCTCCCCGACCACCGCGCCGGGTTTGGGGACGCGGTCGACCATCCGGCGTTTCAGCTCCCCGCCGTCGTCGAACAGGACCGCCACGGGCTCCAGCGACGCGACGAACTTGTAATCACGCTCGGTGAAGTCGTCGCGGCGCATCGCCCGCCGAGCGTGAATCTCGGTCGCGTCGTCGGCCTCGAACTCCTGGGCGTACTCCAGTGCCGTGATCCGGCAGAACAGCATCTCGTCGTCGGGGTAGGGGACGAGGAGGTACTTCCCCAGCCTGACGGACTCGCGGTTGTCGCTGGTCACGAACGCCTTCAGCGTCGTGTCGTCGCCGTCCTCGGCCACGCGGAGCCCCTGCGAGACGGAGATGGAACCGAGGCCGCGATCCGAGCCAGCGGGCGACACGTCGTAGGACTCGAAGTCGTCGGTGGTGTCCGATTCGGGGTCGCCCGGATCGGCATCGGCGTCGGCGTCGGCAGCGGCGGACGACGCGTCGTCGTCACCGTCGTCCGCGGCGAAGTCGGTGAAGTCACCGAGGTCAGACATGTTCCATACCACGGAGATGGGTGTGAAACCCCTTTCGGCGCGCGACGCCCGACCCTTTATCACCCTGCCGCCCCCGCACCGAGCCATGCCACGCACGACCCACCGGAGGCGATCCGCGTGACCGACCGCGCCCCCAACCTCCACCCCGAAGCCGAGGAGATACTGGCCCAGGTCGACCTCCCACCCACCCACGCGCTGTCCGTCGACGGCGCGCGGGAGGCACTCCGAGACCTCCTCGTGAGCGACGAGACCCCGGACGACGATCTGACCGTACGCGACCTGTCGATTCCGGGCCCCGACGGCCCGGAGACGACGCTCGACGTGCGAGCGTACACGCCGGGCGAGGTGCCCGAAGGAGACAACGACGCCCGCCCCGTCTTCGTCTACTTCCACGGCGGCGGGTGGGTGCGCGGTGACCTCGACACCCACGATGGTTTCTGTCGACTGCTCGCGCAAGCCGCCGACTGCGTCGTCCTCTCGGTCGACTATCGGCGCGCGCCCGAACATCCCTTCCCGACGCCCGTCTACGACGCCTACGCGGCGACCGCGTGGGCAGCGGAGTACGCCGACATCGTCGGCGGCGACCCGGACCGGATCGCGGTCGGCGGCGACAGCGCCGGCGGCAACCTCGCCGCCGCGGTGACGCTTCTGGCCCGCGAACGCGACGGCCCGGCCATCGACCATCAGGTACTCATCTACCCGGTCACCGACCACGACTTCGGTACCGACTCCTACGCCGAGAACGCCGAGGGGTACCTGCTCTCGCGTGCGAGTATGCAGTGGTACTGGGATCGCTACCTCGCGGACGACCTCGACGGCGCGAACCCCTACGCGTCGCCGCTCCGGGCGCCCGACCTATCCGACCTCCCGTCCGCGACGGTCGTCACCGCGGGCTACGACCCGCTCCGGGACGAGGGCGCGGCGTACGCCGACCGCCTGCGCGAGGCAGGCGTGTCGGTCACCCACGCCGAGTATCCGGGGATGGTCCACGTGTTCGTCTCGTTCCCGGATCTGAAGCGGGCGACGGACGCCCGCGAGACCATCGCGGCGGATCTGGACGCGGCGTTCGGCCGCTGAGCGTTCTCGGCGCTGATACTCGTCACGTGCGTCTTTTACGTTGCGCGCTCGTATCGCCGCCAATGCTACTGATTCGCGGCAACGGCGGCGACACGACGCTCACCGGCACGGTCTACGAACGGGGTGAGCGTGCGCCGTCGTTCCAGGGGGCGCCCGACGAGGACGCCGCGTACGTGTGGGTCTGCGACGAGTTCTACGAGGTCGAGAGCGGCGGGTCGACGACCCGGATCGACGGCGAGGAGATTCAGATCGCCTTCGAGTCGCCGATGCCCCGCGGATTCGACACCCGCGAACAGGCCATCGAGGCCGCCAAGGAGCACCTCCGGACCCAGTTCGCCCGCGTGGGCGTGCCGGAGGCGTCCGTCTCCATCGAAATCGAGAAAGCCGAGCCGATGGACTAGAGTTCGTCCCAGCGCACGTCGTCGTACGTGCGGACGAACTCGGATTCGAGCCTTTCTTCGAACTTCCGCCGGAGCGCCGCCTTCTCGTCGACGCCGATCCGCGCCAGCGCGTCCGCTCGCTCGACGACCGTCGGCGGACCGCGGGAGATCGCCACGTCGCGCAGAATCTGTCGCGTCAGGCGGTCACGAGCGTCCGCGTCGCGTGTCAGGCCCGCTGGCGCCTCGACGCGGTAACAGAGGTCTTCGCGGGGGTCGTAGACGACGAAGAAGGTCACCTCGTAGTCGTCGGGGTCGCGCCGGCGGTCCACGCCGAGGGCATCGCCGTCGGCCGCGAGGGTGCGGTCCGATCCACCGCGGGAGTAGAACCAGTTGGTGAAGGTGAGGCGGCGGGTGTCCTCTTCCTGTGGCTCCAGCAACCGGGTGAAGAAGGCGGTGTCGTCGACCCACGGCGCGTCGATACCCTTCTCGCGGAGCGTCCGCGTGATCAGCTTCGCGGAAGGATTCTTCACGAACCCCGCGAGCGCCACGTCCCGATCCAGCAGGCGTTCGACGAGGCGGACGTAGTTCTCGACGATAGCGCGCGGTTTGGCCTCGGTGGTCAGCGCGCCGAGTTCGGCGTCGCGGTCCTGCCAATTGAGGAGTTCCTTCGGATACAGCGGTCCGTCGAGGAGGAGGCAGTCGGAGACGACATCGGCGTGTTCGAGCGCGTGGGAACTCTCCGCGAGATAGAGTGCGAGGGCGTGGACGACGCCCTCGGCGTAGCGGTTGACCCGGGGCGCGTGGAGGATCTTCCGACGGAAGTAGCCCTCGTCGCGGCGAATCCAGTCGGTGCCGAGCGCGAGCGTCGGATCGTTGGCGTGGACGGTCGTCACCAGACTGCGGGCGCGGTGGAGATCCAGATCGGAGGGATCGGCCGCCATCGCGGCGTGAGCCACGTCGAGCACCAGCCCATTTTTGAACGTCGTGGGGTTGATGGTTCCCGAATCGAGGCCGTGGACGGTGGGATACGGGGCGTCGACGAGAGCCACGTCGTCGACGGCGACGGCACGGAGGCGGCGCTCGCCGAGCGGTTCGAGCACCGTCCGTCCGTCGACTTGGAGGGGGTCGAGCCACTCCTCGAACGCCGTCCGCGCCAGATCGTCGTGATCGGTGTCGTCGACGCGGCGGCCGAGCAGTCCCGCGAGGTCGGCGATGTCCTCGACGTGGACCGGATCGAGTGTCATTGCCCCATCCTCCGCCCGGAGGCACAAATATCGTAGCGGTCGAGAAGCCCACGAACTTTGCCGGAAGACGGCACGCTCATACCCGTCGGTCGGCTAGGGGATGCATGGACACGGCCGCGGTGGCGTTCGACCTGGACGATACGCTCGCGGTCACGCGGGTCGACCGGGCGACCCTGTTAGAGCAAGCGCTCCGTGCAGTGGGCGCACCTCAGCGCTCGCGGGAGGCGTACCTGCAGGCCCACGCCGAGAACCTGACCGCTCGGAGCCGGGAACCGGTGTTCGAGCGGCTGTTCGAAGGCGAGGCGGTCGACGCGACCGCCGTCGCACAGGCCTACCGCGACCGGGTGAACGCGGCACTCGAACCGGTGCCCGGGGTGGAAGAAATGCTGGCGACGCTCCGCGAGCGCTATCGGCTCGGCCTGCTGACGAACGGCCCGGTCGTCGCCCAGCGGTCGAAACTCGCGGCGCTGGGGTGGACCGACGCGTTCGACGCCGCCCTCGTGACCGGCGAACTCACCGCCGGCAAGCCCGAATCAGCGGCGTTCGAGTCGCTACTCGCCGAACTCGGCACCGACGCGTCCGAGACGGTGTTCGTCGGCAACGACGTGACCGCGGACGTGCAGGGCGCGGTCGCCGCCGGCATCGACGCGGTGCAGGTCTGTTATCCCGACGGTCCGCCGCGCGACCCGGACGCGTTCGCTCACGTCGAGCGCGACGAACTGGCGACACGCCTGCCGGCGATCCTCGACGCGCGCTAGCGCGTCTCGGCGCTCGCGTCGACGACCCGTTCCACGACGCGCAGCGCACGCTTCACCTCGGCACCGTTCTCGACGAAGACGATCGTCCGCGGCGGATTCGCTTTCGGCCGGACCCGGAGGCCGACCTCGGGGGCGGCATCGAGGGCCGTCTCCTGTCCGGCTTCGAACTCGATCCGGGCGCGGTCGGGGTGGACGAACACGGTCGCGAGCGCCGTGTCGTCGAGGCGGACGCGGTAGGCACGCGCGCCGTCGGTCGTCGGCGCCACGTCCGGATCGGCGTCCGTGACGGTCACGCCCGCGAGCGCGCCCTCGTGGCCGACGAGTTCCGAAGCGAGTAGCTGGGCGATGCGCACGCCGTCGTCGAGTTCGCGGGGGACCATCGCTTATCCCTCCCGTAATTCGGCCAGCGCGCGGTCGACGGCATCGTCGACGGCTTCGCCGTCTGCCCGAGGGAACTCCGTTCCCTCGCTGTCGACGCCCACACCACGGCGGCGGGCGTAGAGGACGGCAGCGGCTTCGATGGTGATCCCTAGCTCCTGCTGGCGTTCGTTGATGGCAGCGACGGCCTCCTGTTTCTCCACGCCGGCGTCAGTCAACGCCGAGAGGATGCGCTCGAACGTGGACTGCTCGCGGAGGACGGACTCGTCGGGGACGAAGCCGTCGGGGACGGCGACGGTGGCGGGGTCGAACTCGGCGACGAGGTCGTCGTCCTCGCGGGAGAGCAGGCCCCGGCCGGCGGCCACGTCGACGAGGCGTTTGGCCTGATCGGGCGTGAACCAGTCACGGTCGAGCGAGAGGGCGACGACGAACTCCCCCTCGCCGAGTCGGGAGCGGCCCCGTTCGCGGAAGGGCGCCGCCACGGCCACCTCGAGACTCATGGGACAGAGAGCGGCGATGCGGCCACAAAAAGTGTCCGGGTCCGGAACGGGTCGGCGGGTGGGCTTCGAACTGCGCCCACGACCCGATGCCGGGGGCACAGAACGCCGCACTCGTTCGAATGCCGCGGCTCGTGGCTCAACAATTCTTATTCAGGGCCTCTCCGGCGGCTCGAATGTGTTCGTTCGCCTTGCTCGGGTCCGTATCCGCGAAGACACACGCTCTCCCCATTTCGTCTGCCGCCGTGGCGTACTTATCACTCTGACACTGCCGCCGGAGGACGAGATCCAGTAGTTCCGTCGGCGCGTCCGACTCGCCCTCGGCGTAGATATCCGCTGCCCGAAGAAAGTCCGACTCCGCGTTACTGAACGAAGACGCTGCGATTGAATAATGTTGGTCGTTGAACTGGTCGAGACCATTACTGTACTCCATCAGTCCCTGCTCGAGCCTGATATCCCCCTCGTAGACGGTTGTGAGGCCGGTGAAGAGTTCGTCGAGACGCTGCAGTGAGGTTTCTGCATCCGTGAGCGCGACGGAATTCGGCTCCCGTACGTTCGCCCGCAGGTCCTGGAACAGCGTCCGCGCATCAGCCAAGCGCGTGCGTGCTGTATCGAGTGACGACTGTGCCTGCTCTAATCGGTCGATAGCCGTCTCGTACTGCTCGTTGTCTTCTTGAATCACGGCGCGGTAGCGGTGATCCAGACTCTCGACATAGGCGTCCATCGTGGCCACCAGTCCAGTGAGAAACTCTGCATACGACCGAAGCGCGGAGAGTGTCGGTTGTTGCTCTGCCGTCGCCAGCCCTTCGGCAGCCTGTAGTTCTTCCCGAGCGTTTCGTATTGCAGCCTCCGTCGGGGCGGGATCGAAACGAGGCGGATTAGAGAACGTATACTCGATTTGTGACGATTCGGTCCGGAACTCGCGAACGGCTGTTTTCAAGTCCCCGCGTGCCGACTCTATGTGGGACGCGGCCTGCTCAGGACGGTACGGTGTCGACGTCGGCGTATCCGTCGCTGTCCGAGTGGCCGTCGCCGTCGATGTTGGCGTGGCTGTTCCGGTCGCAGTCGACGTCTCTGTCGGTGCTGCAGTCTGATTTTCCTCGTTTCCCGCACATCCTGCTCCGACAGTCGTCAGTGCCGCGAGGAAGGCACGCCGGTTCATGCCCATCTCTCGGGTTTCAATCGGCAAAAACTGTATGGCTGTCGATCATTTCGACCGGCGCTGAGGGGCTCGATTTGCGCTGTTTTCGTAAGGAATGATATATTTTACACCCCGACCCGACCTCGTACAGGCGTTTTTTACCGCTGACGATATTTTAGGGGACCGACAGGAAATTCGATTCTGCGTCGCTCCGGGTGTTTGCGAATGCATCCACATAATTCGCGTCGTCGTGTCCACCCCCCTGCTTCGAATCCTGCCGGGATCGCTCTGAGCAGAACCGGCGATATCCGCGGTCACCCCTGACGAGACCACCGACCACAGGATCGTGCGGCGGATCACTGTGCTGCGCGACTGGCCTCGTCGCGGACCAACTCGACGGCGTCGGCAACCTCGGACAATTCTATCAGTACATCTGAATGAACGTTTAATATCGGCGTCTGATACCTGACCGCTATTGGATGGCTTCGATTAGCACGGGACTGATTTTAGTCGTCGTCGCGCTGATTCCCACGTATCTGTTCGTCCAGGTGAGACAGGCGAACCGCGCCGTCGCGTCGACCGAAACACGGCCGACCGCGTCGCTGACCGACGATATCGTCGCGGTCTCGGGAACGGTCGAGGCGGGACCCGCGGGCGTACTCACGCACCCGATCACAGGTGCCGATGCGCTCGCGGTTCGGTGGGACGTCGAGGAGCAGGACGACACGACCGAGGTGGACGAGAGTGGGCGACAGACGGTTCCGTTCCGACTGGTCGACGACCATGGAGCAGTCGACATCGACCCGTCGGAAGCCGATCTGCACCTCTCGACGGCCCACGGCGAGACGTTCGTCGACGCCATGCGTGCGCCGGGCGAACAGGCCCGGACGTTCCTCGAGCGAGTGCAGGAGAACGAACGGCGGAGCCACGAGGCTGGGACCAAGCAGATTCATAACACGCCGATCAACGAGGCCACGGTCCACGGAGGCGGCGGGGTGCATTACCGGAGTCGGGCACTGCAACCCGGCGATACGGGATACGTCCTCGGTCCGGCCCGGTCGGACGGTGACGGCACCTATACCATCGGCGGCGACCACGGCGAGTTCATCGTCTCCGATATGAGCAGGGACGCTCTCAGCGAGGACCTCGGCTCGAACCAGTGGCTCCTCGCCGGCGTCGCCCTGTTGTTCTACGTGCTCGCGGCGTACGTGACCGTCTTCGGGTGAGGAGCGACCCCGCTCGATAGCCACCGCCTCAAACTGATACCAGCTGTCCGGGAGTGATCGGCCAGCGAAAGGGAATATTTTTAGTCAAGCAAATGATAATCTGGGAGCATCCGCTGGTTCGCTCCCGACCCACGAATTCCACTGTAGGTGTTGATTTCGGGCAGCGAGAACTCGGAAGTCAGCCACCTCGTTCGTAATATTATACATCTTACATGTGGCAGTGGTATTTTTATCAATGTACAATGATCCAGTCATCACGACCGGCGGTAAGTAGGCGAGTCGACCGCACCGGTTCGCTTGCGAGAATCCGAACGGCTGACGGTCGACAGGCAGGGCCGCCATGATAGCAACCGACACAGACGGCGTTCAGATACGGTTCTCACGTGAGCGACGGGTAATTGGGCGGATCGATGAATCAGTGATCAGCAATGAATCCACCGACTGACGACGAGACAGACGAGGATACCCACCGTGATGGATCAACGGCGAGCAGTCGCGCGAAATTCCGCTACTGGGGGAGTGCCCTCGTTCTGCTGACGCTGATCGGCGTTACCACGTTCGGTGCGAGCCCGGTCGTCGGTGCGGGCGCGACGAACGATACGCTGTACGGCGGCGACGTGGAGCCGACGATAGTGTTCGCCACGAACACCGACCCCGTCGCTAGATGTACGGTCTCGGAGACGAGCGTCCAGGTTGGCGAATCGGTGACGATCGACGCCTCGGACTCGGAGAACGCCGACGACTTCCAGTACGACAAGTACGGGAACGAAGCATTCGGCGAGTACACCACACAAAGTTCGAGAGTGGTCGAGTACTCCGAAGCAGGTACCTACGATCCGCAGGTGAAGGTCTGGTCGTACAACGGTGGCGAAACCAGCGACGTCGCAGCCTGTGGTTCCATCACCGTGAACGAAGCGACGCCAACACCTACCCCGACGCCAACAGCCACTCCCACCCCGGCACCTAGTGCAGTCGCCAAGTGTACGGTCTCGGAGACGAGTGTGCAGGTTGGGGAGTCGGTGACGATCGACGCCTCGGACTCGGAGAACGTCGACGACTACCAGTATGACAAGTACGGCGACAGCTCGTTCGGGGAGTTCACTAGCCAGAGTTCGCGGTCGGTCTCGTACTCCGAACAGGGAACCTACGAGCCGCGAGTGAAGGTCTGGTCGTACAGCGGTGGGGAAGATAGTGATGTCGCAACCTGTGGTACCATCACCGTGAACGAAGCGACGCCGACGCCAACTTCCACGCCTAGTGCAGTCGCCAAGTGTACGGTCTCGGAGACGAGCGTCCGGGTTGGCGAATCGGTGACGATCGACGCCTCGGACTCGGAGAACGTCGACGACTACCAGTACGACAGGTACGGTGGCGGCTCGTTCGGGGAGTTCACTAGCCAGAGTTCGCGGTCGATCTCGTACTCCGAACCGGGAACCTACGAGCCGCGGGTGAAAGTCTGGTCGTACAGCGGCGGGGAAGACAGTGACGTCGCCGCCTGTGGCACCATCACCGTGACCGAAGCGACGCCGACGCCAACTTCAACACCTAGTGCAGTCGCCAAGTGTACGGTCTCGGAGACGAGCGTTCAGGTTGGCGAGTCGGTGACGGTCGACGCATCGGGGTCGGAGAACGCCGACGACTACCAGTACGACAGATATGGCGACGGTTCGTTCGGTGACTTCACGACCCAACGTTCGAGAGTGATCGCGTACTCCGAACCGGGGACCTACGAGCCGCGAGTGAGAGTCTGGTCGTACAGCGGCGGCGAGGACAGCGACGTCGCGGCCTGTGGCACCATCAGCGTGACCGAAGCGACGCCAACCTCCTCGCCGACGTCAACGGCCACCTCCACGTCAACAGCTACCCCAACGTCAACTGCCACCTCCACCCCGACAGATTCGGAGGCATCGACACCATCGACCGGGACCCAGACACCGGTGTCGACGGCAGCGACGCCGACATCGGATACGACGGCAACGGCCACGGATGATGGGGCGTGGTTCCAATACAGTCCGAGCGACCCAAGCGCGAACGACTCGGTCCGGCTCGTCGCACAACCGGTGGTAGAGCAAGAGGACGTCGAGGCGCACAGCTGGGACATCGACGGTGACGGGACCGTCGACCAACAGGGACGAATCCTCGAACTGCCCGCGAAGACGAGCGGCGAGACGACCGTCACACTCACGATCGAGAGAACCAACGGAAGCACGGCGACTGTCACGCGAGACGTGCCAGTCACGCTGGACCTCGATGGCGAAACGGCGACGCCCGAACAGCCAGCGACCGGCGCCGGTGGCGGCCCCCCAATCACGTGGCTTGTCGGCCTCTTGCTCGTCATTCTCGTCGCAGCGGTGGTCGCCTGGTCACGGATGGATCGCTGAACAGCCGTCTCGATCCGGCGTCCCCCATCGGGATCGGAGGCGTCACTCTCGGACTCGGGCGACTACTCCCTTTTCGACCAGCAAGAGAGGATTCGAACCGTGGTCGGACGGGATCACTTCGTCGTGTCCACCCTCCCTGCTTCGAATTCAACCGTCGGCTCTTCGGCCTCGTTTCACTCGGCCAGAAGAGCCAGGGGTGGGATTCGAACCCACGAAGTCTCGATTACAAGTCGAGTGCATGAACCGCCCATGCTCCCCTGGCACGGCGGCAGGTTACCGGTCCCCGCGCGGGCGTTTATCGTTTTCGACCTCTCGCTCGAACTCGATTCGGTGCGGACGGTAGCCCTGCCGTTCGTAGAATCGGATGGCGTCCGCGTTGGCCGCCAGCGCTTCGAGCGCGACGATTTCGACTCCCCGATCCCGGAGTGCCGCCTCGGCGGCGTCGAGGAGACGCGCACCGATCCCCTCGTCGCGCCGCACCGGTTCCACGTAGAGGTCGCGGACGACGCCGCGTGTCCGATCCTGCGCCAGCGGGCCACGCTCGATATCGAACCGGACGAACCCCACGAGGTCGTCGCCGTCGCGGGCGACGATGAGGCCATTTTCGACCGCGTGCTGGGCCATCGACTCCCTGATCGCGTCGCGGTTGTCCGCGGCGTGGAGGTGGGAGCCGTGGGCGCGCTGTTCCGTCGCGAGTGCGATCCACAGGTCGGTGACGGCGGCGGCCTCGGCGGCGGCTGCCGGTTCGACCGTGACCATGGGTGCGGTAAGTGGACGCCGGTCAAGTCAGTTCCGCCGGCGTGATGCCCGAACCCCTGCGGAGCCGGAAGAAAGGTTTATCCCTGCGTCACGTCCGCACACAGCACGAAGCACAATGGCATCGGGAACTGAAACCGGAGTTACAGAAACGCGTGGACGGTGGCTGGAGACGGCGGTCGACCGGCCGCTGACGGTCTTTTTCGCCATCGTCGGCCTGTTGCTTCTCGGCTCGCTCGTCTGGGGACTGCTGGTCTCCGGCGCCGTCACGTTTGCACGACTCGGCTCGCTCGTCTGGGACGGCGTGATGCGCGGGCTCGTCATCGGGCTGGCCGGCATCGGTCTCTCGATGACGTACAGCATCCTGAATTTCGCGAACTTCTCGCACGGTGACTACATCACGAGCGGGGCGTTCGCCGGGTGGGCAACGACCTACGCCATCGCGGGCCTCGGCCGCGCCGACATCGGCTCGCTTCTGCTCGTCGGCGCCGGTGGCTCCGTCCTCGGCGGCGCGCTGGGCATCGGCGTGACGACGACGCCCGTCGCGGTGGTCGCCGGCGTCGTCGTCGCCGGGGTGTTCACCGTCCTCCTCGCCCTCGCCATCGACCGCGTCGTCTACAAACCCATCCGCTCCGAGAGCGGGATCACCCTCCTCATCACCAGCATCGGCGTCGCGTTCGCGCTCCGCTACCTGATCCAGTTCGTCTTCGGATCGAGCGTCCGCGGGACGACCGCCGCCGGGTCGATTCCGCAGGTCTCGCTTTACTTCATCGACGGCGTCGTCCGCATCGACGCCCACGACGTGACGCTGCTCGTCGTCGCCGGCGGCCTCATGCTCGGCGTCCACCTCCTCCTCCAGACGACGAAACTCGGGAAAGCGATGCGCGCCATGTCCGACAACGAGGACCTCGCCCGCATCACGGGCATCCCGACCGAACGCGTCGTCCGCGCGACGTGGATCATCGGCGGCGGCCTCACCGGCGTCGCTGGCTACGTGTTCATCCTCTGGAAGGGGACGCTCGGCTTCAACGACGGCTGGCTCCTCCTCCTGCTCATCTTCGCGGCCGTCATCCTCGGCGGTATCGGCTCCATCTACGGCGCCATCGCGGGCGGCCTCGTCATCGGCGTCGCCGCCTCCATCTCCGTCCTCTGGATTCCCGCCGCCTTCTCCCGCGCCGCCGCCTTCGTCGTCATGATCGTCATCCTGCTCGTCCGGCCGCAGGGCCTGTTCTCCGGGAGGTCGACCGCATGAGCGCGACCGAGAACGACACAGCGACCGGGACGCTCCGCCAACTGTGGGCGGAGGACGCCGTCAAGATCGCCACCCTCCTCTTTGTCATCTACGCCGGCTATCTCGTCAGCGGCATGGTCCTCGGCTACAGCATCCGTGGACAGCTCAACTCGCTGGCGTCGCTCACCTTCTACATCGGCGTCTTCGCCACGCTCGCGCTCGCCCTCAACCTCCACTGGGGCTACACCGGCCTGTTCAACATCGGCGTCGTCGGCTTCATGGCCGTCGGCATCTACGTGATGGCCTTTGTCTCCAAACCGCTGTACGGAACCACGGGGGCGGCACAGGTCGGCGGCCTCGGCCTGCCCATCCCCGTCGGTATCTTCGCGGGGATGGTCGCCGCCGCGATCCTCGGCTTCGTCGTCGCCCTCCCGGCGCTTCGCCTCCGCGCCGACTACCTCGCTATCGTCACCATCGCGATGTCCGAAATCGTCCGTTTCACCTTCCTCTCTTCGACGTTCCAGCAGTTCCAGTTCCCGCACACGCTCTCGGGGGAGACCACTCGCGTCGGCTTCGGCGGCGGGAGCGGTCTCATCCTCGATTTCCCCGATCCCTTGCTCGCGCTCATCGACGTACTCGGGCTCTCGGGGGCGTACGACGGCCTCGTCCGGCTGGTCGGGCGGGTCGTCCCCAACAACCCCGATCCCATCGTCCACAGTCTCGTCTACGGCCTCGTCCTCCTCGGCGTCGTCGCGGCGTACTTCTGGCTCCTGAAACGGACGGGTGAGTCGCCGTTCGGTCGCGTCCTGAAAGCGATCCGCGAGGACGAGGACGTGGCCCGTGCCCTCGGGAAAAACACCGACCGCTTCAAAATCATCTCCTTCATGCTCGGCTGTGCGCTGATGGGGCTGGCCGGCATCCTCTGGCTGATGGGACAGGGCGCCGTGACGCCCAACTTCTTTCGCCCGCGGCTCACCTTCTTCGTCTGGATCGCGCTCATCATCGGCGGTGCCGGGTCGAACACCGGGAGCGTCATGGGCGCCGCCGTCTTCGCCGCCGCCCTCTATCAGGGGCCGCTCTACTTCCAGAACGTCGTCACCTCGGTGTTCCAGCCCGGCGATGCGCCGGGGAGCTTCGGCCCGGCTATCTCTCCGCTCCTGTCGAGCGCCGATCCGGTGCCCTTCCTGCTCTACACGCTCGACAGCGTCCGCCAGCTCCAGCTCGTCGTCATGGGTGTCGTCCTCATCTGGCTGATGCACAACCGTCCGCAGGGGATGCTCGGCCACCGTAAGGAGACGGCGGCGGCCATCCCGCTCGGCAGGCAGGGCGGCAGCGCAGGGCCGGAATCGGGATCGAGCGAGCCCGACGCCGAGCCGGCCCCCCAGCCCGACGGCGACGGCACGGGAGGGACGGGCGATGAGTGAGTCGATCACCCAATCGCGACCGGACGTTGCCGACACGCCGCTCCGCGTCGAAGGACTGACGAAACGCTTCGGCGGCATCACGGCCGTCGACGGCGCGTCGTTCGAAGTGGAACAGGGGACGCTCACGGGACTGATCGGGCCGAACGGCGCCGGCAAGTCGACGACGTTCAACCTGATCACGGGCATGCTCTCGCCCGACGCGGGACGGGTCGTCTTCGACGGCGAGGACATCACCGGTCTCGAACCCTACCAGATCGCCAACCGGGGGCTGGTCCGGACGTTCCAGATCGCCCGCGAACTCGGGGAGATGACCGTCCTCGAAAATATGATGCTCGCCCCGAAACACCAGCGGGGCGAACACCTCTGGCGGTCCGTCCTCCCCGGCGCTCGCGGAGGCGTCGTCGAACAGGAGGAGGAGTTGCTCGAACGCGTGTGGGAGGCGCTGGAGTTCTTCGAGATCGAACACCTCGCGGAGGAGTACGCGGGCAACCTCTCGGGCGGCCAGCGCAAACTGCTGGAGATGGCGCGGGCGCTCCTGACCGACCCCGACATGCTCCTGCTGGACGAACCGTTCGCGGGAGTCAATCCAACGCTCGAACAGCGCTTGCTCGATCACATCCACGAACTCCGCGATCAGGGTTACACCTTCCTGCTGGTCGAACACGACATGGATCTCATCATGAACAACTGCCGGCACGTGATCGTGATGCATCAGGGTCAGATCCTGACCGAAGGGACGCCCGAGGAGATCAAGGCCAACGAGGAGGTCATCGAGGCGTATCTGGGGGGTGACGTATGAGCGCCGCCGACGGCGACGAACTCCTCGTCGTCCGCGACCTCGACGCCGGCTACGGCGACCTCCAGATCCTGAACAGCGTCGACATGGACGTGGCCGACGAGGAGTACGTCACCATCGTCGGTCCGAACGGCGCCGGCAAGTCGACCGTCATGAAGTCGGTGTTCGGTCTCACGACCTACATGGGGGGCGAGATCACGTTCGACGGCGCGGACATCACCGAACGGCCGCCCGAGGAGATCATCCACGAGGGTATCGGCTACGTCCCGCAGTCGGACAACGTGTTCGCCTCCCTCTCCGTGCGAGAGAACCTGGAGATGGGGGCGTACATCCTCGACGATATGCCCGAGGACCGGCTAGCGGAGGTGTTCGAGCGCTTCCCCGTCCTCGAAGAGCGACAGGGCCAGACCGCGGGCACGATGAGCGGCGGGCAGCGACAGATGCTCGCCATGGGTCGGGCGCTCATGCTCGATCCCGACCTCCTCCTCCTCGACGAACCGAGCGCCGGTCTCGCGCCCGATCTCGTCGACGAGATGTTCGACCGGATCGACGAGATCAACGACGCCGGAACCTCGATCCTGATGGTCGAACAGAACGCGAAAGAAGCGTTGCGCCGCTGTGATCGGGGCTACGTCCTCGCCAACGGACAGAATCGGTTCGAGGGCGACGGCCGGACGCTCCTCGACGACGAGGAGGTCCGCCAGCAGTTCCTCGGCGGTTAGCCCGACAGCGCCGTCTCGATGACGGACGTGTACGACGACTCGCCGATGTTGAACGCGACCTGATTCGTCACGGTGCCGCCGAACTCGTCTTGGAACACGCCGGTGAATCGCTCGGAGAGTTGCTGACCGTAGTCGTTGTTGACGTAGAGCGTCGCCGCCGTCGAGTTACCGAGGCGTTCGGACGCCACCTGTGCCATCACGCGGCCCTGCAACTGGTCGGACGGCGCCGTCCGGAAGATGTAGTCGTCGTCGTCGAGGCTGGTGACCGACAGCGCCGTACTGGACGGCGAACAGCCGACGATCTGATTCGGAATGAACACCTCTTGGGACACCGGGACGTTCACGCCGGAGGAAGCGGAGCCACAGACACTCGGCATGCCAGCGTTGACCAGCGCCTCCGCGGCCGTGACGCCCGCCGACGGCGAGGTCTGAGTGTCCTCCACCTGTGCGTTCACTTCGAGGTCGAGGTCGGAGTTGTTGACCTGCCGCGCCGGCAACTGGGCCGCCTGAATCATCGGGCCGCCGACGGACGCGAGGTCACCCGTCTCCGGCAGGAGGATGCCCACGTCGATGGTGCGGCCCATGCCACCGGGTGCGCTACTGGCCATCGCGCCACCGCCCGACGGGTTCGCGCCCTCGAAGTTCTGGACTTCGATCTGGCTCGTGCCCTGCTGATCGGCGCCCTGGAACTCCCAGATGGCGTACGCCGCGGACGCCGGGTCGCCGGCCTGATTGAAGTTGGTCGCGCTGGAGGCGCCCTGATAGTTGATGTCCTCGCCGTTGGCTGCCGCCTCGACGGCCTCGAGGAAGTTCTGGGGGCCGTACTCGGTGCCCTCGGGGTTGGCGATGCGGCGCATCTGGTCGCGGATGGCCGTGCCGTTGTTCTCGCCTGCCGCCGCGTTCGCGAGGATCTGGAGCGCGACCGAGTCGTACGACTGGGAGGTGAACACGCCCGGCGACGAGCCGTACTGTTCTTGGAACAGACTGTTGAACGCCTCCTGGTTCGGGCCGCCCGCCGCCGGCGCCGTCCCGATGACGTTTTCCATGTCGTTGCCGACCTGCCCCGGCATCGCGCCGTCGCGGAGGCCGTCGGGGACGAGGATGTCGTGTTCCCCGCTCGACATGGAGTAGTAGTCGCGGAACAACTGGATCCCGCTCTCGGGGTAGCCGATGACGACGAGCATGTCGGGGCCACCGCTGCCGCCGTTGCCACCGTTACCGCCGTTACCGCCGTTACCGCCGTTGCCGCCGCCGATGCAACCTGCTAGGCCGACGGTGCCGGCCGTGCCGGTACCAACCAAGAATTCGCGTCGTCCGATATCGCGTACCATACGGATACGAACGGTCGGATTATTTATAAACTCTTCCGAGAAATCGGGTGACCGATCCGCTCAGGCGCCGCCGACGAACGTATCGGCACCCTCGTAGAACCAGTAGCCCTGCTCGCGCATCGCTTCGCCGAGGGCCTGGTGCATCTCGACGAAGTCCGCGAACTCGTCGGCGTCGACGCCATCGAAGATGTCTCGCACCGAGACGACGGTCTCGAAGTCGATCCGGACGGGGTCGTCGCCGTACTCGTCGACGAACGCCGCGACGTCGAGCGGGAAGTCCTCCTCCTCGTCGACCTTCTTGGCGATGACGGCGTGGCCGTACTTGCGTCGGCCTTCGCTTCCCTCCTCGCCGTCGGGGTCGTGTGGCCAGTCCATACTCGCTCCTTGGTCGCACCGCTCAAAGCCGTTACGCTCGAAAAGAACGACACCGGAACCGTCGTCGACTGCCCTACAGCGGGGTGAATCGGTGTACCGTGCGTGCGTGTTCGAGAAGTGCCTCCGTCGAGTCGAAGGTCTCGCCACATCCGCACCGGTGCAAGGCTGCCGTCGACGGTTGCTGTGTCGACATACTCTGCCATTTGGGGCCTGCCAATATATAATTATTGTTCATGGTGTTTGGTGGTGTGGGACACACGTGCGTTGGGCACGGGGAAGTCTGTGGGACTCCCGCGAGCGAGCGAAGCGGGTGGGTGGTCAGCGACTGATCGAGACGAACGGAGTGCGTCGAAAGAGGACTGGGGATTCGAACCACGGTCGTTCTGCTCACTGCGTTCGCGTCACTCCCTGATTCGAATCCCAGCGACCGCTTTTCGCTCACTAGTGTTCGCGAAAAGGCGGTGGGACTGGGATTCGAACCCAGGAAGCCGTGAGGCTACCTGCTTTCAAGGCAGGCGCAATAGGCCGCTCTGCCATCCCACCCCCTCGAGTTTCCGACAGCCCCCGGGACGTCGTTCGGTTACGACCGACAACTCGGTGCGACCAACGACGAACTTTCGAACGCTCTCCGGCCCGTCGAATCGAGCCAGGACGCGCGAAATCGCCACGCAGGGGGTGTGTGTCAACGAATAATCCCGATAAAGTTGAAGGTATCGTTCCTATTAGCGACCGTTCCCTCGACGACGTGGCAAGGGATCGCATCCCGGAGTCATTCCGATACACTCGAAGGCGATGTGAACCGACGTGACTCGGGGAGTCTCGCTGCCGCTCGACGCTTCCCAGCAGCGGCGTGCGGAAGGGGGAGGAATACATGAACTCTCCCGGCCACCATATAAATGGGTTATACGGATAAGCTACAAACCAATGCAGCCACGGGTCGTCTATCTAGCTGTATGACACAGGTAGACCGCGCCAACGACCGAGCCACTGAAGCAAAGTTTTACCTCCCCGCCGGGGCCGACCCGTCGTTCGCAGCCAGTCGGTTGGAATGGGTCTGGGCGACGCTGTTCAACCACGACATCGAAACGTCGACGTAGCCGCGAACGGATGCGTTGAAACCGGCGACTCGGGGGCGATCCTGTTACGTTCTGAGCCGACTCCCCGGTCCGACCGACGCACACGAGAGTAAGTTCTTGAGCAGTGTCACCGTATTCGAAGGTGTGCCCAACAGAGTCACCGCCACCCACACGATCGCTGCTACGCCCCAGTCAAGCAGTACACTATGATCTTCGCCACACATCTCGACATCATTAGTTACAAACTATATAGCTATGAAAACTACCACGCAACAGAACAATGACCGATATTAAAGCGGTCGTCCGAGTCGAGCATCCGGATATCGTCCTCACGGAGACCGTCTGCCACGACCGAAGTTCGAAAGTCAAGTCGATCTCAGAGGCAGGAACCGACCCGACATCGGGGAAGTTCTTCTATCGCGTCAAGTCGTCTGACTTCCGCCGGTTCGAGGACGGCTTACGGAACGACCACACCGTCGGCGAATTCGAACGCGTCATCGAGACCAGAGACGGCGAGGCGATCTACAGCTTCGAGTATACGGACGAAGCGAAGATCCTCTCACCGGTTATCTCGGCCGCGAACGGTGTCATACTCGACATGGAGAACGACGGAAACGCTTGGATCATCTCGGTATGGATGTCCGAGCGAACGGAGCTGGCCCATCTGTGGGACTATGCACAACAGAACGACATTGGAATCGAGTTACTGCGCGTGAACGAGTACGCAAGTTTAGGTGACACGGACGCTGGGTTAACCGATAGCCAACGAGAAGCACTCCTCGTCGCAGTCGAAACCGGGTATTTCGAAGAGCCACGGAACGCGACGCTCGGCGACGTCGCCGCCGATCTGGATATCTCTCAACCGGCAGCTAGCGGCCTCCTTCGACGTGGAATCAAGCGACTCATCGTCTCGTCTCTGATGGACGACAGTGAAAAACCACCTGACTGAGTATTCATCACTGGTTCCAAGAGATTACCTCGTCACACAGTAGACGCACACGCCGTTGTCTCCCGACTCGCCGGGTCGATGGATGAACGCCGAGCCTACTCGGCCCGCCGCGACAGCTACTGACTCACGTAGCCACCGTCGATCACCATCGTCTCGCCGGTGACGAAGGAAGCGTCGTCCGAGCAGAGCCACACGGCCGCGTCGCCGATCTCCTCCGGTTCGCCGATCCGGCCGATCGGTGTCGCCTCGCTCACTCCCTCGACCATCTCGGGGTTCTCCGCCGAAGACCGCTCGACCATCGGCGTCCGGATCACACCGGGCGAGATGGCGTTGACCCGCACGCCCTCGCGACCGTACTCGAGGGCGGCGTTTTTCGTCAGCCCGATCACGCCGTGTTTGCTCGCGACGTACGGGCTGACGCCCGGGAAGCCGACGATCCCGGCGATAGACGACGTGTTCACGATGGCGCCGCCGCCGTCGTCGAGCATCGCCGGAATTTCGGCCTGCATCCCGAGGAAGACGCCCTTCAGGTTGATGTCGATGACGCGCTCCCAGTCGGTGTCCGACTGGTCGACCATCGACTCGTTCGTCCCCTCGATGCCGGCGTTGTTGAACGCGAAGTCGAGGCCACCGTAGCGGTCGACGGCTTCCGCCACCATCGCGTCGACATCGTCTCGGTCGCTCACGTCCGTCTCGACGAAGGTGGCCTCGCCACCGGCGTCGCGTATCGATTCGACGGTCGCTTCGCCCCCCTCCGGATCGACATCCGCCGCGACGACGCTCGCTCCCTCCGCGGCGAACCGCTCCGCCGCTGCCCGACCGATACCACTGCTCGCCCCCGTTACGATCGCTACCGCGTCCTGAATCCCGTTCATGGCTCTCACGCCAGCTAGCGAGCTGACTACACGAACATCTCGTGTCACCTAAATAAGTATTGAGCCGTTTCCGGAGTTAGCCGTGTGTCTCGCCGTCGGTGTTCGTCCCCGTTCCGAGCAGGTAGCCGCCGAAGGCGAGTACCCAGCAGAGGAGCGGGTAGACGACCCATCGCTCGATGCCGCCGGGGCCGAGCGCTGCTAGTGGGTGCGGCGTTCGAAGGGCCAGACCGTAGACGAAGACGCTCACCAAGATCGCGAGCGAGACGCCACCGAACGCGACACAGAAGGCGACGAAGGGGCGGCTGACGACCCGTGAGGAGAGGAGAACGGTGACGCCGCCGCTGAAGAACGTGAGGAGGGCGAAGAGGCCGTGCCACGGGGTGACGTTGCCGGGGAAGAGGCCGACGCCGAAGATACCGACACCGAAGAGTGCGAGCGGCACCGTAAGCACGCGCCGACCCGTCGCTCGGTGAAGGAAGTAGACGGCGAGCAACACGAGGAGGCCAGTCACCAGCATGGTGCCGTTGAAAATCGTCGCCGACGGCTGGTGGATGACGGGATCGGGAGGTTGTGTCGATCCGAGGTCGCTGATATCCTGTCGAATCGAATAGTCGGGGTAGAGCGACTGGGCCGTGATGATGCCCATGATCGCGACGGCGCCAGCGAGAACCAGACTACTGCCGGCAATCGTGCGATCGTCCAGGCCGAACCGTGACGATCCGTCGGTCAATTCGGAGACCATAGCACCTGTGTGACGCGAACCACCATCAAATGGTAACCCGACGACACGACGGACGGTGGTCCGCCCGCCGCGCGTCAGCCCACGAACCCGTGCGCGAGGCCTGCAGCGAGAAGCGTCCCTCGTCGGTCGGCGAGCCACCCGGTGACGAGACCGACGAGGAACACGACGAGAAGCAGGGGCCACGCCGAGACGGGGTAGTAGCCGAGGTGGGCGAGTGTGAAGACGACCGATTGCCCGACGATGGCGGTGGTACGCCCGTGTCGCTGCTGGAGGTACCGCTGGAGGAAACCACGGAAGAGCGTCTCCTCCTGGAAGGCGGCGATAGCGAAGCCGAAGAACCAGCCGAGCAGGAGGTTCACGACGGGGTCCGCCGCCGCGGCGCCGCTGGGTTCGGGTGAACTCGACGCTCGGGAGCGTACCTGTCGCCGCTCCGTCGCGTGCCGTACCGATGCTCCATCCCGGGACGGATTATATCTGCCCCCGAGTGGACGCGTGTCGGCCGGCCTCAGTCCCGCACCACGCGCCGCTCCCCCTCGCCGTACGCCACCCGCAGTCCGAGTTCGTCGGCGACGGTCGCCGTGTGGACGGGGACGGGGCGCTCCGCGTCGACGCGCGCGTTCAGGAGCGGCAGGGCGTCGAGCAGGTCGTCACCCGTCTCGACGACTGGCTGGACCGGCAGGAAATCGACGTCGAGGTCGGCGTCACGGCCCCCGGCGGTCAGCGTCTCCAGCGGCGGGTCGGCGTAGGCGTCGGTGAAGTCGATAGGCGCCGTGAATCCCGCGTAGTAGACGCGACCGCGAGTCGAGGCCCCGAGGACGACTTCGGAGCGCCGGAGTTTCATCGCCGCGTTGTCGATCAGCGGGCGCGTCAGGAAGGGAATGGTCGGGTCGACGACGGCCGCGGAGGTGACGCCCTCCTCCCGGAGGAGGTGGGTGACGGTGTTGCCGGCGCGGGCGGAAATCGTCGACCCGACCTGCGGTTCGAACCGCACGTCGTCGAGGTCGTCGAGGGTCGACGCGGCCACCGCCCGCACCGCCGCCTCCGACGCCGTCTCCGTGACGTGATCGTCGGGCAGGAGATCGTCGGGGCGGTAGTTGACGAGCAAGTCGCCGCCGGAGCGGTCGACGGCGACGAGGACGTCTTTCAGAACGGCCTCGTACCACTCGGCGGCCTCGGCCTCGGTCAGCGGACTCGTCGCGGCGAGGTCGGTCGCGACGAGGCCCTCCCGTGGTGGATCCGCCAGTACCGCGATGGTGGTCATACCTGCGGGTCGTGGCGGCGGACTCTTGAACGCGCCGGTCTGCGAAGCCGATCTCTCTAATCGTGCGCGCCGCTCCGTCCCTTGGTCTGGCGGTAGTCGCGACCGAGCACCGACTCGGCGACGTGTTCGACGAACGCCTCGGTGTCGGCGTCGGTCTGGTCGTCGAGGGCGCGCATCGGCACGAGTTCGAACCCGCGCCCGCGGATGGTCGTCGCGTGCTGTTCCGTGGCGTCGAGTTCGGCGGGGTCACGGGTCGTATGTTCGACGGCGACCCCCCGGAGTGCGAGGGTGCCGACGGGGACGATGATCTCCGGGTTGATCATGCGCAGGTCGGCGGTGAGGTAGGGATCGCAGGTGGTGATCTCCTCCCCGGTCGGGTCGCGCTCGGGATGTCGACACCGGGTGAGGTAGGTGAGATAGGCGCCGTCGAGTTCCGGCCGGTCGGCGTCGGGTGGCGAGTTCGAAAATCCGAGTTCGCCCAGCATCCGCTGGAGACGGCGACCGGCGTCGTCGCCGGTGAAGGGGACGCCAGTGCGGTCGGCGCCGGGACTCGGGTGGCCGCCGACGAAGACGAAGTCCGCGCCCACGTCGCCGTAGCCGTGGACGACGTTCGTACGTGCATCACAGAGGTCCGGGCAGTTCTGGCAGTCCTCGTCCATGCCGAACGGGTTCTCGGGGGAGTCCTGTGCTGGGTCCACGTGCGCACGTCGCCGTCCGGGCACAAAAGCTGTCGGTGATGGCCGTCGTCGCGCTCACCGAACGAGCGTCACCGGCACCGGCGCCCGCCGGACGACGACGTCCGCGACGCTCCCGAACAGGGTTCGCTCCGCGTCCGGGCGGCCGTGAGTTCCCATCACGACGTGGTCGATTGGTTCCTCGGTCGCGTAGTCGACGACGATCCGTCCGGGGTCGCCGATCTCCGACACCGTCTCCACCTCGCGGTCGTAGTCGGCAGCGAGTTGGCTGGCGTCGTCGAGGATCCCCTCCGAGTGGTCTTCTACCTGCGCGTACCACTCCTCGGAGCCGAGCATCGGTTCGTACGTGGTGTCGGCGGCGGTGCCGTACCCGGGGTCGAAGAGGTCGATCACGTGGAGGACGGTGATCGACGCGTCCGGAAACTCCCGAAACGCGTGGCGGAGCGCGTCGAACGACAGGGGCGAACCGTCGACGGGGACGAGAACGTGGTCGGTCATGGGTGGCGTGACGGTCGGAGACGCCGCGCCATAGTGTCAGCGGCCGTTCCAATTGTGTGAGAACGCGGTCAGGAGTTCGACACGCGCCGCCGGTTGACGACGCCGACGTTGTTGGCCACGTCCTCGGTGATGACGCGGAAGGCGTCGGCCGTCGGATTGTCGTCTTGCAGGACGATGGGGTCGCCACCGGTCCGAATCTCGGGGTCGAGCGGCACGCCGCCGAGATAGGGGAGGTTGTTCGCCTCGGCCAGTTCGCGCCCGCCGCCGGTGCCGAACACGTCGTGTTGGCTCCCGCAGTCCGGACAGACGAACGAACTCATGTTCTCGACGAGGCCGAGGACGTTCGTGTCGTGGCGGCCGAACATCCGAATGCCCTTGCGGGCGTCGTCGACGGCCACTTCCTCGGGCGTCGTGACGATGACGGCGCCGGCGAGGGGGAGCGTCTGGAGGATGGTGAGTTGCGTGTCGCCGGTGCCCGGCGGCAGGTCGAGGACGAGGTAGTCGAGTTCGCCCCACTCCACGTCCTCGACGAGTTGCGTGAGCACCTGATGCACCATCGGGCCACGCCAGATGACGGGGTCGTCCTCCCCGACCATGAAGGCCATGCTGATGAGTTTCACGCCGTAGCGTTCCGGCGGGATGATGGTGTCGTCGTCCGTCGCCGTCGGCGGGTCCTCGGACCCGAGCATCCGGGGGACGTTCGGACCGTACACGTCGGTGTCGAACAGGCCGACCTTCGCCCCGAGTTTCGACAGGCCGGCGGCGAGGTTGACGGCCACCGTCGACTTGCCGACGCCACCTTTCCCGGAGGCGACGGCGATGACGTTCTTTACGCCGGGCAACACCTCGTCGTCGCGCATCGACGCCGGCCGCTTGGCCGTGAGTTCGACCTCTAGCCCGGCGTCGGTCAGGACCTCCCGTACGTCCGCGGCGATAGCGCTCTCCGTCGGCGCGTAGGGGGCGCCGAGCGCCAGCGACACCTTCGCCACGCCGTCCTCGACGGTTACCCCGTTGACCAGACCGAGCGACACGATGTCGTCACCGAGGTCAGGGTCCTCGACCTGGCCGAGCAACTCCCGTACGTCGGCTTCGTCCATGGGGTAGCGTGGGTGTGACGCCCCGATAAGGGTTTTGTCGCGACACCGAGGAGCGAAACCGGACAGAGTGACTCGACTGGCCGTGGAGTAACTAAATGTGGTTACACCACCGGGTTTCGATGGCGCCAATTTAAGCATCTCGGGACGAAGTTCACGATAGAATGCTGGAGGACGACTTCGGTCGAGAGGTGACGGGCGTGCGGGTGTCGCTCACCGACCGCTGTAACTTCGACTGTGTCTACTGTCACAACGAGGGGCTCGGTGACACGCGCGGTCCGATGGAGGCCCAAGACGACGAGATGTCGGCGGACGAAATCGTTCGGTTTCTGGAGGTCGCCGCGGAGTTCGACGTCGACAGCGTGAAGTTCACCGGTGGGGAGCCGATGCTCCGGGACGATCTGGAGGAGATCATTCGCCGGACGCCCGATTCGATGGAAGTATCGATGACGACCAACGGAACCTATCTCCCCGGACGGGCGCAGGCGCTCGTCGACGCCGGCCTCGAACGCGTCAACGTCTCGCAGGACGCCCTCGATCCCGAGGCGTTCGCGGAGATCACGAAGTCGGGCGCCTACGAGAAGGTGATGGAGGGTGTCGAGGCCGCCCTCGACGCGGGACTCGACCCCGTGAAGCTGAACATGGTCGTCTTCGAGCACACCGCCGGCTACGTCGAGGGGATGGTGAACCACGTCGCCGAGAACGACGGCCTCCAGCTCCAGCTGATCGAGTACATGCCCGAACTGACGGGGAAGCCCGAGTGGAACATCGACATCCAGCGCGTCCACGACTGGCTGGCCGACATCGCGGACGAGATCGAACACCGCGAGATGCACGACCGCAAGCGCTACTGGGTCAACGGCGGCATGGTCGAAATCGTCGACCCCGTCGAGAACCCCACCTTCTGTGCCAACTGCCACCGCGTCCGTGTCACCCACGAGGGCTACCTGAAGGGCTGTCTCAACCGCAACGACGACCTGCGGTCGATGGGCGACATGACGAAGGAGGAGATCCGCGAGACGTTCAAAGAGACCGTCGCCAACCGCGTCCCTTACTACGGCGAGTACATGGTCAAAAACGCCGACGGCGAGTGGGAGATCAACGACGAGTACATCGGCGCGCCGACGGCGTAGGCTTAACTTTCTCGCGTGGGACCGGTCTCCATGCCCTGTCCGTATCTCGACTACCGACGCGAAGACGCGGACCACGCGTTCGACACCGAACGCGCGTACTGCACCGCCGTCGACGAGTTCGTCCAGCCCATGCGCGCGGACATCTGTAACGACCGCTACGACCTCGACCACGAGACGGATTGCGAGTTCTACACGGAGGCCGAATCGGAATGACCTACGCCGACTACCGGGACGGCAAACCGGTGATCCTGACCGCGGCGCTGACGGGCGGCGTCCACGGCAAGGAGGCCAACCCGAATCTACCGGAGACGCCGGCAGAAATCGGGGAGGCCGCCGCAGCGGCCGAGCGCGCGGGCGCGAGTATCGTCCACCTCCACGCTCGGCGCGACAACGGCGAACGCGCCTTCGCCACCGAGCGGTTTCAGGAAGTCACCGACGCCGTCCGCGCGCGTACGGACGACGTGATCGTTCAGCACTCGACGGGCGGGACGGGCGCGCCGAACGACCTGCGGGCGGAACCGTTGCGCACCGACCCTGCGCCCGAGATGGCCTCCCTCGATATGGGACCGCTCAACCGCTACCAGCACCTGACGAGCGAGAACACCCGGGGGCTCGTCGCGGCCTTGCACGCCGAGATGCAGGAGCGCGGCATCAAACCGGAACTGGAGGTGTTCAACGGCGGGCACCTCAACGAGTCGCTGGCCATCCTCGACAGCGAGGGATCGCGATCCCTCGGGCAGCCGGCGCGTAGCGCCGGCGACGAACTCGACGACCCACCGTATCTGAACCTCGTGTTCGGCGGCGGGACGACGACGATTCCGCACCCGCGGAACCTGCTGAATCTGGTGGAGAACCTGCCAGCGGGCGTCGAGTTCAACGTCCTCGCCTTCGGCCCCCACCAGTTGCCGCTGACGACGATGGGTATCTTGCTCGGCGGCCACGTCCGCGTGGGCCTGGAGGACAACCTCTACTACCGGAAGGGGGAGTTGGCCGAGAGCAACGCGCAGTTGGTGGAGCGGACGGCAGGGATCGCGGAGCAGTTGGGGCGGCCGGTGGCGACGCCGGCGGAGGCGCGGGAGATTCTGGGGTTGTGAGAGCCGCTCGCACGCCCCCGGCCTTTCGTGATGTTTAAGTATCGGCCCCGGGTTCCTTCGAATGCATGCTGCAGGGGCGCCCGGCCCCGAGTCCGGAAGGGCGACGATACAGAACGCGGGTGTTGCGGTAGCCAAGCCTGGCCCAAGGCGCAGGGTTGCTAACTCTGTGGCGTCAAGCCTCCGGGGTTCGAATCCCCGCCGCAACGCTCACACCCCATACCAATGAGTGCAGAAGAACCACAGGACGGCTCCCCCGAGGACGACGAAGACCTTCGGTACTTCGTCCGAATCGGCCAGACCGACCTCGACGGGACGAAAGCCGTCGAGCGGAGCCTCACCGACATGAACGGCATCGGCAAGCGCATAGCGCGCATCGTCGCCGACGCGGCCGACGTGGATCGAACGGCCACGTTCGGGCGCCTCGACGACGACGAGATCGACCGCGTGATCGAGGTGGTGGAGAACTTCGCCGACGAAGTCCCCGAATGGATGGTCAACCGGCGCAAGGACTTCTACACCGGCGAGAGCGACCACATCGTCGGCTCCGACCTCGGCCAGACGCGCACGCAGGACATCAACCGGATGAAGATGATCGACTCCTACCGTGGCGTCCGGCACAAGCGCGGCCAGAAGGTGCGCGGCCAGCGGACGAAGTCCACCGGTCGTACCGAAGGCACCATCGGCGTCAACGTCGAGGCCATCAAGGAAGACATGGCCGAAGAAGCCGCCGAGGAGGAGGAAGGATAAATGACGACCGGCAAGAACACCAAGTTCTACGAGACGCCGAACCACCCGTATCAGGGCGAGCGCATCGCCGAGGAGGCCGACCTCCTCGGGCGCTACGGCCTGAAGAACAAAGAAGAACTCTGGCGTGCCCAGTCCGAACTGCGGTCGATGCGCCGCGAGGCGCGACGACTGCTCGGTGACGCGCAGGGTGACGTCGAGGTCGCCGCGGAAGCGGGTGCCGAGTTCGTCGCTCGGCTCCAGCGACTCGGCATCCTCGGCGGCGAGGACGACATCAGCGACGTGCTGTCGCTGGAAGTGACGGACCTGCTCGAACGGCGACTGCAGACGGTCGTCTACCGGAAGGGGCTGGCACACACGCCCCAGCAGGCCCGCCAGTTCGTCACGCACGGCCACATCACGGTCGACGGCGCGCGCGTGCAGACGCCGTCGAAGAAAGTGGAGGCCGACGAGCAGGGCACCGTCGCCTTCGACGAGACGAGTCCGCTCGCGGACGACCTCCACCCCGAACGCGCGGAGGCCCAAGAATGAGCGCTGAAGACCAAGAGAGCAAGTGGGGCATCGCCCACGTCCACGCGTCGTTCAACAACACCCTGATCACGATCACGGATCAGACGGGTGCCGAGACCATCGCCAAATCGAGCGGCGGGACGGTCGTGAAACAGAACCGCGACGAGGCGTCGCCGTACGCGGCGATGCAGATGGCCGAAGTGGTCGCCGAGGAAGTCCTCGCGGCCGGTATCGAGGGCGTCCACGTCCGCGTGCGCGGCCCCGGCGGCAACGGCAACAAGTCCCCGGGCCCCGGCGCGCAGGCGACGATCCGAGCGCTCGCCCGTGCCGGTCTGGAGATCGGTCGCATCGAAGACGTGACGCCGATCCCGCACGACGGCACGCGCGCGCCGAAAAACAGCCGCCTCTAACATCATGGTAGCCGACTTCGACGTCGAGTTCATCGAACGCGACGACCGGAACGCACGGTTCCTGGTTCGGGGAGCGACGCCGGCCTTCGCCAACGGCATCCGCCGGGCGATGATCGCCGACGTGCCGACGTTCTCCATCGACACCGTCCGGTTCGTCGAGAACTCGTCGGTGATGTTCGACGAGATGATCGGCCTCCGACTGGGGCTGGTGCCGCTGACGACCCCCCTCGACGACTTCGAGGTGGGCGACGAAGTGACGCTGGCACTCGACGTGGAGGGTCCGGCGACGGCCTACTCGGGCGACATCGAAACGTCCGACGAGATGGTCCAGCCGGCCGACAACAACATCCCGATCATCGAACTCAAAGAGCAACAGCGGATCGAATTCGAGGCCGACGCCGTGCTGGACCGTGGCCGCGACCACGCCAAACATCAGGGCGGCGTGGCCGTCGGCTACCGGCATCTCCAGCGCGTCGAGGTCGTCGACGACGCCGGAGAGTTCGACGAACAGGAGCCGAACATCCTTCGCGGGGTGATCGAAACGGAGGACGGCGAACTCGTTCCGACGAGCGAGTTCGATCACGACCTCACCGAGCGGTACCCCGGCAAGGAAATCGAGGTACACGACGTGCCCGACGCGTTCGTCTTCCACGTGGAGACGGACGGGTCGTTCAGCGTCGAGGAACTGGTCACGCGCGCCGTCGAGTCCATCGGCGACCGCGCGGCGGAACTGGAATCGAAAGTCGCAGTTTAAGACCCCACGATGCCCCGAACACCACCCACGTCGACGCTCGCCCGGCCGGCGAGCGTCGGCCATCCCACCCACCGCGGAACGAGGACCGAAAGTGGTTTGAAGGGGCGACGGATACTGCGCAATGCGTGCAGGGATAGCCAAGTCAGGCCAACGGCGCAGCGTTCAGGGCGCTGTCCCATAGGGGTCCGCAGGTTCAAATCCTGCTCCCTGCACTCCCTTCTGGAGGAAGACAATGAGTAAGACGAATCCGAGACTCAATAGTCTCATCGCCGAGTTGAAGGCGGTTTCGCGCGAGTCCGGCGCCGGTGTCTGGCAGGATGTCGCGGACCGTCTGGAGAAGCCACGGCGCACCCACGCGGAGGTCAACCTCGGGCAGATCGAACGATACGCCCGCGAAGACGAGACCGTCGTCGTGCCCGGCAAGGTGCTGGGCAGTGGTGTGCTCGAAAAAGAAGTTACCGTCGCAGCCGTCGACTTTTCGTCGACGGCGCGCACGAAGATCGAACAGGTCGGCGACGCCGAGCCGCTGCAGCGCGTCGCCGAGGAGAACCCCGAAGGATCGAACGTCCGGGTGATTCGATGAGTCTCGCAGAGTTCGACGCCGACGTGGTGGTCGACGCCCGTGACTGCATCATGGGTCGGGTCGCCAGCGAGGTGGCCCAGCGCGCCCTCGCCGGCGACACCGTCGCCGTCATCAACGCCGAGGACGCGGTCATCACCGGCAACGAGGAAGACACGATGGAGACGTACCGCACGCGCGCAGGGCTGGGCTCCGACAGCGGGCCGTACTACCCCAAGCGTCCGGACCGCATCTTCAAGCGGGCCGTCCGCGGGATGGTCCCGTACAAGAAGCCGCGCGGGCGCGAGGCGTTCGAGAACGTCCGCGTCTACGTCGGCAACCCCTTCGACGAGGACGGCGAGGTTCTGGACGGCACGTCGCTGGATCGTCTCTCGAACATCAAATTCGTCTCCCTCGGAGACGTCTCCGAACAACTGGGTGCCAACGTTACATGGTAACGAACACGAGCGGCAAGAAGAAGACGGCCGTCGCCCGCGCCACGGTGCGTGACGGCGAGGGTCGCGTGCGAATCAACTCCCGACCTGTCGAACTGGTCGATCCGGAGCTGTCCCGCCTGAAGATGCTGGAGCCGTTCCGCATCGCCGGCGACGACCTCCGCGAGACGGTCGACATCGACGTGACCGTCTCCGGCGGCGGCTTCGCCGGGCAGGCGGACGCCGTCCGGACGGCCATCGCTCGCGGGCTGGTGCAGCACCACAACGATGCCGAACTCCGCGACGCGTTCATGGAGTTCGACCGGTCGCTGCTGGTCAACGACGTCCGGCAGTCCGAACCCAAGAAGTGGGGCGGTCCCGGTGCGCGGGCCCGCTACCAGAAGTCCTACCGCTGAGGTGACCCACCCATGATGATCCCAGTCCGGTGTTTCACGTGCGGGAAAGTCATCGGCGAGCACTGGGAGGAGTACCAGTCTCGTCTCGACGCGGGGGAGGACCCCGCGGAGGTACTCGATGACCTGGGCGTGACCCGGCACTGCTGTCGACGGATGTTCGTCTCGCATAAGGACCTCGTGGACGTGGTTTCCCCCTACCAATGAGTCAGGGACGCTACAATCGCTACGAGAAGGCACGCATCCTCGGGGCGCGAGCCCTGCAGGTGTCCTACGGCGCGCCAGTGCTCGTCGAGACGGAGCAGAGCGAGCCGATTCTCGTCGCGGCCGAGGAGTACGACGCCGGCGTGTTGCCGTTCACCGTGAGGCGGGAGGGCAAATGACGCGGATTCGCTCGGTGAGTCTGCGCCGCATCCTCGACTCGCGGGGTAACCCGACCGTCGAGGCGGACGTGTTGACCGAGTCGGGCGGCTTCGGCCGCGCGGCCGCACCGAGCGGTGCCTCCACCGGTGAGTACGAAGCCATCGAACTGCCGACGGGCGAGGCTATCGCCGCCGCCCGTCAACACGCCATCCCCCGCCTGATCAACGAAGTCCACGCGGGCAACCAGCGCGAAGTCGACGCCGCTCTGCACGGTGCGGACGGCACCGACGACTTCTCGAACATCGGCGCCAACAGCGCGGTCGCCATCTCGATGGCCGCCGCGAAAGCGGGCGCCGACGTACTCGGTGCGCCGCTCTACCAGCATCTCGGTGGCACCTTCCGCGGCGACAACTTCCCGATCCCGCTGGGGAACGTCCTCGGCGGCGGGGAACACGCCAAGGAAGCGACCCACATCCAGGAGTTCCTGGCCGTGCCCGTGGGGGCGCCGAGCATCTCGGAAGCCGTCTTCGCCAACGCCGCGGTTCACGAGCGGATCGGTGATCTGCTCGACGAGCGCGGTGTCGCGGCCGGCAAGGGCGACGAAGGCGCGTGGGCGCCGTCCATCGACGACGCGGCGGCGTTCGAAATCGTCGCGCAAGCGACCGGTGACGTGGCCGACGATGTCGGCTTCGACATCGGCGTCGGTCTCGACGTGGCGGCGTCGGAACTCTACGACGCCGACGACGAGGTCTACCGCTACGGTGACGTGGAGCGGACACCGGACGAGCAGGTCGACTACATGGCCGACCTCGTCGACGAGTACGACCTCGCGTACGTCGAGGACCCGGTCGAGGAGAACGACTTCGACGGCTTCGCGGACCTGACGGATCGAGTCGGCGACCGAACCGTGCTCTGCGGTGACGACCTGTTCGTCACCAACGTCGAGCGGCTTCAGGACGGCATCGACGCGGGCGCGGGCAACGCCATCCTCGTCAAACCCAACCAGATCGGGACGCTCTCGGACGCCGTCGACGCGGTGGAACTGGCAACCCGGAACGGCCTCGACGCCGTCGTCTCCCACCGCTCGGGCGAGACGGAGGACACGACCATCGCACACCTCGCCGTGGCGACCGACGCCCCGTTCATCAAGACGGGGACGGTCGGCGGCGAGCGAACTGCCAAACTCAACGAACTCATCCGCATCGCGGAGGACGCTGTATGACAGACAACGACAACGAACTCGAGACCCCGGACGGCGAGGAGGAGGAAGCGGCCGCGGAGGCCGCGTCCGACGCCGAACCGGAACCGGAACCGGAAGCTGAGGAACCGACCGCCGAGGCGGCCGACGAGGCGGCCGAGGCAGCGGCAGAAGAAGAAGACGACGCGGAGGAGGAAGCCGGCTCCCCGTTCGACGAGAACGTGATGCCCGACGACGAGGCCGACCTCCTCATCCCCGTCGAGGACTACCTCGGCGCCGGTGTCCACATCGGGACCCAGCAGAAGACGGAGGACATGGAGCGGTTCATCCACCGCGTCCGCGACGACGGCCTGTACGTGCTGGACGTGAGCCAGACCGACCAGCGCATCCGCACGGCCGCGGACTTCCTCGCGAACTACGCGCCCGAGCAGATCCTCGTGACCTCCTCGCGCCAGTACGGCCGGTTCCCGGCCGAGAAGTTCGCGGAGGCCATCGGCGCTCGCGCCCGCACCGGGCGCTTCATCCCGGGCACGCTGACCAACCCGGACTACGACGGCTACATCGAGCCGGACGTGGTGGTCGTCACCGACCCCATCGGCGACTCGCAGGCGGTCAAGGAGGCCATCACGGTCGGCATCCCCGTCATCGCCATGTGCGACTCGAACAACCAGCTCAGCAACGTCGACCTCGTCATCCCGACGAACAACAAGGGTCGACGCGCGCTGTCGGTCGTCTACTGGCTGCTGGCCAACGAGACGCTCGACCGCCGCGGCGCCGAGCCCGGCTACGCCCTCGACGACTTCGAGGCTGGCATCTAGGGCAGACGGAACTTTTCGTCTCGGTCGCTACCGACCAGCGGCGCGTCCGCACGGAAACGTTTTCACGCGCTACCGACACCCTTGGGTATGAACCTGTTTCGGAGCGTCCGCACGGTGACGACGGCCTCCGGTACCGGCTACGTCGACTGGCACGCTGTGGCAGAGGCGGCCAAGGCCAGCACGGACGCCGGTTCCCTCGACCTGAGCGCCGCGGAGCGCGAGGGCTACGCGGCCGACGTGCGCGACGCGCGGGACCGCCTCCGAACCCTCGGCGGCGTCGACTTCGACCTGCCCGACACGGTCGAAATCCAGAACCGCCACCACTGGATCGACGCCAACGTCGACACGTTCCGGCGGGTGATGGCACCCATCGAGCGGGAGGCGCCCGACGCACTGTTCCCCGGCGTCACGCGCGTCGTCAACACCGGGACGCTCTCCTTTATGCTCGCCTTCCTCGGCCGGAACGTCCTCGGGCAGTACGACCCGCTCCTCCTCGCAGAAGCGGCGCCCGCGGATCGGGACCACGCGCTCTATTTCGTCCATCCGAACATCGTCGACGTGGCCGACTCGCTCGACGTTGACAGGCCCCGCTTCCGCCGGTGGATCGCGTTCCACGAGGTGTCCCACGCCGCGGAGTTCGGTTCGGCCCCGTGGCTCTCGGATCACCTCGAAACCAAGCTAGAGCGCGGCATCGACGCGCTCGTCTCGGGTGATCTGGATCGGGAGGCGTTCAGGGAACTCGACACGGCGATGACGGCGGTGGAGGGGTACGCCGAACTCCTGATGGACCGGGCGTTCGACGACGACTACGCCGACTTGCGAGCGAAACTCGACGCACGCCGACAGGGTGGCGGCCCGGTCGCCCGACTCGCCCGGCGACTGCTCGGACTGGGGTTGAAACGCCGGCAGTACGAACGCGGCGCGGCCTTCTTCCGGGCCGTCGCGGACGCTCGGGGGTTAGAGGGGGCGAGTGCGGTGTGGGAACGCCCGGAGAACCTCCCGACCGAGACGGAACTCGACCACCCGGACCGCTGGCTGGCGCGGGTTTAGCGCTTCCGTCGCCACTCGCTGCCGACCCAGTTGAGATAGAGGACGAGTGTCACGCCGACGAGGAGGCCGACGAGGACGGCCGCGAGCGCCTGCACGGCTGTGGCTCCGGCGGCGATGGCGACCAGTCCGCCCGAACAGCCGACGAGCGCGACGAAGCCCATTTTGAGGCGCCGCGAGGCGGCCCGGCGGTCCTCGTCGGAGAGGCTCGGCCCGACCATCAGCCGTCCACGTACGGTGTACTGACGTGCATACCGACGAACAGCCACTCCGCGTCGTCTTCGTCTCCCACCGCACGGCGCTCCATCGTCCCGCTCCACCGGGTCGAGAGCGCGTACTCGTGGTCAGCCTCGCGGTCTGTCCACGACATGAACACCGAATCCGAGAAGTAGGCGTAGCCGTCGCGTTCGGTGACGCGGAGGTCCTGGCTCTCGGCGGTCCAGTCGTCGGTCGTGCGGGTCTGTTCGCGCAGGCCTTCGGCGACGGCGTCGTAGCCGACGAGTCGTTCGCCGACGCCGAACTTCACCACGTCTGGGCGTTCCACGAAGTAGGGATACAGCGGTTCGCCCCGACGCAGGGCCTCGTAGTACTCGCGGATTGTCTCCGCCGCGTTCATGGGCGACGTGTCTCGCCCGCGGCGGTTAACTGTTTTCAGGAGGCGAGGGCGGCGGCGGCACGCCGGAGGGTCGTCACGCCGACGAACCGCGGGACGCGCTGCGCGTAGCGGTCGTACGCGTCGCCGAACTCGGCGCGCAAGTGTGGCTCCTCGGCACGGGGGAGGAGAAGCACCCAGCCGACGTGGACGGCGGCGAGCATCGCGACGAGCATCGAATCGACCGCGAGCGCGAAGCCACTCACGCCGACGATCATGCCGACATACTGCGGGTTGCGCGTGTAGGCGTACGGGCCGTCGGTGTAGAGGTCACCCGTCACACCCATCGTCTCCGCGGATTGCATCGTTCGCGCTCCCCAGAGGAAGACGGCGGTACCGAGGAGGGCCGCCGCGACGCCGGCGACGGCGGCTGCCCGGGGGAGGTCCCACGATCCAAACGTGAGGACGGCGGTGCCGAGGAGGGCGAGGTCGAAGACGCCGACGAGCGTCCAGTGGCAGTAGTACGCCGGCGTCCGGTCGCCGGGCGGCCACCACTCGTGGTCGGTCAGGAGCGTTCCGAGGACGAGACCGTAGACGCCGGCGGCCGACAGGAGGCCGGCGGCGAAGGCGATTCGAGTCGGTGTCATACGGGTCGACGTTGGGCGCGGCGTCGGGAGTCGAAACTGCCTCACAGCCGAGGCTTTTATTTACAGGCGTGCGATGCTCGCGTCGATGAAGTACGCCCGACTGCGCGTGCATCACGACCCCGACCGGCTCCACCCCATGCACGCGTTCGAGATGCGCCACGACGACATCGAGCGTGCCGCCCTCCTCCACTGGAATACGGTGCTGGACGAGACGAACACGATGGTGTTCCGGGTTCGGGGCGACCCCGAGCCGTTCCGCGCGAAACTCGACGCGCGAGCGGCGACGGTGGCCTACAGCCTCACCGAGGCCGTCGACGGCGTGTTCTACTGCTGTGTCCGCGACCGGGTGACGGAGGCGGATCGAGGCTACATCGACGCGTTCGCACGGGGGACGCTCGTGGTGGTCCCACCGGTCGCGTTCGAACCGGACGGGACGACGACGGTGACGCTGGTGGGGACGCCGGCCGACATCGACGCCGCCGTGTCGGAGTTACCGGCGGGGTTGCGGGCGACGGTGGAGTCGGTCGGTCCGTACCGGCGGCGGGCCGGGTCGTCGACGCCGAGACTCACCGACCGGCAGCGCGAGGCCGTCGCGGTCGCTGTCGACTGCGGCTACTACGACTCGCCGCGGGAGGGAACGGTCGCGGACGTGGCGGCCGACCTCGACATCTCGCCGGGGACGGCGGCTGAACACCTCAGGAAAGCGGAAGAGACGGTGATGGGCCGTCTAGTAGAGTAGTTCGTCGTCGTTCTCGACCATGTAGAGCGTGCGGGCAGCGATGTTGACGGCGTGGTCGCCCACGCGCTCCAGGTCGCGGATAGTGAGCAGGAGGCGGGAGACGTCCTGCATCAGCGACTCCAGTTCGGCGTCGTCCTCGTTGTCGCCGAGGTAGTCGCCCTCGATGAGATCACGGACCACGACCTCGCTGGCGGCCTCACACATCGCGTCCACCTCGTCGTCCCGGTCGGCGACGGCGTAACACGCGTCCACGTCCTCGTTGGCGTAGGCGTCCATCGCGTCCTCGAGCATATTCAGGGTCGCCCGCCCGATGCGCTGCATGTCCACGTCGGGGAAGAGGTCACGCTGGGCGTCGAGCGTGTAGCCGCCGAGGTTGACGGCGAGGTCACCGATCCGTTCGAGGTCGGTGATGATCTTGAACGACGCGGCGATGAAGCGGAGGTCGCCGGCGACGGGTTGCTGGAGGGCGATCAGGTCGATACACTCCCCCTCCAGTTCGAGATACATCTCGTTGACCTCGTTGTCGCCCTCGATCACTTCACGGGCGAGCCGTTCGTCCTTCCGTTCGAGGGCGTCCAGCCCCGTCCGGAGCCGCTCCGCGACCACTTCGCTCATGTAGAGAACGTCGTCGCGGAGCTCCTCCAGCGACGACTGATAGTCCGTTCGAGCCATATCACAAACTCGACACGGGCGACCTAAAACGTTGCCCCATGTCTACTGTTGACTATAGAGACATCTATAGCTACTCGCGGCGAAATCTATAGCCGTTATCCGAACTTGCCGGTGATGTAGTCCTCGACGCGCTGACTCTCGGGGTTCTCGAAGATTTTCTCGGTGTCGTCGAACTCGACGAGTTCGCCGCCGGTGAGGAAGACGGCCGTCTTGTTCGAGATGCGCGCCGCTTGCTGCATGTTGTGAGTGACGATGACGACGGTGTACTCCTCGGCGAGTTCGGAGATGAGGTCCTCGATCTGCGAGGTGGCGACGGGATCGAGCGCCGACGCGGGTTCGTCCATCAGGATGACCTCGGGGTCGGGGGCGATGGCGCGGGCGATACAGAGGCGCTGCTGTTGCCCGCCGGACAGTTCCAGTCCGGATTCGTCGAGCCGATCCTTCACTTCGTCCCACAGCGCCGCGCGCTTCAGCGAGTCCTCGACGATTTCGTCGTAGTCGCCTTTCTTGTTCTGGATCTTGAGGCCGTAGGCGACGTTGTCGTAGATGCTCTTGGGGAAGGGGTTCGGGGACTGGAACACCATCCCGACCCGGCGGCGAAGCGCCACGGGGTCCACGTCGTCGTCGTAGACGTTCTTCCCGCGCAGGTAGAGGTCACCCTCGACGCGCGCGGCGTCGATCAGGTCGTTCATCCGGTTGATACACCGGAGGAAGGTGGACTTGCCACACCCGGACGGACCGATCATGGCCGTCACCTGATTCTCCGGGATTTCGAGGCTGATGTCCTGCAGTGCCTGCTCGTCGTTGTACCAGACGTTGACGTTCTCGGCGCGGACGACGGTGTTCGCGCTCATCGTCGGCCCCGAGGAGGCGACACTCCCGCTCACGTCGGTTTCGACGAGCATGTCGTCGGTCGTCGGGTCGTCGGTCGATTCGCCGGCCGCGTACTCCTGCTCTGGATTCTCTGTCATGGATTTACTGATCGGTCTGGTACTTGTTGCGCAGCACGATGGCGATGGAGTTCATGCTGAGCAGGACGATGAGCAACACGACGACGCCCGCTGGAACGGCCGCCTGGTAGAACGGTTCGCTGGCGAACAGGCTCGCCCAGGCGTACACCTGCAGGGGCATCGCGCTCACTTTCGAGGAGAGCGCCGTCGGCAGGGAGAAGAGGACGTTCGGCGCGCCGATCATGATGAGCGGCGCCGTCTCGCCGATGGCCCGGCCGAGTGCCAGAATCGTCCCCGTCAGAATCCCGGGGAACGCCCGGGGCAGGACGACGTTCTTGATCGTCTGCCACCGCGTCGCTCCCATCCCGTAGGACGCCTGCCGCATCGAGTCCGGGACGCTCCGGAGCGCCTCGCGGGCGGAGATGATGACGATGGGCAGGATGAGGAGGGCGAGCGTCGCGCCGCCGATGAGGACGGTCCCGGTTGGCTGGCCGAGGTACGTGACGAACACGCCCAGTCCGAGCAACCCGTAGACGACGGAGGGGACGCCCGCGAGATTGGAAATGTTCACGTCGATGAAGCGGGTGAAGCGGTTGTCGGGGGCGTACTCCTCCAGATACACTGCGGCGCCGACGCCGAGTGGGAACGAGAGGGCAGCGACAGTCACCATCAGCAGGATGGAGCCGCCGATAGCCGGATAGAGGCCGGCCTCCGCGGCCGTCCCGCTGTGAGCGCTGGTGAGGAACTGCCAGTCGACCCACGACTGCGGCCCGGCGAAGCCGAGAGCGTCGACGGCGATGGCGCCGACGAGTGCGCCGCCGAGGATGGTGGCCACGAGCGCTAGCCCCGAGCGCTGGGTCGGTCGACGGCGAGCGACACCAACGGCGTAGCCGGCGGTCGGCACCACGGCCACGGCCAGCAACACCGTCGCGGGAACCGCGCCGATGGCGAGTAGCGGGCCGAGCACCTCGCCGGCGCCGACGGCGGCGAGAGCGACGAGCATCGCGAGCGCCGTCTTCCGGCGGCCCGCCTCGGCGGCGGCGTAGCGGCCGACGAGGACCGCCACCGGCCCGCCGAGCGAGAGGGTCAGCATGATGCCGTCGGTCGGGTAGACCGGGAGCGACTGGATCGCGCCCGGGACGAGCAGTAGCGAGCCGACGATGATCGCGCCCGCACCCACGAAGCGCGCGATGAAGGGAAGCTGTCGGTCGAAGCGTTCGAGACCGACGACGCCCGCGAGCGCGAGACCGAGCGCGAGGACGTAGCCGAACCAGACGACCGGCGGAACGATGTCGACGAAGATCATCGCCGCGCCGCCGGCGAACATGGCGCTGACCGCGAGCATCCCGACGACGCTCGCGCCGAACCGGAAGGCGGCGGGATCGGCTCGGAGGAGGTAGCCGCCGACGGCGAGTGTCGGCACGACGAGCGTCAGGAAGAACGTGAGATGCCAGCCCGGATCGGCGGTCAGCGGCTGGATCGCGTCGTTGGCGACGTAGATCAGGAGGATCGTCAGCGCGACGATGCCGAACAGCGTCGCCGCGAGCAGGACGTAGCGAAAGACGGTGCCGACGGTTCGGCTGACGTGGCCGAAGCCTTCGATCCGTTCCTCTTGGGCCGCCATCTCAGTACTCCTCCCGGTACCGCTGTGCGACGAGGTCACTGATGACGTTCATGATGAGCGTGATGACAAAGAGCGTGAGACCGATGGCGAAGAGGCTGCGGTAGGCGATGCCGCCGCCGGTGACGTCGCCGGTGAGGAGGTTGACCATCGCGGCAGTCATCGGGAGCGCCCCCTCCAGATAGTCCGCGGGGTTGAGCGGATTGACGAGGTTGGCCTGCGTCCCGGCGGCGACCGTGACGGCCATCGTTTCGCCGATTGCCCGCGAGAGCGCGAGAATGAAGGAGGAGAAGATACCGGAGAGGGAGGCGGGGACGACGATGCCGACGGAGACGTCGAACTTCGTCGCGCCCATCCCGTAGCCCGCCTGCCGCAGGGAGTCGGGGACGGCGGACATCGCGTCCTCGCTGATCGAGGCGACCATCGGGATGATCATGATGCCGACGACGATGCTGGCCGACAGCATGTTGAACGTCCCGAGGCCGGGGATGATGGTCCGCAGCGCTGGCGTGATGTAGACGACGGCGAAGAAACCGTAGACGACCGTCGGGACGCCCGCGAGCACTTCCAGTGCGGGCTTCAACACGCGCTGGGCGCGCGGGCTCGCGTACTCGCTGAGGTAGATGGCCGTGGCGACGCCGAGGGGGATGGCGACGACGGCGGAACCGATGGTGATCGCGAGCGTCGCCGACACCAGCGGCAGGACGCCGAACTGTTCGTTGTTGATGATCCACTTCGTTCCGGTGAGGAAGTCGACGACCGACGCGGTCGGCCCCTCGACACCCATCAGCGGAGCGGTCACCGAGAAGAACTTCGCTGCCTCCGTGGTCAACATGAGGATGATGCTGACCGTCGTGACGATGGACAGCACCGCACACAGGAAGAAAAACGAGCGCGTCAGAAGCTCCTGTGGCGCGTTCTCGGTTCGCTGGGTGAGGTCCCGTTGTAGGTCGTCCGTACTCATCTAACGTGGGTCGGTTCTTCGTTCGGTGGAAAAAGCTCTTCGTTCGGCCGCAGCCACAGGCTCGGTCTCAGCCCTGTGCGTTCTCGATGGCCGATTCGAGGGCGTCCATCGCTTCCTGCTGGTCCTCGTCGCTCAGGGGGACGTAGCCGACTTCGTCGGCGACGATCTCCTGACTGGTGGCGTTCTCGAGCCAGAAGCGGGCGAACTCGGCGACGTGCTCCTCCGCCAACGATTCCTGTTTGGCGTAGGTGAAGAGGGGCCGCGAGAGCGGGGTGTATTCGCCGGCGCGCGCCGTCTCCAGCGACGGTTCGACACAGCCACTGCCGTCGTCGACGCTGAGGGCCTTCACGCGGTCCGTGTTCTGGGAGTAGTACGCGAAGCCGAGATAGCCGATGGCGTTCTCGGAGCCTTCGACACCCTGGATGATCGTCCGGTCCTGCTCGGTGGCGGAGTAGTCCTGGCGGTGGCCCGGCCCTTCCTCACCGAGAATCGCCTCGATGAAGTAGTCGTAGGTGCCGGAGGCGTCGGTCGGGCCGTAGAGTTCGAGCGGCTGATCCGGCCAGTCGGAGTTCACGTCGCTCCACGTCGTCGGCGACGATTCGGCCGAATAGATTTCGTGGAGTTCCTCGACCGTGATACAGTCGACCCAATCGTTGTCGTTGTTGACGATGACCGTCAGCGCGTCCGTGGCGACGGTGAGTTCGACGGGGGTAACGTCGTTCCCCGAACACGCCTCTTCCTCCGTGGGCTGGATGGGCCGCGAGGCATTGTTGAAGTCGGTCCGGCCGGGACAGAAGTGGTTGGCGAAGCCGCCGCCCGAGCCGGTCGACTGGATGTTGATGTTGACGTCCGAGTGTTCGGACTGGAATCGCTCGGCCATCGCCGTCGCCAGCGGGAACACGGTCGAACTGCCAGCAATGTCGATGGTTCCCGAGAGCCCGTCGCCGCCGTCGCCCCCGCCGCCGGACCCGCTCTGCGTGCAGCCAGCGAGCCCGACTGCACCGACCGAACCGGTCGCCGCGAGGAACTTTCGGCGCGACACACGTCCACTCGTGGATTCCTCCGTCATCACCCGAGAATGACCGACTGTGACGTAAGTACCCTTCTATGATAGCTATATAGATATGGGTACGTGAACGAATACCGAGGGCAGTCGGATTTAGGGACGAGCGAATCGACCCAGTCGACGCGGTCAGTTCGCGCCACATATCGGGATATAGCCCCTATTACGGCTTTTGAGGGGCCGGTTTCGTCGCCGTCCAGCGGCCTGATTGCGGCGGATTGGTAGTGGCCGGGAGCCTTCCGACCACGACTGGCCGCGCACCGAGGACCGAAATGAACGAAGTATATAGATATGGGAGGTTTTATCTCGTGGTATCCGTTGTCTCCGTATATGGTCGAGACCCGAAAGGTGCAGGTGACGGGCGGATCGACGTACACGGTGTCGATTCCCAAAGACTGGGCGACCGAGAACGGCGTGTCGGCTGGCAGCGAGGTGGCCTTCTACCCCGAAGGCGACTCCCTCTTCATGACGCCCCGGACCGGCGACGACCGGACGGAGGGGACACTCGACATCGGTGACCTCGCCGGCGAGGAACTCGTCCGCGCCGTCATGACGATGTACGTCAGCGGATTCGACATCATCGGTCTCGAGAGTGGGCGGATCACGACCGATCAGCGCCGGACGATCCGACAGGCGACGCAGAGCCTCGTCGGGCTGGAAGTGCTCGAGGAGACCCGCGACAAGGTAGTGATCCGCGACCTGCTCGATTCCTCGGAGCTCTCGATCAACAACGCCGTCACCCGGATGCGGCTGATCGCCCTCTCGATGCTCGAAGACGCCGTGACGGCGCTGATCGACCTCGACGACGACCTCGCACGCGACGTGATCCAGCGTGACGACGACGTGGACCGCCTGTGGATGGTCGTCTCCCGTATCTTTCGAGCGACGCTTCGGAGCCCGCGGGCCGCGGAAGAACTCGGCGTCTCTCGTGAGGTGTGTTTCGACTACCAGTCCGCGGCGCGACAGCTCGAACGCGTCGCCGACCACGCGACCAAGATCGCCCACCTCGCGCTCAACTTCGACGAACCGCTCCCGGACGACGTGATCGAGGCGCTCGACGGCCTCCACGACGACGCCGCGGAAGTCATCGACGTGGCGATGGACGCCCTCTTCCTCGACGACAGCGAAGAGGCGACCCGACAGGCCAACGAGGCCCGCGAATCGGTACAGGGCATCGACAGTCACGCCCGCTCCATCGACGAACTCCTCCGCGACCTCGATCCGACGCGAGCGCAACTGCTCGGACTCGTCGTCGACTCGTTGTCGCGGAGCGCCGACTACGGCGGAAACATCGCCGAGACGGCGTTACAGAAAGCAGCGCCGACGCCTTAATCGATCAGGACGGCGTTGACCTGTCCGCTCTGACCCGGCCGAGACGTGACGCGGGCGCGACCCTCGCTCGTCTCGATAATAGCGCCTTTCGTGATGATGTTCCGGCGGGCGTAGTTGGTGTTCGCGGGGTTCTCGACCACGTTCTCGATGTCGGCTTCGACCGTCTCGTCGCCGGTAGCGACGTGGGCGACGTTCGTCGCGAGCGCTCGCGTCTTCGTCTCGTTACCGCGGGAGTCGACGGTCTGGAACCGGGGTTCGCCGACCGTCGTCTCCGCCGGCTGGCGGCCGAGCTGGTATCGCTTCTTGTTTCGAGAAGGCCGGAGGCGGCCTCCAGTGCGCTTCCGCGTGGAGCGTCCCTGGTCTTTCATACCCCAATCGAGTCCAAGCAACTACTTCAGACTGTCGAACCAGCCCGGGCTACGGATCTCCGCTCGGCTTCCGAGCCTCGGCGGAACGGGACAACGCGAAGTGGGTACGAAACGAGGCGCCCGCCGCCGTGGTTGGCGGCGGGCGAGCATCGAGGGGCATGTCGCAAGTATGCGACGCGGGTAAATCGACGACGGGGTGAATCGCCGGCACAGGCCCCGAGCGCCGGGTGGCTTCCAGACAGCCGGACGGGCGGGCATGCCGCAGGCTGTCCGAAAACCGATTTAGCATATGCCAACCAACTGTAATAAATCTGACCCGCCCTGCAGGACCCGCCGATACATGTATATCTGTCTACACGTATCAAGACACCTGTCGAGAATCGATGGACTGCGTGGCAGAAGTCTCCGTGTCCGTCCCCAATTTGGCTCGCGTCGCTCCGCAGGCAACCCCACGATAGCGACGTGAACGCCGGCGTCACGAGCGTACAGTCCGGCGAGTCGTCGGTGCTGGCCGTGGTGCCGGACTAGTCACCGCTTCACCGACACCACGTCGAATCCCGCGCCGGTTCGCTCGACGTAGAGGAGCACGTCGTCGTCGGTCCCCACGTCGGCCAGTTCGGGCGCACAGCCCATCATCCCCACTTCGTTGAATCCACAGGTGCCACAGACGGCGTCGTCGAGCGACGGTCGGTACCCGGCGTCGCGTTCGGTCGCCGGGAGATAGCCGGCGTCGTCGACGCTCGCCCCGCAGACCGAACACGTGAGACTCGTCGGCATCGGATCGAGTCGCATACCGTCACTCCTCGGGCGCGCCCCGGAGCTGTCGCAGCACCTCGTCGACGACTTCGTGGTCGGCGGCGACGATGTATCGGCGGCCGGCGACGAGCGTCGTCGAGTGCTGGACCGCCACGTCGCCGCTGGTCTGGGAGATGACGAGCGAGCCCTCGGGAAGCACGTCCGCGACGACTTCCCCGGCCGCAGGGGCGTCGTAGTCGACGCGCACGTCGAAGAGTTCGAGGTCGCCGGTCACGCCTTCGAGCGTCCGGATGTCGCTCCCGGCGAGGGCGTTGACCGCCGCCTTGATACTCGCCCGCTCGGGGAAGTACACCCGGTCGACGAACTCGGTGTACTCGTCGCCGTCTTCGACTTGGATGCGCGCGACGGTTTCGATGTCGGGGTAGAGCTGTTTGGCCGCCATGCAGATGGCGAGGTTGGTCGACTGGTCGCCGGTCAGCGCGCCGATCACGTCCGTCTCGTCGGTGATGGCCCGTTCGAGCATCGACGGGCGCGTGGCGTCACCTTCCAGATACGTGACGCGGTCGTCCACGTCCGCGGCGTCGATACGGCTCCCGTCCCGCTCGATGATCGTCACGCCGGTACCGCGGTTGACGAAGTCCTCCGCGACCCGTCGTCCCACACGGCCACCGCCAGCGATCACGATGTGATCCCGTTCAGCCATACGTCACGCTACCACACAGCATACGTTAAGTCTGGGGACCGCGGGAAATGTGGCCAGTCGGTCGTACGGATCGTCGACATGGGAACAGCGATCCACTGGAATCGGCCGATAACGGCCCGTATCAGGCCGTCTGCCGCCCCACGACCGTCTCCATATCGAGTTCGTAGAGCGTGAACGCCACGTCTTCGACGGATTCGTCGAACAGGCGGAAGGGCGGGAACCACTCGTTGAGCGTCGCCTCGTCGACAGCCCCCGCCCACTCCGTGACGGGACCGCGGACGTGGATGCTCCACGACTCGTCGGCGGCGACGGCGAAACAGACGAACGTGGCCGTGTCGGTCGTGTCGAGGTAGTGCTGTTTCTCCGAGTCGTCAGCGTGGGTGCTCACGCGCAGGAGGAATCGGTCGCCGTCGTAGTGGTAACTCAGCGGCACCGCGTAGGCGTCGTCACCGTCCGCGAGGGCGAGGACGCCGTGGTTGCCGCGGCGCAAGTAGTCGTCGACCGTGTCGGCATCCATCCCCACCGTGGTGACGTACTCGACGTGTTCCATGGGGGCAGTACGCCGGGGGACGGGATATATCGTCGTGTCCCCGATCAGTCGGCGTCGATGCAGACGGAGTCGTCGAACGCGTCGGTCGACACCGGCGTCCGACCGCGGAGACGGCAGAGTCGGTCACGCACGTCCACCGACTCGCTGCCGATGACGGCGAAGCCGGCGAAGATGGTCACGAAGCCGCCGACGGCGAGGGTCGAGATGATCTCGCCGAGGAGCGCCCAGCCGCCGAGCGCAGCGACGACAGGCACGGCGTAGAACACCAGGTTCGCTCGGATGGCGCCCGCCTGATCGAGGAGGCCGAAATAGGCGATGTAGGCGACGGCGCCAGCGAGCAGGCCGACGTAGGCCAGCGCGGCGACGGCCTCGGGGTGCCAGACGATGGCGCCCGGCGACTCACCGGCCGCCACGCTGAGGGCGTGCGAGAGAAGTGCCGCGAAGGGGAGCCCCCACGCGGTGCGGGCGGTGCTCGACAGGGAGCCGCCGGCCCAACGGATGAGGACGCTCCCGAACGCGCCGACGACGGCGCCAGCGAGCAGGAGCGCCTTGCCGACGCCCAACTCGAACAGCATCGCGGGGTCGGGATTGACCACGAGCGCGACGCCGACGAAGCCCAGCATCATCCCCGCGACTCCGCGGCGCGAGAGGCGCTCGTCGGCCAGCACGAGCGCCGCGAAGATGGGCGTCAGGATCGGGTTGAGGCTGAAGACGATGGCGGCGACGGCGCTGGTGGTGTACTCCTGTCCCACGAACAGGAGCGCGTTCGTCGCGCCGATGGCGAGGACGCCGGTGGCGAGAATCCCGGCCGCGTCCCGCCACGTCCGGGGAAAGAGTTCGCCACGTGGCGTCGTCACCGCCGCGTAGGTGAGCAGGGCGACGGCTGCAACGTCGAATCGCAGCGCGACGAACAGGAGGGGTGGGAAGTACGCGAGGCCGGCTTTCGCCGCGACGAACGTGCCGCCGAAGAGGATGCCCGCAACCGCGAAGGCGATCAGCGAGCGGCGATCCGCCGCCGTCACTCGAACGCCTCGCCGACGATCCGTTCGCGTTCCGTTCCGAGAGCCGAAATTCGTAGATAGTGAGTCATCGAATAGGGGTAGGTTCCGGAGCCGTTTAGTTTAATTCGTAAAATTTTGCGCGCCAAGAAACGCGTGCGATCCGGGTCGTGGTGTTCGCGGCGTGCAACGATTTCACGGTGCGAAAGTGGTTTCCCGCGTCGGGGAGCAGAGGGCGTATGGAGTCCGCACTGGCGGAGATCGAATTCCTCGCGCTCTCTCCGAACCGGGTGGCGGTGCTTCGGTGTCTGGCCGAGGACCGACACACGCGCACCGACCTCGCGGTCGTGACCGGCGCCTCGCAGGCGACGCTCGGCCGTATCCTGCGCGACTTCGAGGAGCGGTCGTGGATCGAGCGGATCGACGGCGCGTACGTCGCCACGGCGACGGGCGAACTCGTCGCGGACGGTTTTCTCGACCTGCTGGATATCGTGGAGACGGAGGGAGACCTCCGCCCCATCGTCGAGTACCTCCCGACCGACGCCCTGGATTTCGACCTTCGGCGATTCGACGACGCGACCATCACCGTCCCGAGTGGCACGAAGCCGAACGCCCCCGTCGGACGCGTCCTCGACCTCCTCCGCGAGGCGTCGTCGGTCCGAGCGTTCTCGCACGCGTTCAACGAGGATAGCCTCGGCGTCGTCGAAGAGCGCGTGGCCGCCGGCGAACTGACGTTCGAGGGCGTGTTCTCCCGGCACGCCATCGACGCAGTAGCCGACGACGATCGGTTACGGCGACGGCTCGAATCCCTCCTCGACGCCCCCGCAGCGAGCATTCGGGTCCGCGAGGCGGAGATTCCGCTGGCGGTGACCGTCGCCGACGAGGCCGTCCACCTCCTGCTTCGCGACGCGAACGGAGTGTTGCAGGCCTCCGTCGACACCGACGATCCGGTGGTTCGCGACTGGGCCCACGACGAGTTCGAAGCGTACTGGGAGGCGGCCGAACCGCTCGATCACGACGATATCGGCGCGTGAGGAGAGACGGAAGGGCCGCGAACGCACACACCCTACGCCGATCAGGACCGGGAGCGTCGATAGTTTACCAGACGGCCGCCACAGGTCGGGCAGGTCATCCGAAACGGCCCCGCTTCGAGCTCCCGGTCACAGCCCGGGCAGACGTAGCGTGCCATAGCGTCTGCATCCACGTCGCGACCCTAATTAAATATTTTCGTGGCTTGGCTTTTCGAATGTGGTTTTTTGTCCCATATTATGCACTAAACAGATATTCTCGTTCGGCGCATCGGAGGGAAAATACTTAGCACGAGCCCATCGGAGTATCGGCCATGCCCCAGTTGCGGTCCTGTTACTTCTGTGGCGCCGTCGGTGACTCGCTCAGGGAGTACGAGGTCGTGCCGGAACGGCTGGTATCGCCCAGCGGGACACGCTCGGCGGTGCTATGTTCGACCTGCCACGAGAAACTCCGGCGTGTGCTCGAACCGCTCGTCGAGGCCGCCGAGTCCTCGTCGGGGAAGTCGGGACGTGGTATCTCCTCGATCGGTGAGGTGACGTTCGAGTCGGCCGAGACGGCGGACACCGACGGCGCGGCGGACGGGAAGGACGACGCCGACGAGACGACGCCGGATATCGAGGTGACGAACCGCGACACGGCGGCGGACGAGGAGTCGACCGGTGCGGACACCGACGGCGACGACGCGGACGGGGCGGACACCGACGAAGATGTGCCCGACGGCTACTACAAGGTCCTCCGACTGCTACAGAACCGCGAGTTCCCGATGGAGCGGACCGATCTGACCGCCCTCGTGACCGGAGCCTACGACGTCTCCGAACCCCAGTGCGAGCGTATTCTGGAGGTGGCCATCGACCGCGGCGTACTGGTCGAGGACGGCTCGACGCTCGATATTGGCCGCAACTGACCGGCCGGAGACACGAACAATTATGGATGATAATCGATAACGTTCGAGCCGGTGGTAGCGAATGAGCCTCATGGACAAGGTGAAGGAACTCCTATCTCCGGACGAGGAAGAGACGGTCCTGTACGACTACGAGTGCAAGGATTGTGAGAAAACCATCACGTCCAGCGACCCGCCAGAGGAGGCGACGTGCCGGAACTGTGGGTCGTCGAACCTGAAAGAGGTCGGGAAGATGTACGCGGGCGGCGGCGGCGGCGGCGGCGCAGGCTAATCGGAGCCGCGGCGGTCGACGCCCTCGCCCCGAACATCGTTTTTAGAGGAGTCGGCCAGTGCTGGCGACGTGTGCAGTGTAATATCCGACGAGGAACACAGCCGTCGCAAGCGACGTGATCGCCGCGGATTCGACGTGCATCCCGTAGATACCGACGGGCGGCCCGGTGATCATGAGTGCCACGCCGCACAGGAACGCGACCCGCGGCCGCCCCGCGGGTGGCATCGACAACTCCCGGCTCTCGCTCCCCGGATCGACGAATCGACCGGTGACGAGATAGTGGGCGACGAGGTAACACCCCCACGTCGGGAGTCCCGAGACGAACACGGTCCAGACGGAGGCGCCCTGCGCCGCCTGCAGGACGGCGTATCCGAACCCTAGCGACATACCGAGTGTCGCCAGCACCACTCCCGCGAACCGGATCACACCGAGTCGCGATATCGGGTTAGAGCCACGCATCGTTCAGTCCGACGTGCCCAATCACGTAGCCACCACTCATCGCGACACCCGCCACGGCCATCCGCCAGATGTCGAGCGTCCCGACCGTCTGTGCACCGATCACGCCACCGACGGTCGCAATTCCGATACCCAGATTCAGCAGCCCGTACTTCGTGATCGCGCCCGTCGCAGTCGTGCGGTCGAGGCGGTCGCGAACGGCGGAAACGCCACCCTCCCGGAGCCCGAGTTGGATCGAACGGTATCCCAATCCGAACAGCAGGAACCCGACGTACGCGCGGAGGAAGTCGCCGTCGAACGCCGACACCGCCGCGAGCGACCCGCCGTAGACGACGACCGAACTCCCACCGAGCAGCCACAGCCACTCCCGGAGCGCCGTGCGCAAGCGATTGGACGGAGACACGAGATCCGCCACGCCGATCACCGCAGCCCCCGATAGATGTCAGCTAGCCGTTCGAGCGTCGCGTCGATCGACAGCGTCTCGCGGTGGGCCAGACAGCCGGCTTCGAGGTCGCTCCGGTCGTCGAGTGCGTCGGCCAGCCGGTCGGCCATCGCGTCCGGATTCCCCGGTTCGAACAGGTAGCCTGTCGTCCCGTCGTCGATGGTCGACCGGAGGGCGCCGGCGTCCGCACCGACCACGGGCGTCCCGCAGGCGATTGCCTCCAGGCCGACGAGCCCCTCCGTCTCGACCGGGCTGGGGAAACCGAACACGTCGAGTGCGGTGTAAAACGCCGGGAGTTCCTCGCGGTCCAGAAACCCGACGAAGCGAACGTCGACGTCCCGCCGGCGCGCGAGCCGTCGAAGGTCGTCCGTCGCAGGACCGTCGCCGCCGAGGACGACGGTAACGTCCCTGTCGAGACGGTCGGCCGCCCGAACCAGATCCTCGATTCGCTTCTCGAAGCCGTGCCGGCCCGTGTATCCCACCAGCGTCCCGTCGAGCCCGTATCGGTCGCGAAACGCTGTGCCGTCTGCCGGCTGGAACTCTCGAAGATTGATCCCGTTGGAGAGCGTCCGGACGGGGACCTCGCCGTCGAGGCGCGTTTCGAGTTCGCGCGTCGTCTCGGCGGACGGTGCGAGTACGAGATCCGCCGCCTCGAGCACGCGACGTTCGTACGTCGAGAGGCCGGAGGCGAACAGCGACGCCCCCACGTCGGTCGGCACCACGTACTCGGCGTACTCCGCCATCGGCGTGTGATACGAGACGACGAACGGGAGGTCGTGCGTCCGGGCGAGCACCCAGCCGGCGGCTCCGACCGAAAACACGCTGTGGGCGTGGACGATGTCGGCGTCCCGAACTGCGGAGGGAATCCACGGCAGGGCGGCGCGATAGCCCGGATAGAAGGGGAACGGTGCGCTGGAGATCGGATACTCGTGGTCGCGTGGTCGGTGGTCGCTGTCGGGGTACACGACGTTCATCAGCCCGTACGACTGATTCCAGCGCTCGGCCCACTCCGCGATGGTGTACGTGACGCCGTTGACCGTCGGGAGATACGTATCGGTGAACGCGGCGACTTCGAGTCCGTCGGTCACACAGGGGTGGTGAATCGGTGGCTAAATATAACGACCGGTCGTACGCTCGTCCCGCGAAATGGACGCGACACGGGTCGGGTGGGTCGTCGTCGGGAGCGCGATCCTCTGTGCCGGGATGACGCTCGTCGGCGTGAACGCGTTCGCCGGGCGACTCTGGCTGGTGGTCGTCGGCTTCGCCCTGTTCGTCGGTGGCTACCGGACGATGCAGTACGGCGTCCACGGCTGGCCCTCGCTCGACGGCCTCGGCGCGACGAACGCCTCCACCGCCGGATCGCTGGCTCGTGGCACCGGACTCGCGCTCTCGGTCGTCCTCTGTGCGTACGGCTTCGTCCTCATGGGCGAGGCCGTTCGCGCATCGGCGTGGCAGCCGACGCTGTTCTCCGGCGCGTCCGTCGTGGTCGGATACGTGATCGGACACATTGCCGCCAACGGCGAGGTGTTGTGAGTGATCGGGCGTCGACGACTCCAGTTGTACGGCGGCTTGCTCGTTGCGATCATCACGCTCGCGCTCGCCGTCGACTCGGCGGTGCGTGACGGCTACCTCGAGGTGTTCGGCTGGGTCGTGGCGTCGTGGGGGAGCTATCTCGTCGCCCACCACGGCGCAACGGGGCGATTCGTCGACGAACCGGGAACGGGAGACGCACCGGCGGTTCCCCAGTCGTTGCCGCGTCGGGCGATCCTCGTCGCCGCGATTCTGGGGATGGTGGTCGCCTTCCCGCTCGGAATCTTCGCGCTCGCCAACGACTCGTTCGGCGTCCTCCTGACCGCCGCGACCCTCTTCGTCGGCGCGTACGTCGCGGGCCATCACCTGCTGACCGGACAGCCACTATAGATAGGTACGTGGACACTAGTGTTTTACACGAGTGGCTATCAGTGTAGCTGACGATGGGCACCGGATCGCCTGACGACGCACCCACTGTCGACTGGTATCCGACGGATCCAGACCCCGAGCAGCGTCCGTTCAACGCCTTCGTCCGCGGCAACGACCTCGCGACCCGCGCCGAACGGCCGTTTTCGTCCCTGAGCTTTCACCAGTTCTGCGCGGTGTCGCCACGAGAGACCTTCTACACGCAGGAGCGACAGGGGGGATCGGTTCGAATCATGCCGGCTATCGTCCGCCCGGCCCTTCGCTACTGGCCACTGACGATATTCGTCATGACGGTGCTCTATCTCCTCGCCCCCCTCGTCGAACCGGGTCTCGAACCGGTCTGGGCGTTCTTCCCACCTCTCACCGTCGACAACCTCGTGTGGGTCGCTGGCGTGATCGTCGTGTGGACGACGCTGTTCGCCATCATCAGTCAGGTCGGCATCGTAACCCGGTATTCGCAACTGGCCAAACCCGCGTTCGTCTACGGCCTCCTCGGCATCCTACTCGCCGGGACCGTGTTTTCGGTCTTTCTCGTCTGGAACAGCGACACGCCAGCGACTCTCCCTCGAAACGTCGTCTTCGGTTCGGGCTTTCTCTTCGCCGCCTACGTCTCGGGGATGATCGCGTACGACCTGTTGATCCGGACGGAGAACATGCTCGAAAACTTCGGGAAGAAGAACATCGTCGAGAACGAAAGGCAGTACGAGGACGTCTTTCTGTCGGACTTCACGAAGAAACTGGAGGCGTCGGTGTTCGACGTGCCGCTCGCACTCGTCTTCGGCGTCACATTCACCAGTCAGCTCGTGGGGTTCTGGCTGCTGCAAAACGGGCCACACCAGCTCGATTCGTCCATCGCGCTGGCCTGTAACGCCTTCTTCGACGCCATTCTGATGACGGCAATCTTTCAGTTCTTGATCTTCATTCGACAGCTGAACCTGCTGCTGGACGACAAGTACGAACGCGACGGGGAAGCGGTGGTGCTCCAGTTCCAGCCGTTCCACCCGGACGGCCGCGGCGGGTTCCGAGACATCGGCCGGGCGGCGATGCAGGTGAACGTCCTCGTCATCGTCGCCGGGCTGTACTACGTCTACCGGCTGTACGTGCAGGGGCTTCGCGCCCTCCCCGCGGGTGGATTCGACGCCCTCCAGAACATGCAGGCCGTCATCTGGCTGATCGACTTCGGCGGCCCCATCGTGCTGTACGCCGTCGTCTCGGCGGTCTGGCTCTACTACACCTTCTGGACGACACACCTCAAAATGGCCCGGGACAAGGAGCGGATGATCCTGCGACGACAGGCGTCGTACCGCAGCGACACTGACGACGAGACCGAACCCATCGGCAGCGTGAACGACAGGGCCGGCTACGAGGAACTGCTCACGTCGCCCGTGTGGCCGCTCGACAGCCGACAGCTCCAGACCGTCGTGCTGTCGAACATCATCCCACTGTTTCTCACGCTGTCGAGTATTCCCATCTGACCGCTCGCCGTCACGCCGACCAGTCCATCGCCCCGATCGAGAGGTGAGTCACGGGGAGTGCCGACGGGGTGTCGGGGGCCAGAACCCCCGACGCGAGCGCCGTCAGGAACGACCGATCCGGCGGCGAGTCCACGACGGCATCCAGCGAGGTGTCGAGCTGCCGGCGCACGCGTGACGGCGAGGAAGCATCCGACGCCAGCGCCGTTTCGAGGCGCCGACAGAGCGCGAGGCCCGTCGCCAGCAGCGTTCGCGCCCGGTCGACCGGCGCGTCGACGGCAGTCGTCGAGAGATACTGCGCGGCCGCCGTGTCCGCGACGGTGATGGTGTCGTCTAGCCACGCCTCGATCCGTGCCGTCGTCGGTTCGGCGCCGACGCTCGACTCGGCGTCGAGGCGTCGATAGAGGTCGACCTCCTCGTCGGCGATGTCGTGGAACACGTCGCCGACGACGACGGCGTCGGCACCCGCCGCTCGCACCGCGCGGGCGTGTTCGCGGGTTCGCAGCCCGCCGCCGTACCAGAGCCGTGCCCAGTTGAGTGCGGGCGCCACCGCCTCGATCACGTCGGTCGCCGCCTCGCCGCCGTACGTGCCCGAGTACTCGACGTAGATGATCTCGCTCCGCAGGTGGCAGTCGGCGGTGACGGCGCGCTGCCGGGCCGCCGTGGGCGAGAGCACGTCCGCGTCGGTCACGCCTGCTTCCCGCGCCGCCGCACTGTCGGGGTTCTGGATGATGTACGCCTCGAACAGGGCGCGGTTCAGGACCTGTGCGGACAGGACTGGCGTCACGTACGGTCGGATCACGTCGCTCAGCCACGACGGTAGGTGGTCGTCGAGTTGCGTCGCGATCAGGTCCTCACGAAGTCCCTCGATCGCCTCCCCGAGCGTGCCCACGAGCGCCTCGGAGGTTCCGTTCAGCACCTCGGGCACGGCGAGAAAGGCCGACTCGGACAGCGTCGTGTCGGTGACGTGCCTCGGCGCGCTCGGTTCGTGGATCGCGGGCACCGACGCGAACTCGAGGAGGTCGAACGTCTCCTCCGTGGTGGTCGCGGTGACGCCGGTCGACCCGCCGACCGAGACGGCGTCGGTGTGGGCGAGATACGCGGGATACAGGATCGGGAGCCGTTTCGCCGGTTCGGGGTCGAGTTTCGTGACGTGCGTCCACGAACGGGGAACTGGGTTCGCGTCGAACACGCCCGCCTGCTCCACGCTGCTCGTGACGCCCTCGGCAATCGAATGAATCCACTGCGACACCGACCGCTCGACCATGCTCGGGGCGAGGAGGGGACGGCGCTTCTATCCACCGATCCGGGTCGTCGGCCGGCCGGTCGGCCGTGACACGCGTGGGCGGCGAATCGACGCCCCCGCGGGCAGTCGTGACCAGCCCCAACCAGAAGGTTTGAATAGTTCTGTAGCGGGCATGTGTCTACATCGGCCGCGTCGACGACGGGCCGAACGACACACGGAGCCGACACGACCATGGCAGGGAGCACGACGAACGGCGTCTGGCGGCGCGTGGCGGAGAGCATCGCCCAACGGGATGCGCTCCCGACGCCGGTACGGGCCATTCTGGGGTATTACGCGGACAGCGGACAACTGTCGGTGAGCGCCTTGCGGCTCCAGCGCACCACCGACCGGTTCATGACACGGGCCGTCGAGGACCTGTTCGACCCGGTCGAGGCGGCCATCGCCCGGGACGTGGACGCGGCCCCCGACACCGTCGAGTTCGAGTACGATACGAAGCTCACCCTCCCGGCAGAACTCACGCTCGGCCAGGTGTACTACCGAGCGCGACGGGAGACGCCGGACGGGTTCGACCCCGTGAACCGCGAACTCACGTCGTTGCGCGCCCGCCTCGGCGGCGCGGACGAGGACCGACTGGCGCGACTGCTCGACGCACACGCCGACCGCCTCGACACCATCGAGCGGGCGGAGCGGATGACCGAACTGGTCACGGCCGCCCTCGTCGACGGGGATATGCGCGACGCCCTCAACGACGCGGAGTACGAGGACTTCCACGTCGACTTCCCCGTCGCCTCGGACAAACTGCACCGGGAGATTGCGTCGTGTGCACAGGAGGCGTTGCAGCGACTCGTCGACGAGCGATTCGAGGCGTTCCCGCCCGCGGTGCGCGACGCCTACGACGAGGCGGTGGATATCTCGGAGCGGCATCAGGCACGGGACGACCGCTTCCGGACGCTGGCGCGTCGGGCGCGGGACGGAGACGACGACGCCGTCGTGGCCATCGAATCGGAGTACAAGTTCGCCGACTTCGACACGCCGCCGCCGGTGTTCGACGACGACGACCTCGAACTGCCGTATCTCAAGACCCAGTATCGTCGCGTCGGCGTCATCTATCGAGGGATGATCGAGATGTACCGGGCGGCGGACATCGACATCGACAGGGCGTTCGAGAAGTCGATCATCTTCGCCATCATCGGCGCGCAGGTGTGGCTCGACGACGTGGACGACTACGAGGCCGACTACGCCGAAGATCAGCTCACGCCGGTCACGGCCGAGTACCTGCTGGCGTCGGACGACGAGACGGCGTATCGACGCGTCGTCGACATTTCGCGGACGTATCTCGACGCCGCGAAAGCGCACGCGGAGGCGTCGAACTCCCCGCTCGCGGGGATCGGAAGCGACTACATCTATCGCTCCGGCGATCCGTCGGTGTTGCCGCGGTAGCCACGGTCGCGCCGCTGGCGCGAGCGGCGTCACACGGCACGCCACCGATGAGTTAGCTTTTCGGTCGTGGACCGTTCAGACACCCCTATGCAGGTCCACACGGTCGGTGAGGGGACTCCCGAGGTTGCGGTCGTCGGTGCGGTCCACGGGGACGAACCCTGTGGCGCTCGCGCCATCGAGCGCTTTCTCGATTCCGACCCCGAGGTCGACCGCCCGGCGAAGCTGATCATCGCGAACGAACGCGCCCTCGATCAGGGCGTCCGGTACGTCGAGACGGATCTGAACCGCGCGCTCCCCGGCGACCCCGAGAGCGACCTGTACGAGGAACGTCTCGCGTACGACCTCATGCAGGAAGTGCGGGACTGCGTCTCCCTCGGCATCCACTCGACGGTGTCGTATCAGGACGCCTTCGCCAACGTGGCGTATCTGAACGAGCGGAAACGCGACATCGTCGCCCACCTCCCCGTCACCGGCGTCGTCGACTTCACCGTCGTCGCCGACGGGCGATCGGTCGAACTGCCGGGTTTCGTCGACATCGAGGCCGGGTATCAGGGTTCGGCCGAGGCCGTCGACAACGCCTACGACTGCCTCCGTGCCTTCCTCCAGACGACGGGCGTCCTGCCCGGCGACCCGCCGGCACCCGATCCGGGATTCTACGAGGTGACCGAACCCATCTACAAGGACCCCGGCAAGGAGTACGAGTTCCTCGGCGAGAACTTCGAACGCGTCGACGCCGGCGAGCAGTTCGCCACCGTCGACGGCGCTCCCTTGACCGCGGACGAGCCGTTCTGGCCCATCCTCATGTCCAGCGACGGTCACGACGTGTTGCTCGGCTACCGATCCAACTATCACGGGCCCCTCTCGTCGCTCTCGCTGTCGGCCGTCGACGCCGACGCGGACGCCGCCAACGCCGACGCCACCGACGACCCCGTCGCCGAAGACTAGTCCTCGATAATCGTCAGGTACGACGGCGGCACCCGGTCCACCGTGTACGTCTCGTTGCCGCGTTTCGTAATTCGATACTCCCCCAGCAGTGCCGCCGCATCGACTTCGAACACGACGGGGTCGGCCGCGTGTCGCCGCCCGACGGCGTGGGCATCTTCGACAGAGGCCGAGAGATGCACCTGCTGGCGGCTCATCGGCTTCAACCCTTCCGACCGGATGGCGTCGACGTTGTCCGGCGTGGTGCCGTGATACAACTCGTCCGGCACCGGCGCGTCCGTAGGTTCGAGGTCGACGGCGACGGAGTGGCCGTAGGCGGCGCGGACGCGGTCGGTGTCGGCGTCGCTATCACCGGCCTCCGGCCGGTTTCCGGAGGAACGTCGTTCCTCGCTATCACGCTCGAACCGCCCTTTCGGATCGGTAGCGACGACGCCCGCGACCGCCGCCTCGTCGGCCCACGGATACCGATCCGTCGCCACCGTGACGAGGTCGGCCCACGCCACCCAGCCCCGGTCGTCGAGCGAGAGGCCCACGTCGTCGGGGAAGTGCCGGAGCGCGCCGCTGAGAAATTTGGAGAGGCGGGTGCGACGGTCCGCCGAGAGTACCGTCTCGCCGGTGGCGCCACAGACCGGACACGTGCCATCCGTGTAGCCGTGGTCCGGACAGCGTCGAACGGGGTCGGTCACGGGCCAGCGTAGGCGGCCCGCCGGAAAAAGCCTAGAGGAAGCCTTCGATGTGGTCCGCGACTTCCTCGGGGGTGTCGCCGACGGGGACGCCCGCGTTGTTGAGCGCCTCGATCTTGCTTTCGGCCGTCCCGGTGCCGCTCCCGGAGACGATGGCGCCAGCGTGGCCCATGCGCTTGCCCGGCGGGGCCGTCCGCCCGGCGATGAACGCGGCGACCGGCGTGTCCATCTCGGTCGCGATGAACTCCGCGGCCTCCTCCTCGTCCTCGCCGCCGATTTCACCACACATGGCGACGGCTTCGGTCTCCTCGTCCGCCTCGAAGAGTTCGAGGGCGTCGATGAAGGAGGTGCCGATGATCGGGTCGCCGCCGATGCCGATGGCCGTCGTCTGCCCAATGCCCCGCTGGGTCAGGTTGTCGACCACCTGATACGTGAGGGTACCCGACCGGGAGACGAGGCCCACGTTGCCGTCCGCGAAGATGTTGCCCGGCAGGATGCCGAGTTTCGCCTCGCCGGGCGTGATGACGCCGGGGCAGTTCGGGCCGACGAGGTAGGTGTCCGTCTCCGAGAGCCGGCGGTTCACCTTCGCCATGTCCTGTGTCGGAATCCCTTCGGTGATGGCGACCACGAGGTCGAGCGACGTGTCGAGCGCCTCGAACAGGGCGTCCGCGGCGAAGGCGGGCGGCACGAAGACGACGGAGGCGTCCGCGTCCTCGCGGCGCACCGCCTCGTGGACCGTGTCGTAGACGGGGACACCGTGGACCTCCTGTCCTCCCTTGCCCGGCACCGCGCCGGCGACGACGTTCGTCCCGTACTCGATCATCTGCTCGGCGTGGAAGTTGCCCTCGCCGCCGGTGATGCCCTGCACGACGACGCGGGTGTCGTCGTCGACGAGGACACTCATCGGCCCACCTCCTCGGCGTTCTGCACCGCACGCTGCACGGCATCTTCGAGTGTCCGTTCGACCTGCACCAGTTCCGTGTTCAGGATCTCCATACCCTCCTCGGCGTTGGTGCCGGCGAGGCGGACGACCACGGGTTTCGGAATCTCGTCGAACTGCGAGAGGGCGTCGTTGATCCCCTGTGCCACCTCGTCGCCACGGGTGATGCCGCCGAAGATGTTGAACACGACGGAGTCGACGTTCGGGTCGGAGAAGACCATATCGAGAGCGTTGGCGACGCGTTCGGCCTTGGCGCCGCCGCCGATGTCGAGGAAGTTGGCTGGCTCGCCGCCGTAGTAGTCGACGAGGTCGAGCGTCGTCATCACGAGACCCGCGCCGTTGCCGATGATGCCGACGTTGCCCGAGAGGCGGACGTAGTCGAAGCCGTACTCGCCGGCTTTGCGCTCCAGTTCGTCCGTGTAGGACTCCTCCTCCATCTCCGCCAGATCGGGATGCCGGAAGAGCGCGTCGTCGTCGACGTTCATCACGGCGTCGGCGGCGACCACCTCGCCCCCATCGGTCACCATCAGGGGGTTGATCTCCGTCTCGCTGGCGTCGTTCGCCTCCCAGAGATCGTACAGCGTCTCCAGCACGCTCGAGACGGCCCGGGATACGTCGCGGGGGACGCCTGCCTCGTACACCGCCTTCCGCGCCTGGAAGGAGTGGAGGCCGAAGGCGGGGTCGACGTGTTCGCGCGCGATAGCCTCGGGGTTCGTCTCCGCGACTTCCTCGATGTCGACGCCGCCCTCGGAGGAGACCATCACGACGGGTTCGCCCTCGCCGCGGTCCAGCGTCACGCCGAGATAGAGTTCGTCGGTGAAGTCGACGGCCGACTCGACGAGGACGCGGTCGACGTGGTACCCCTTGAGATCCATACCCAGAATGCGCTCGGCGGCCTCGCGGAGTTCGGCCTCGTCGCTCGCGATCTCGATGCCACCGGCCTTGCCGCGCCCGCCGACGTGGACCTGCGCCTTGACCGCGACGGGGTAGCCCATGTCGGTGCCGGCGTCGACCGCTTCGTCGACGCTCGTCGCGAGCCGGGAGTCGGGAGTCGGAATCCCGGCCTCGGCGAAGACACCCTTCGCCTGATACTCGTGGAGTTTCATCGATGAATCGGGCAACAGTTGCGTCGAACGGGAGTTAGTAGTATCGGTCGGGGAGGCCCGCGCCGACCGGAAGATGCGGCAGGGATCAAAAATCCATCCCCGAACATTGGTCCCACTTTTTTGTAACTCGCGACCCCTTTACCGGGACTGTGGTACCAGTTCCCACTATGACCGGGTCACCACCACCAGCCGACCGACCGATCGTCGAGCCATGAGACGGAACACGGTCGTCATCGTCGCGCTCGTCGTCACGGTGTTGCTGCCGATGTGGTACGTCGCGCTCCACGGCGAACCACCGTCGGAGGAAGTCGCCATCGACGAGAGCGTCACGGAACTTCGGCCGCTTCAGGGCTTCGTCGACACGCCGAACAAACTCTCGCCGAGTCAAGTTGGCGTCATCGTCTGGGTCGCGTTGTTCGGTCTCGTCGGCGTCCTGACCGCAGTGCATCGATTCATGAACGAGGCCGTGCGACCACCGGACGACGCCTCGCCCGCCGTCTCCGCAGACGGCGGGACGAGCGCCGTCTCACTTCCGTGGCTACAGACGGACCGCCGCTGGATCGTCGAGTACCACGACGCCTCCGACGCCATCGAGGGGCTGGTCGCCATGGGTGGGTTGACCGTCCTCGCCATCGTCTTCGCCGCCCTGTTCACCGGCGAGTACCTGACGCTGGGGCGGACGCAGTACTTCGGCATCTACGCCACTGGGATGTTCGTCTCGCTGGCCCTCTCGACCGTCGCCTACTACGCGTGGTTCATGCCGCACATCGAAGTCGCGGAGCAGCGGGGGCACGAACCATGACGGGTGAGGACTGCGAGGACTGTCCCTGCGGGGGCGACGGCGGGCCGGTCCAGCCGAGCATCTACACCGACCGCCGGGCGCGCATGGAAGTTCAGCGCCGGGACATCGCGAAACTCCTCGCGACGGTCGGTGGCCTGACGGCCATCGCGAGCCTCACCGCCCCGCTCGCGGGGCTGACACAGGTATTCGAGCGAGGGTACAACGGGCCCGTCTACTCCGACGGCGTCCACCTCGTCGACGGCGAGGGCGAGCGTATCAGCGAGGACCGCCTCGCCGAGGGCGAGCAACTGACCGTCTTCCCCGAACCCCGGCCGGGCATCGAGGACGCGCCGACCCTGCTCGTGCGCTTCCCCGAGAGCGCGTACGGCGGGGGGACGAACATGGCCTACACCGTCAGCGGGTACGCCGCCTACTCGAAGGTGTGTACGCACGCGGGCTGTATGGTCTCGGACCGCGAGGGATCGACGCTCGTCTGCCCGTGTCACTTCGGGAAGTTCGACCCCACGGCGGGCGCGGCCGTCGTTGGCGGGCCGCCGGGGCGACCCTTGCCCCAGCTCCCGATCACCCTGACCAGCGACGGCTTCCTCGTCGCAACGGGTGACTTCGAGGCCGCCGTCGGGCCGGGAGGTGGCGAGTAGGATGAGCCGATCCCAGCGCCTCTACGACTGGTTCGACAGCCGCCTCGACGTGGAGCAGGCACAGGGCTTCCTCGGCAAGGCCTTCCCCGCCGAGGACTCCTTCCTCCTCGGAGAAGTCGCCCTGTTCTGTTTCCTCTTTCTCGTCCTCTCGGGCGTCTTCCTCGGGTTCTTCTACGAACCCTCCATCTCCGACGTGGAGTACGAGGGGAGCGTCGCGGAGTTCCAGGGCGAGGAGATGCCGGAGGCGTTCGTCTCCGTCCTCCACATCACCTACACCGTCCCCTTCGGGATGTTCATCCGCCGCCTCCACCACTGGGCGGCCCACCTCTTCGTCGCCTCCATCGGCTTGCACATGTTACGGGTGTTCTTCACGGGGGCGTACCGCAATCCCCGCGAGCCGAACTGGGTGGTCGGCACCGCGCTGGCCGTGTTGGCGATGGGTGCCGCGTACACCGGCTACGCGCTCCCGTTCGACGAGTTCGCGGCGACGGCGACGAGCATCGGCTACAACCTCACCGTCTCGGTGCCGCTCGTCGGCGACTTCTTCGGCGAAATCGTCTTCGGCGGGCAGTTCCCGACGAGCGCGACCATCCCCCGACTCTACTTCCTGCACGTCCTGATCATCCCCGCCGCTATCGCCGTCGGGCTGGCGGTTCACATGGCGATCCTGATCCGGCAGAAACACACCGAGGCGCCGCGGGACGACGACGTTGAGGTGGGCGGACGGACGGTCGACCGCGACGACGACAGCGTGATCGTCGGCCTCCCGGCCGTGCCGAACCAGACGGCCGTGAGCGCCGTGGTCTTCTTCCTGACCGCGGCGACGCTGTCGATGCTGGCCGGCTTCCTGCCCGTCCACAACGTCGCGGAGTACGGGCCGAACGACCCCGCATCGACGCCCAATCTCATCATGCCCGACTGGTTCCTGATGTGGGTGTACGGCTTCCTGAAGCTCCTGCCGAAGTGGTTCTCCTTCTCGGTGGGATCGATCCACGTCAGCACGGAGTTCATCGGCGGCATCGTCCTCCCCGGACTCGTCTTCGCCGCCGTCCTCGCGTGGCCCTTTATCGACCGGACGGAGGCGATTCACTTCACGGCCGATCCGCTCTCGCGCCCGCGGCAGACCGCCGTCGGCGTCGCCGCCGTCGCGTTCATCATGATCGCCTCCATCGCGGGGATGAACAACATCCTCGCGGCGCAGGTGCTGGGAACGACGACGGACGTGGTAAACCCCATCCTGACCGCAGCGTTGCTGGGCGTGCCGCCGCTGTTCGCCGCGATCACGTATTTCCTGTTACGTGACGGCGCGTCGGAGGGATCGGACGAGGGCGCGACGCCCGCGGCCGGTGGGGGAGGTGGGGCCGATGACTGACACGAACGGCTCCACGCTCACCGCTCGGCAGTACAGCCTGCTAGACACGACGAGCAAACTGGTCGGTCTCGGCCTCGTGGCCGCCGGCCTCGAGGCCGGCGGTGCGACGCCGGCCGGCTTCGCACTCGCCGTCGCCGGCGCTATCTGTGCGACCGCGACGGTGTTCATCTCCCATGAGTGATCACAACGAACTGACGGACGGCGGTATCGGCAGACGCGACTTCGTGAAGGGCCTCGGCGTCGCCTCCCTACTCGGCGCGACGGGGCTCTCCTTCGCGGACAACGGCATGACGGGTCTGCAACCCGTCGACGACCCCATCGGCAACTACCCCTACCGCGAGTGGGAGGACCTCTACCGCGACGAGTGGGACTGGGACTCCATCTCCCGCTCCACGCATAGCGTCAACTGCACCGGGTCGTGTTCGTGGAACGTCTTCGTCAAGGACGGGCAGGTCTGGCGCGAGGAACAGGCAGGGGACTACCCCACCTTCGACGACTCGCTGCCCGACCCCAATCCGCGCGGCTGTCAGAAGGGGGCCTGCTACACCGACTACGTCAACGCCGATCAGCGCGTGCTCCACCCCCTGCGGCGCACCGGCGAACGCGGGTCGGGCCAGTGGGAGCGCATCAGTTGGGACGAGGCGCTGACCGAAATCGCGGACCACGTCATCGACGAGGTGCAGGCGGGGCGCTACGACGCCATCTCCGGGTTCACCCCGATTCCCGCCATGAGCCCTGTCTCCTTCGCCTCGGGCAGTCGACTCGTCAACCTCCTCGGCGGCGTCTCCCACAGCTTCTACGACTGGTACTCCGACCTCCCGCCCGGGCAACCGATCACGTGGGGCAGCCAGACCGACAACGCCGAGTCCGCGGACTGGCACAACGCGGATTACATCATCGCGTGGGGGTCGAACATCAACGTCACGCGCATCCCCGACGCGAAATACTTCCTCGACGCGGGCTACGAGGGGGCGAAGCGCGTCGGCATCTTCACCGACTACTCCCAGACGGCCATTCACACCGACGAGTGGCTGGCACCCAACGGCGGCACGGACACCGCCCTCGCCCTCGGCATGGCCCAGACTATCGTCGACGAGGGCCTGTACGACGAGGCGCACCTCAAAGAGCAGACTGATATGCCGCTCCTCGTCCGCGAGGACACGGGCAAGTTCCTCCGCGCGAGCGAGGTTGGGCTGGCACCGGACGCCGACGAGCCCGAGAAGGTGTTCGTGATGGTCGACGCCGACGGGAACCTGCGCGCCGCCCCCGGCTCCCTCGGTGACCGCGACGGTCAGCACGACGCCTCCGCGAGCATCCAACTCGACTTCGATCCGCAGTTGGCGGTCGAGCGCTCCGTCGACGCCGAGGGCGGCACCGTCGAGGTGCGTTCCGTCTGGGCGAACCTGCAGGACGAACTGTCCCAGTACACGCCCGAGTTCGTCCACGAGGAGACGGGCGTCGGCGAGAACACCTACCAGCGCATCGCTCGCGAGTTCGCCGAGGCCGACGCCGCCAAGATCATCCACGGCAAGGGCGTCAACGACTGGTACCACAACGACCTGGGCAACCGCGCCATCCAACTGCTCGTGACGCTGACCGGGAACCTCGGTGACCCCGGCACCGGCGTCGACCACTACGTCGGTCAGGAGAAAATCTGGACGTTCCACGGCTGGCAGGTCCTCTCCTTCCCCACCGGGAGCGTCCGCGGCGTGCCGACGACGCTGTGGACGTACTTCCACGCCGGCATCCTGAACAACACCGACCCCGACACCGCGGCGAAGATTCGGGAGTCCATCGAGAAGGGCTGGATGCCCGTCTACCCCAGCGAACGCGAGGACGGCTTCCGACCCGACCCCTCGACCATGTTCGTCTGGCGTGGCAACTACTTCAATCAGGCCAAGGGCAACGTCGCCGTCGAGGAACAGCTCTGGCCGAAACTCGACCTCGTGGTCGACATCAACTTCCGGATGGACTCGACGGCGCTGTACTCCGACATCGTCCTCCCGGCGGCCAGCCACTACGAGAAGTACGACCTCTCGGAGACGGACATGCACACGTACGTCCACCCGTTCACGCCCGCGGTAGAGCCGCTGGGCGAGGCGAAGACGGACTGGGCCATCTTCCGCGACCTCGCCGAGAAGATTCAGGAGCGAGCGCGGGAACGTGGGGTCCAGCCGGTCCAAGACCGCAAGTTCGACCGCACCATCGATCTCACGACCATCTACGACGACTTCGTCCGCGACTGGGAGACTGGCGAGGAGGGGGCGCTGGCCGAGGACCGCGCCGCCGCCGAGTTCATCCTCGAACACTCCGAGGAGTCCAACCCGAGCGACAGCGACGAGCGGATCACGTTCGAGGACACGGTGGAGCAACCCCAGCGACTCCTCGAAGCGGGCGACCACTGGACCTCCGAGATAAAGGACGGCGAGGCGTACGTCCCGTGGCAGAACTACGTCCACGACAAGGAGCCGTGGCCCACCTTCACCGGCCGCCAGCAGTACTACATCGACCACGACTGGTTCCTCGAACTCGGAGAGGAACTGCCGACCCACAAGGAAGGCCCGGCGTCGACGGGTGGGTCCTACCCGCTCTCGTACAACACGCCGCACGGCCGGTGGTCGATCCACTCGACGTGGCGTGACGACCCGAAGATGCTCCGTCTCCAGCGGGGCGAACCCGTCGTCTACCTCAACCCGGCGGACGCGGAGGAACGCGGCATCGAGGACGGCGACACCGTCGAGGTGTACAACGACCTCGCGAGCATCGAGGTCCAGGCGAAAATTTACCCGTCGGGCGAACCGGGGACGCTCCGGCAGTTCTTCGCGTGGGAGAAGTTCCAGTACCCCGACCGCGACAACTTCAACTCGCTCGTGCCGATGTACATGAAGCCGACGCAGTTGGTGCAGTATCCCGAGGACACGGGCGAGCATCTCCACTTCTTCCCGAACTACTGGGGGCCGACCGGCGTGAACAGTGACGTGAACGTGGACGTGCGGCCCGCAGGAGGCGATTCCGAATGAGTACCAACGAGGATACGAACATCAACGTCGCGGACGGGATCGATCACCAGGTGGCGATGGTGATGGACCTCAACAAGTGCATCGGCTGTCAGACGTGTACCATCGCGTGCAAGAACCTCTGGACGGAGGGCGGCGGCACCGAGTACATGTACTGGAACAACGTCGAAACCAAGCCCGGCGAGGGCTACCCCCGTGGCTGGGAGGAGTCCGGTGGCGGGTGGCAAGGCGAACAGGGTGAGGCCCACACCGACCGCCAACCCGGCGACATCCCGTCGCAGGAGGACTACGGCCGTCCGTGGGAGTTCAACCACTCCGAAATCATGTACGAGGGGAGCGACGAACCTCTCCGGCCGCGCGAAGGGGCGGAGTGGGGTCCCAACTGGGACGAGGATCAGGGTGCTGGCGAGTACCCCAACAGCTACTACTTCTACCTCCCGCGCATCTGCAACCACTGCACGCACCCCTCCTGCGTCGAGGCGTGCCCCCGACAGGCGCTCTACAAGCGCGAGGAGGACGGCATCGTCCTCGTCGATCAGGAGCGGTGTCGCGGCTACCGCTACTGCGTCGAGGGGTGTCCGTACAAGAAGGTGTACTACAACACCGTCTCGAAGAAGTCGGAGAAGTGCATCTTCTGTTACCCGCGACTGGAGGGCGAGGGGCCGGACGGGCAGACGTACGCGCCCGCTTGCGCGGAGGAGTGTCCGCCCCAGTTGCGTCTGGTGGGCTTCCTCGACGACGAGGACGGCCCCATCTACAAACTGGTCGAGGAGTACGAGGTGGCCCTCCCCCTCCATCCCGAGTTCCGCACTCAACCCAACGTCTACTACATCCCGCCGTACGCACCGGGCCAGCACACGGAGGACGGCGAGTCGGTGGACGTGGATCGCATCCCGCGGGAGTACCTGCGGGAACTGTTCGGCGACGGCGTCGACGAGGCGCTCAACACTATCGAACGGGAGCGCCAGCGCGCACGGCAAGGGGCGGAGAGCGAACTGATGGAACTGCTCCAGCACAAGAACCCGGCGAAGCAGTACCGGCTGGGAGTGTTCAACGACGATGACTGACGACCGAAAGCGCGCGCTGGTGACGGCGCTCGTCGTCGGCGCACTGGTGGTCTGTTCGGCGGTGGCGCTCGCGTCGCCGCTGGTGGACGCTCGCCCGGCCCACGAGATTCCGGTCACGGAGCAACCGGAGGCGGATCTCTCCGACCCGACGGCCGACGGGTGGTCGTCGGTGCCCGCGGCGGACGTGGCGCTGTCGAGCGCGCCGAGTAGCGTGCCCGACGCCGCCGACACGTCGATCGAACAGGTCCACGTGCAGGCCGTCCGGAGCGACGGGCAGTTCTACGTCCGCCTGCAGTGGGAAGACGGGACGCAGAACGTGAGCGCCGAGTCACCACGGCAGTTCGTCGACGCCGCCGCCGTCCAGTTCCCGGCCGACACGAGTTCGCGCCCGCCCATCGCCATGGGCGGCCGGGACAACCAGGTGAACGTCTGGTACTGGAGCGGCAACGGCGGCACCCAGGAACTGCTCGCCGGCGGCGCGGGGTCGACGACGGCCTTCCCCAGTCCGTCGGTCGCCGCGAACGCGACCTACGAGGACGGAACGTGGACGGTGGTCTACACGCGCGATATCGCCTCGTCGGGTGCTAACCGGACCGACCTCGGCTCGGTCGACACGCTCGACGTTGCCTTCGCGGTGTGGAACGGCGGCAACGGCGAGCGTGCGGGCCGGAAGGCGGTCAGCGAGTGGCACTACTTCCTCACTGGCACCGGTCCGCAGGGACCGCCCTACCAGACGCTCCTGTGGACGATCGCTGGCGTCGCCATCGTGGCCGTCGTCGCCGTGACGGCGTTCGGTGTTCTCCGGGCGCGCGGTAGTGGCGGTAGCGAGGGAGGTGGGTCCTGATGGCGACGGCCGACGACGCCCTCGGTGACGATATCGACCTCGACGCCGCCGCCCGCGGGACGGTGTTCGCGACGCTCGCGGGGGCGTTCCGCCACCCGACCCGCGAGTTCCACGCTCTCACCGCGGACGGCGATCTGGCGGCGGATCTGGCGCAGTGTCTCGACCGCACGAGCCTCGACGTGTCGGTGCCCACGTTGCGGACCGACGACGACTACGAGACGCTGGCGGCCCGGTACAACGACCTGTTCGAACTCGGGTACAGCGAGTACGCCGACCGGACGGACGGGTCGCTGGAGGCGTCGGGACCGCCGGTCCCGCTGTACGAGTCGAAGTACCGCCCCGACCAGTCGTGGAACGACGTGAACCTCGATCTGGCGCGGGCGTACGACTACTACGGCCTCGAAATCGACGCCGACACCCGCGACAACCACGACGCCCTCCGGTACGAACTGGAGTTCGCGGGGTATCTGGCGCGTCGGGAGGCGGCCGTCGAAGGGACGGCCGCAGCCGCCCGCCTCGACTTCCACGACCGCCACCTCGGCCACGCGGCAGTTGGCGTCTCCGACCGCCTCGCCGACGAACCCGGCACCGACATCTACGGCGACCTCGGTACCCTGCTCGAAGCGTTCGTCCGCGCGGACCGCAACGACCTCGCGGCACGGCTGGAGGGGGACGGATGACGGCGACGCGCGTCGGACGGCGCTGGGCGGCGCCGCTCCCCGCGAACCGCCGGCACGCCGTCGTCGGCGTCGCGGCGGTGGCCGTCGTCGTTCGGACGCTGGCGACGACGGCCGTCAACGCGCCGGTCGGCCCCTCGGGCGTCAGTGCGGCGCTGTTCGGCCTCACGACGGCCGTCGCGGCGCTCGGTGCCGTGGGGCTGGCGCTCACGGCCGACGATCCCGTCGCGGGCGTTGGTCTCCTCTTCGTCGGTGTGTTCGGCCTGCTGTCGCTCGTGACCGGCGCCGTCGCCCTGCCCGCCGCCGTCGCCGTCGTCGGGGGAACGGCCGCCGTCGCCCTCGTCCATCGGGAGTCACTCCCGCCCGTCTCGGCCGCCGCCGTCGGCGTCCTCCTGGTCGCACTCGCGGTGGGACTGGCGAGTGGCGTCGGCGACGCGGTAGCGCTCCGTCCGACGGCGTCGACGCTGGCGCTCGTCGGCATCGCCGTCACACCCGTCTTCGCGGCGACGACGGGGCGAGCCGCCCTCGCGGGTGGCCTCGCGTTCGGCGCCGTCGTCGCCGTCGGCCTCGCGCGGCCGTTCGTCACCGGCGCGGTGACGCTCGTCGGCGGCGGCGTCGTCGGGACGTCGCTCCCCGTGGTCGCCCTCGCGGCGGCGGGGGTGGTGACGACCGCCAGCGCCGCCCGTCGGCGCGGCGAGTGGCTCCTCCTCGGGGGCGTGGCGCTCCTCGCGTTCGCGGGCGTGCCCGCCACGCTCGGTCGGGCCGTCCCCTTCGGCCTCGGGGCTGCGGCGCTGACCCTGTGGGAGGTGGAGCGATGACCTGCCACGACGACGACGAGGAGTTCCAGAAGCATCTGGAGGAGGAGCCAGACCCGCAACTCGACCCCGCCAAGAGTCCGGGCATCGGGAGCGACATCGAGGCGCTGGAGGACATCGAAGTGAGCCGTGAGGACGTGACCATCGGCGAGGCGACGCCGGCGGAACTCGCGGCGGCGGACACCGAACCCGTCGCCGGCGACGGCGCGACATCGCTGCTCGCGGACCTCGACGCGGACGACTCCGTGGACCGGCGACGAGCGGCGCTGGCGCTGAAAGACGAGGCGACGACCGACGCGGTCGTGACGGGTCTCGCGCAGGCGGCGACGCGGGACGACGACGCCGACGTGCGGCAGTTCGCCGTGGAGGCGTTGACGGCGCACGGGGGGGAGCGGGCGGCTGCCGTCGCCGTCGCACTCCTCGACGACCCGGACCCGTGGGTACGAGCGGAGGCGGTCGTCGCCCTCGACAACGTGGACCGCGCGGCCCACGAGGACGAGATCGCGGCCGCCGTCGACGACGACCACCACGCCGTGCGCCGGAATGCCGCCATCTCGCTGTTCAAGTTGCGGGGCGAAGCGATGGAGAACCGCCTGCTCTCCCTCTCGCGCGACGACAGCGAACGCGTCCGGGAGTGGGCGGCCCACATGCTCGGCGGCGTCGACTCCGACGCGGCCCGCGACCGCCTGCGCGACCTGACCGACGACCCCGCGACGGTAGTGCGACAGACCGCCGAGCGCGCACTGGAGGCGGAGCCCGACCGGTTCCGCCGGCAGTTCGGCGCGCTGGAGAACGACGCTCGCCTGCTTCCCGGCGAGGACCGACTCAACCGCATGCCCGATCTATGACGGACACCGACGACACGACCACGACGGCGGCACAGCCCGACGACGCGACGCTCGAAGACCGCGTGGAGGCGGCGCTCCGGTCGGTCCGCGATCCGGCAGCCGACCTCTCCGTCTTCGAGGCGGGGTTCGTCGAGAACGTCGAGGTGAGTGAGGGCGACGTACGCCTCGAAGTCGACCTGCACGCCCTCGACGACGACACGGGACAGGGTGTGATCGACGCCATGTTGCGCGCCGTCGACGACGTGGACGGCGTGGGCGGTGTCCACGTCGAACGCGCGTCACCGTCGGCCGAGGGGCGGTCGAGCGTCGCGGCGTTCGATCACGTCGTCGCCGTCGCCAGCGCGAAAGGCGGCGTCGGCAAGTCCACCGTGGCGGCCCACCTCGCCTGCGCGTTCGCCGCCGAGCGTGACGTGGCGCTGTTCGACGCGGACATCCACGGCCCGAACGTGCCGGCGCTCGTCGACGCGGCGGGACCGATCCACGCCACCGACGAGGGCGACCCGATGCCCGTCCGCCGCCGTGGGATGGACGTGATGAGCGTCGGTCTGATGGAGGACGGCGCGCCCCTCGCGTGGCGTGGGGCGATGGCCCACGACGCGCTCTCCGACCTCTTCGAGAACACCGCGTGGGAGAACGACGACGTACTGGTGATCGACCTGCCGCCCGGCACGGGTGACGTGGTGCTCACCACCTTGCAGGATGTCCACGTCGACGGCGTCGTCGTCGTCACGACGCCCTTCCACGCCGCCGTCAGCGACACCGGGCGCACCGTCGAACTGTTCCGCGACAACGACGTGCCGGTCCTCGGTGCCGTCGTCAACATGGCCGAGTACGTCTGTGACTGCTGTGGCGAGCCGAACGAGTTGTTCGACGAGTCGGTCGACGATCTGGACGCGCCGGTGCTCGCGGAACTGCCGTTCACGCGGGAGTTGCAGGGGACGCCCGAACCGGGCGACGTACCCGACGCGGTCGCGGATCTGGGGGAGCGAACGCTCGACGCCCTCGACACCGCGGACGAAGTGGACGTGCCGGACGACGCCGTCGATATTCGTGACCTGCCGCCCGAGGAGCGGAAGGGGCGGGTCCGCGAACGGTTCGAATCGCTCGATCCGGGGGAGCGGTTCGTCCTCGTCAGCGACCGCGATCCGACACCAGTCGGGGGGTTCCTGAGCCGTCTCGCGGGGGCGCCACGCGAGGCGTTCGACATCGAGGTGCGGCGGGCGACGCCGTCCGACTGGGTGCTGGAGACGGTCAAGGTGGCGTGACGGCGACGCTGACGCCGACGAGCGCGTGGATCGCGACTCGGCGCCCACGTCGGTCGTTTAAGAGGTTCCCGGCCCACCACGCAGCCGTGCAGTTCGACGACTTCGACCACGACGCGCATCTGCGGCGGGCGTTCGACCTCGCTCGCGAGGCCGCGGCCCGTGGCGACGAGCCGTTCGGCAGCGTACTCGTCCACGACGACGAGGTCGTGATGGCCGACTCGAATCGGATCGTCACGGCGGACGACATCCGGCACCATCCCGAACTCCATCTCGCGTACCGCGCGTGCCGGGAGTTCGACCCCGACGAACGGGCGGAGATGGTCATGTACACCAGCACCGAACCGTGCCCGATGTGCGCCGGCGGGATGGTCAGGGCCGGCTTCGACCGCGTCGTCTACAGCGTCGGAAGCGACGAGGTCGCCGCGTTCACCGGCGACGAACCGTCGGTCCGCTCGGCCGAGATTCTGACCGGCGTCACCGATGTCGTCGGTCCCGTCCTGAACGACGAGGGGCGGCGGGTCCACGAGGTATTCGACTGGTAGCCGGTTGTGGTGAATCGTTCGCTGACGACGGCAACTCTCGACGCCGTCCCTGTGGGACCACCCGCCACCGAGGCGAGACGGAGTGGCTTTATTCGGCCGCTCGTCGTACACCGGCCCATGCGCGCAGTTCGCTATCACGAACACGGTGGGAGTGCAGTACTGCAAGTCGACGATGTCGACCGGCCGGAGCCGGCCGACGACGAAGTGCTGGTCGAGGTGGCAGCCGCAGGCATCAACCCCGTGGACACCTACTTCCGCGAGGGAGCGTACCAGCCGTTCACGCTCCCGATGGTCCCCGGCGTCGACGCCGCGGGCGAGGCCGTCGAGGTCGGATCGGCCGTCGAGGGGATCGGCGAGGGCGACGCCGTGATCGCCACCGGCCTGAGCAAGGACCACTACGGCGCCTGCGCGGAGTACGTGGCCGTGCCGAGCGACCGCATCGCTCGCCTGCCTGCAGGCGTCGACCTCGTGGCCGCCGGTGGCGCGGGTGTCGCCGCGGTCACGTCGTGGCGGGCGCTGATCGACCACGCCGGGCTGGAACCCGCGGAGACGGCGCTGATCCACGGCGGAAGCGGCGGCGTGGGCCACGCGGCCGTCCAACTGGCGGCCGCGACCGGTGCGCGGGTCGTCACCACCGCCGCCAGCGAGTACCACGACCGCCTCGACGACCTCGGCGCCGACGCCGTCCTCGACTACGGCCGCGACGACCTCCGGGACGCGGTGGTCGAGGCGAGTTCGGGTGGCCCGGACGTGATCCTCGATCACCGCCTCGACGACTACCTGCAGTTCGACGCCGACGTGGCCGCCCACGACGGCCGGATCGTCGGCATCGGCGAGAACGACCCCGCCATCGGCTTCACGAACGACGGCGTCGCGCGGGGGAAGGATCTCACCTACCAGTTCATGAGTATGTTCAACACGCCGGAGCTGAGCGAGCCGCTGGGGCGGGTCGCGCACCTCATGGGGACGGGTGACCTCGACATCGAGGTGGCGCAGACGTACGATCTGGACGAGGTGGCCGACGCGCACGACGACGTGATGGCCGACAGCTTCCTCGGAAAATTGGTCGTCGTTCCCTAAGCCTCGCCGTAGACGGGGACGGCGGCGCCGCTCGTCACGCCGGCAGCGTCGGAACAGAGAAAGAGGACGACTGCAGCGATGTCGGCGGGGTCGACCCACGCGTCATCGGGGTCCATCATCTCGCGGTTCATCGGCGTGTCGATGACGCTCGGCATGACGGCGTTGGCACGGACCGTCCCCAGATTTTCCTCGGCAATCGTCTCGGTCAGGAGGCGGACGCCCGCCTTGCTCGCCCGGTAGATGCCGTCGCCTTCGCCGCCTTCGAGCGACGAGCGTGACGACACGGAGACGATGGCGCCCTCCGTCTCCTGAAGGTGCGGGAGCGCGTGCTTCGAGGCCAGAAACATCGTCTTCAGGTTCACGTCGAAGAGGGTATCGAACAGGTCGGCGTCCGTCTCGTGGATGGGGTCGCCGCCGCGCCACGTGCCCGCGATGTTGGCCAGATAATCGATCCGGCCGTGGTCGTCGACGACGGCCTCGACGACCCGCTGCACGTCGCGCTCGTCGGTGAAGTCACCCTCGTAATAGTCGATCGTCTCGGGGTCGACGAGCGACGACTCGTCGTCCGGTGGGACGATGTCGGTGCCACAGACCGTCGCGCCCGCCGCGTCGAAGGCGTCCGCGACGGCGCTGCCGAGCGCCCCGCAGGCGCCGGTCACGAGCGCCACCTCGCCGGCGCAGTCGAACGTCGTGTCCATACGTCCACCGAACGGTCGGAACCCGAATAAGCGTACGCCTCGCGAGGCCCCAACGTGACTAACGCACCCGCTAACGACTGTGCGCCGACAGTTGTTTTACCGTGGATTCCGAATATTCGAACGTGTGAACCCGGACTATCCGTCTGACGAACGAGAGCAGTCCGGGAGCGAGACCATCCAAACTGTCGACACGCTCCGGGGAGAACTGGAGCGCAACGACCTCGCGCGACATCTCGCGCTGTTCTATCGGTCGCCACAGAATCAGCTAGAAGTCGCGGCCACGTTCGTCAAGCAGGGTCTCCGGAGCGGTAATCGCTGTCTCTACTTCGTGGATACCAACACGCGGTCCACGATAGAGCGTGCATTTCGGCGGGTCGACATCGACGTCGAGCGCAGAGTGGCCGACGGCGACCTGCTGATAGAGAATGCGCAGGACGCATACCGCGAAGCGAACTTCGATCCGGACGAACTGATATCGTTGCTCGCGGACGCGTGTCACGGGAGCGTCACCGACGAGTACGACGGGCTCTGGGTGGCGGGCGAACTCTCGTGGTGTTTCCACACCAACCTGAGCTACGACCACGTGATCGGCTTCGAGGCGGACTTCGACGCGGCGTGTCCCGACCTCCCCGTCACGGCGCTGTGCCAGTACGACCTGAACCAGTTCAACGACGAGTCGGTCGCCAAGGCGCTGTGGACCCACGAACAGATCGTCTACCGCTACCGGCTCTGTGAGAACCCGTACTACATCGCCCCGGACGAGTACCGATCGGACGGGAGCGGGCTGTTGAACGGCCAACTGATGCTGGAGCAGATGTACGACCTAGCCCACGCACGGAGCCAGGTGACGCGGCGCGAACAGCGACTCTCGGTCGTCAACCGAATCCTGCGTCACGACATCCGAAACGATCTGAACGTCGTCCGTGGGATACTGAACCTCTTTGCCGAACGGACGGACCTCGACGACACGTCCGAAGACCGGCTCGATACGGCGATTCGCCACGTCGACGGCATCTTCGACGTCGCCGACAAGGCCCGGTACGTCGAGCGGACGATCAGCCGGTCGACGGTGGAACGCGGCACGCTCGCCCCGTTCATCGAACGTGCGCTGGATCGGGTGACGACGACCCATCCGGACGCGACCGTCTCCGTGGAGGGGATCCACGACGTCGAAGTGGTCACGGATGCCAACCTCGGCGTCGCGCTCGCCGAACTCCTCGAATACGCGATCGACGCCCAGGACGCCGACGAGCCACGCGTCGAACTGACGGTTTCGGATCGCCCCCCCGAACGGGTGCAGATCGAGGTGCAGTACCCCGGGCAGCCGATCCCACGGACCGACCAACAGGTGCTGAACGAGGGGATCGAGACGCCCCTGAACCACTGCCGCGGCCTCGGCCTGTGGCTGGCCAAGTGGGTCGTGGAGAACGCACACGGCACCCTCGACTTTCCGGAGACGGACGAGCCACGGATTCGGATCGAACTGTATCGGTGTCTCGCCTGACGGTGTGCCCCACGACGCCGATTCACACACCAGTGAGCGGATCGTGAGCCTTTTTTCCGGGCTGGGGATAGCCGGCCTATGGCACAAAAACAACGAGAGACGTGGACGACGCGTGTCGGCTTCATCCTCGCGGCCGTCGGGAGCGCCGTCGGCCTCGGCAACGTCTGGCAGTTCCCCTTCCAGACGGGAGCGAACGGCGGTGCGGCGTTCATCGTCGTCTATCTCCTCGCCGTCTTCCTGATCGGCTTCCCCGCGATGCTCGCGGAGTTCGTGATCGGTCGTCGGGCGGAGCGCAATCCGATAGACGCCTTCGCTCGCCTCGGTCACCGGAACTGGAAAGTCGTGGGCGCCCTCGGGACGCTCGCGGCGTTCTGGATCCTCTCCTTTTACAGCGTCGTCGGCGGCTGGGTGATTCGCTACGTGATCGGCAGCGCCCGCGGCGCCTACTTCAGCGGATCGGAAGCGTACTTCGGCACCATCTCCGCCGGCCCCGAAGCGGTCGCGTTCCACGCCGTCTTCATGGCGCTGACCGTCGGCGTCGTCGCCTTCGGCGTGACCGACGGCATCGAGCGGTCGACGAAACTGATGGTGCCGAGCATCGTCGTCCTGCTCGGCGGCCTGGCCGTCTGGGCAGGGACGCTGGAGGGCGGCGCCGCCGGCTACGCCTACTACCTCTCGCCCGAAGTCGACGTGTTGCTCGCCAACCTCGGGTCGATTCTGCCCGCCGCCGTGGGACAGGCCTTCTTCACCCTCTCGCTCGGCATGGGCGCGATGATCACCTACGCCTCCTACCTCGGCCGCGACGACTCGCTCCCGGCCGACGGCGCGACCATCGTGATCCTCAACACGTTCGTCGGCCTGCTGGCGGGGCTGGTGGTCTTCCCCATCCTCTTCTCGCTGGGCGTGGAACCCGGAAGTGGCGGCCTCGGCGCCGCGTTCATCACGCTCGCCGGCGCGTTCGCACAGTTGCCCGCGGGGCGACTCCTCGGCATCGTCTTCTTCGTCGTCCTCCTCCTCGCGGCGCTCTCCTCCGCGATCAGCCTGCTCGAAGTGGTCACGTCGTATCTCGTCGACAACACCGAACGCTCGCGCCGGTCACTCGCCGTCGCCCTCGGCCTCGCCATCTTCCTCCTCGGCGTGCCGAGTGCGTTCGGCCTGTCGATTCTCGGCTGGTACAACGCCATCGCGTACAACCTCCTGCTGCCGCTCTCCGTGCTCTGTCTCCTCCTGTTCGTCGGGTGGGTCGACGCCGGCGACGGGGTCGCCGAACTCCGGCGCGGCACCGGCCTGAGCGAGTCCGGTGCGGCCGCGTGGCTCTGGTTCGTCCGGACGGTCGTTCCGCTGGGCGTCCTGTTGACGCTGCTGCTCGGCCTCCAGTCACTCGCCGTCCGGGCCGGCCTGCTCTCGCAGGCCATCGTGTAGCCTCCCCGAAAGACTGCGCGCGACTCGAAACCCACTTGACGCGCGTTCGCTGACCGGGAGATAATGACACGAGAGACGTGGGCGACGCGCACGGGCTTCATCCTCGCGGCCGCCGGGAGCGCCGTCGGGTTGGGGAACATCTGGCGGTTCCCGTGGATGACCGCGCAGAACGGCGGCAGCGCCTTTCTGGCCGTCTATCTGCTCGTCGTCTTCGGGGTCGGGGTCCCCGGCCTCCTCGGCGAGTTCGTGATCGGGCGGCGGGCGCGGCGCAACCCCATGGGCGCGCTCCGCGACCTCTCCGGGTCGCGGCGGTGGGCCGCCGTCGGCGCCGTCTCCGCCGTCACCGGCGTCGCCCTCCTCTCCTTCTACAGCGTCGTCGGCGGGTGGATTCTGCGCTACCTGCTCGTCTCGATGACCGGCCCCCTCACCGGCGGCGCGGCCTACCTCTCCACGCCGGGTGCCTACTTCGAGACCATCTCCTTCGGCTTCGAGGCCGCGGCCTTCCACCTCCTGTTTCTCGCCATCACCGGCGGCATCGTCCTCGGCGGCGTCCGCCGCGGCATCGAACTCGGGACGAAAGTGATGGTGCCTGCCGTCCTCGTCCTCCTCGTCGGGATGGCGGCGTGGGTCGTCACACAACCGGGCGCTGGCGCCGGGTATCAGTTCTTCCTCGGGTTCGACCTCACGACCCTGCGGGAGAACTTCTTCTCGATTCTCGGCCCGGCCGCCGGGCAAGCCCTGTTCACCCTCTCCGTCGGCGCCGGGACGATGGTTACCTACGCCTCCTATCTCGGTGAAGACCGGTCGCTCCCGTTCGACGGATCGGTCATCGCCCTGCTGAACACCGGCGTCGGCGTCCTCGCGGGCCTCGTGGTCTTCCCCCTCCTCTTCTCGCAGGGCGTCGATCCGGGGACGGGCGGGCCGGGCGCACTCTTCGTCGGCATCGCGGGCGCGTTCGCCGCCCTGCCCGGTGGCGGCCTCCTCGCCATCGTCTTCTTCGGCGTCGTCACCCTCGCCGCCCTGTCGAGTTCGATCAGTATGCTGGAGATTCCGGTCGCCGTCCTCGTCGACGAGGGCGGGTGGTCGCGGCGGGCGGCGGTGGGCGTCCTCCTCGCGCTCGTCGCCGTCACTGGCACTGTGACCGCACTCCGTCCGGCCCTGTTCGACTTCGTCGCTGGCACCCTCGTCGACCTGCTGCTCACCGGCGGCCTCCTCGCCTTCCTCCTCTTTGCCGGGTGGGTGCTGGGCCGCGACGCGGTGGCCGAGTACGTCTCGGGCGCCGGGCCAGTCGCGCGGCAACTGGCGACGCCGTGGCTGTTCGCCGTCGGTATCGTCATTCCCGTCTTCCTCGTGTTCACGCTCCTGACGACGGCGGGCATCGACGCCCGCGTGGGGTTCTGGCCGACCGTTGGCGTCGCCGTCGCGGCCGTCGCCGTCGTCCTCGTGGGACTGCGGCGGCAGGCGACGGTGTAGCCACGGGCGGCGGAATCCTTTTGCCGGTCCTCGAACCTTGTTATGGGACGATGATAGGTGGTCGGCCATGACCATGGAGGACCGAATCGAGGAGCTCCGCGAGAAGCGGGAGCGGGCCCTCCTCGGTGGCGGTGAGGACCGGATCGAGTCCCAGCACTCGAAGGGGAAGATGACCGCCCGCGAGCGCATCGACTACTTCCTCGACGACGGGACCTTCCGCGAGTTCGACCAGTTCCGGACTCACCGGACGAGCAAGTTCGGGATGGAGGAGCGAAAGCTCCCCGGCGACGGCGTAGTGACGGGGTACGGTGAGGTAAACGGCCGAAAAACGTTCGTCTTCGCCCACGACTTCACCGTCTTCGGCGGCTCGCTCGGCGAAGTCATGGCCGAGAAAATCTGCAAGGTGATGGACAAGGCGATGGACGTGGGCGCGCCCATCGTCGGCCTCAACGACTCGGCGGGCGCCCGCATCCAGGAGGGGGTGCGGAGCCTCGCGGGCTTCACCGACATCTTCCACCGCAACGAACAGGCCAGCGGCGTCGTCCCGCAGATTTCGAGCATCATGGGGCCTTGCGCCGGCGGCGCCGTCTACTCCCCCGCCATCACCGACTTCATCTTCATGGTGGAGGACACCAGCCACATGTTCATCACCGGCCCGGACGTGATCAAGACCGTCACGGGCGAGGAGGTGAGTTTCGAGGAACTCGGCGGCGCGACCACCCACGCCTCGCGGACGGGCGTCGCCCACCGCGCCTTCCCGGACGAGGAGACGGCACTCGACAACATCCGTCGCCTGCTCTCCTATCTCCCACAGAACAACGTGGAAGACCCGCCGCGAGTCGATCCGTGGGACGACCCGGAGCGCTCGGCGGACGAACTGAAGACGGTCGTTCCCGACCAGCCCCAGAAACCCTACGACATGATCGACGTGATCGGAGGGACCGTCGACGAGGGCTCGTTCTTCGAGGTTCACGACAGCTGGGCGAAAAACGTCGTCGTCGGCTTCGGTCGACTCGACGGCCACGCCGTCGGCATCGTCGCCAATCAGCCCCGGTCGAACGCCGGCACGCTGACCGTCGACGCGAGCATGAAGGCCTCGCGGTTCGTCCGCTTCTGTGACGCGTTCAACCTCCCCATCGTCACGTTCGTCGACGTACCCGGCTACATGCCGGGGACCGATCAAGAGCATCGAGGGATCATCCGCCACGGGGCGAAGTTGCTGTACGCCTACTCGGAGGCGACCGTCCCCCTCCTGACGGTCATCACGCGAAAGGCGTACGGCGGCGCGTACTGCGTCATGGCGTCGAAACATCTCGGCGCCGACGTGAACTACGCGTGGCCGACCGCCGAACTCGCCGTCATGGGTCCGGAGGGCGCCGTGAACGTCCTCTACAGCGACGAACTCGAGGCGGCCGACGACCCGGACGCTCGCCGGGCCGACCTGGTCGAGGAGTATCGCGAGGAGTTCGCCAACCCGTACACCGCCGCCGACCGCGGCTTCATCGACGACGTGATCGAACCGCAGGACACCCGGATGCGTCTCGTCGACGACCTCCACATGCTCAAGACCAAACGCCGGAGCAACCCGGACAAGAAACACGGAAACATCCCGATATGAACCTCGACATCCCAGACGACGCCGACGACGCGGAGGCGGCGGCCATCGCCGCCGCGGTGGGGGCACACGTCCACGACGGCTACCTCGCGGCCGCGGCCGCCGCCGCGGGCGGCGAGACGGAGACCTGGACGGGCGACGGCAAACGCTGGACGTTCGCCGGCCGGATCGAGGGGCTACAGGGACGGACGGACCGCGTCCCCGAGACGGCACCGACCGACGCCTGGACGGCGTCGGGACGCACGGACCGCTTCTGATACGGGGCGTCTCGGGCGGGTCCGTGGCATCCAGTAGGCATATACGTACACCGTCCATAATTCGGGCTCGTGAGTGGAGAACACGGAGGGTCCGACGAGACGACCGTCGGTCACTCCGTCGGGACTGATCTCACCGACCTCCTCGACGACCGGACCGGCCACGCGGGGTTGACCGGTCGACTGGAGGCCGTCGTCGATGGTATCGCCCCCGTGTGGCGTCGACGGATCGGTGGGGGCACCGTCGTCGGCATCGGTACCCTCCTGATTGGAGTTCCACTCTACCACTTCGCACGACACGGCGTCACGGTCGACGCCATCGTCGGGGACGCACTGCCGTTGTTCTTCGGGGTGATTCTGGTCGCCACCGGCGTCTGGCTCGGCTGGATGAGCGACGACGACGTGGCGCCGCTCGTGACGGCGTTCTGGGTCACGGTCGGCTTCGGCGTCACCGGCGTCGTCACGCTGTACTTCTTCACGCTCCACGTCGCCCACGGCCACATCGTCGAGTCACCGTGGTTCCTCGTCTACGACGTGAGCGCCACGGGGGCGGTCGGCGGCCTCCTCATCAGCCGGTACGACGTGCGCTCGCGGCACCGACATCGACGCCTGAGCCAGCGGGAACGCCAGCTCCGCGCCGTGTTCGAGGGGACGCTCGACGCCCTCGTCATCACCGACGACGAGGGGCGGTACGTCGCCGCGAATCCCGCGGCGGCCGACCTGTTCGGCCTCCCGCGCTCGGAACTGGTGGGCAAACACATCGTGAACTTCGCGAGTGGGTCGGAAGATTTCGAGGCACAGTGGGAGACGTTTCGGGCCGAGGGGGAAGCGCGCGGCGAGTTCGAACTCGTTCGGCCGGACGGCGAGACCCGGATGGTCGCCTTCGCCGCCACCGCGAACGTCCTTCCCGGCCGTCACCTATCGGCGCTGCGGGACGTGACCGAGCAGATCGAACACGAGCAAGAACTCGGACAGGAACGCGCCCGCGTCGAGTTCCTCAATCGCCTCCTCAGACACAACGTCCTCAACGGGATGAATCTCGTGCTAGCGAAACTCGACGCGCTCGAACCCGCGCTCCCGGACGATCAGCGCGACAGCCTCGACGTGGCCCGCCACCGGAGCGAGGAGATCGTCGACCTCATCCAGACCGCCCGGCGTCTCGCGACCGACGTGGCAGCCGAGGCGGACGGACGGGCGATTCGCGTGTGTGACCCGCTGACCGACGCCATCGAGTCGGTGCGGGGGGCGTATCCCGATCCGACCATCGAGTGTGATCTCCCCGCGGACGAGGTGTGGGTCCACGCCGACGGCATGCTGGAGACGGTGTTCGATCACCTCCTGACGAACGCCGTCGAACACAACGACGCCGACGTGTCCGTCTCCGTCGGCGTCACGGTCGATCCCGAGACGGTCACCGTCACCGTGGCCGACGACGGTGAGGGAATGCCGCCCGAACGACTCGCCCAACTGTTCGACGACGAGGAGTTCACCCACACCCGCGACTGGGGCGGCTTCGGGCTCTCTATCGTCCAAGCGCTCGTTCAGGAGTACGACGGCGACGTGTGGGCCGACGCCAACGAGCCGAGCGGCACCGTCTTCCACGTCGAACTCCAGCGGACCGAGTCACCGGACGGCGCGTGATAGTGTCTGTTGTGAGTCGCCACTGGCCGGCGTGATACGGTTTACTGTAAGTCATTACCGGGAGTTCGCCGAGACGGTCTCGGCGAACTCCCGGGAAACAGTTACAATAATCCGTATGAGTAACCACCGAGAACGAACGACCGATCAGGCGTTGGCGGCCGCGCTCGCCTTCTTGCGCGTGATGTAGCCCGCGATGCGGTTGCGGACGCCCTTCGACTCCACGTTGGTCAGTTTCGAGACGCTATCCTTGTTGGTCTCGAAGTCGGTGTTGAACGCCTGCGGATATCGCTCCAGCAGAATCCTGCCGAGCTGTTTGACGTATTTGGGTTTGATGGCCATGTTCGTACGTTCGGCTGCTAGGCCACTAAAACGATTCGTTCCGTCGCTCCCGCCACCCGGTCAGCTCGTCGATGCGTGCGAACGCCTCGCGCTCCGCCGGACCGCCACACCGCTCGACCGTGTCGGCGAAGTACGCGAGGCGGTCGAGCAGGGCCGCCGTGTCGAACGCGGGCACGTCCAGCCGCGAGGCCGCCACCGTCGCGTCGATTACGGCGTAGAAACCGCGGTTGATGGTCGGCACCGTTCGCTCGCGCACCGTCGCGGCGCGGGGGTGGAGCGCCCAGCGCACCCACTCGGTCCCCTCGTCCTCACCCTCCTCGATCCGTCGGGTGTCGACCTCGACCCACGCGGCCGCGCCGTCGCGGACCGGTTCGTCAGTTTCGATCACGTCGAGCGCCGCGTCGACGAACTCGCGGGGATCGGCCGTGAACTGGATCACGCCCGCGCCGCGCCGCTCGAAGTTGCCGCGGGTTCGGGTCTTGCCCCACGTCACCGCGGTCACCGGGCCGCCGTCGTCGGGGGCGTGGAGACCGAGCGCCGCCTGATTCCAGCGGTCGTTCGGTCCGAGCGTCGCCACGACGGATTCGGTGACGCCGCGGAGAGTGACTGGCCAGTCCGCGGTGTCGTCGTCGGTCCGGTCCTCGCTCACAGCCGCACCCCCCGTTCGAGCGCGACAAAGGCCGTCGCGGCGGTGAGGTCGGCGGTCGTCCCCGGATTGATCCCCTCGTCGAGGAATCGCTCGGCCAGCGCCTCGGCGGCGTCGAGGTCGTCTCGCACCGCGGCGGCCTCGCGGCTCACTTCCTTCGCCCGCTCCTGTCCGTGTTCGACGGCGACGAGCGTGTCCGGACGCTCCGCGAGCAAGTCGAGGAAGGCCCGTGCGAGACGGTCGGTGAGCGGGTCGTCGTCGACGACGACCCGGTCGGCGGCCGCGAACGTCCGCTCGAAGCCCGAGATCCACTCGGCGGCGTTGCCGTCGCGGTCGGCGCTCATCGCCATCACGTCCGCGAGCGTCAGGCCGCGGTCCCGGAGCGCCGGCACGGCGTCGGCGCCGCGGCGCACGTCGAGAGCCGAGGCGTCCGCCGGCGGGTCGCCGACCGCCACGTCGACGTGTTCGAACGCCCGGTAGAAGGCCGCGGCGTCGTCGACGGTCGTCGCCTCGACGACGGCGGTCAGGCCCTCGGGCGAGAGGTGGTCGGTCGACGCGGCGCGAACGAGGGGGACGAGCAGGAGCAGACAGCCGAACTGCGTGTTGCCGCCGGACTGCTGGCTCATGCCGCGGACGGCGCGGTCGAAGGCGTCGCCGATGGACGGGGGGTCGTCACCCTCGACGCGTTCGGCCAGTTCCAGCCCCGGCCGCGATCCGACCGCACCGGTCAGGAAGTGTTCGAATCGCAGGTCGGCGTGGTCACGGTGCCGGTCGACGTTGCCCGGTTTCGGCGTACTCGCCACCTCCAGCAAGAGGGCGAGTTCGGCGTGGTCGGCGGGCGACATCTCGGGCCGTGGATGGTTCGAAGCCCGTCGCTCCTCGTCAGTCATCCCGGCACCTCTCCGTCGATGTCGACCCGTTCGCCGTCGCCGCGGCGACGCTCCCAGTCCGCCACCGCCCGGGCGACTCGCCGAAGAACGTCGGGGTCGTCGCTCGGGCGCCCGACGCTGACGCCGTCGGCGCCGTAGGCGAGGTACTCCCACGCCGTCGCCCGATCGCGGACGCCGTTGTTGGCGAGACAGAACAGGTCGGGCGCGGCGGCGACCACGTCCGCGACGACCGGTTCCGAATCCATGGCGTCGACGTGGATAGCGTCGGCGCCGGCGTCCGCGATGGCGCGGGCCGTCGCCGGGAGATCCACGCCCTCGACTTCGGCGCGCACCTTCACGCTCACCGTCGCGCCCGCATCGTGGGCGGCGGCGACGTAGTCGACGAGGCGGTCGGTGTCGCGGAGCAGCGTCTCGCCACACCCGACGGCGCAGAGTTCGTCCTGTCGGCAGTGGGCGTTGATCTCCAGTACCGCCCCGTGGTCGGCACAGACGGCTGCAGCCTCCCGAATGGGGTCGCGGGTCGCGCTCCGCACGTTCATCCCGGCGCTGATCGGCGCGTCGTCGAGGGCGGCGAGTTGCGCGTCGACGAACGCCAGCGGATCGGTGGGCAGGAACTCATCGCGGCCGCGGGCGACGAGGTCACGCGCCGCCGCGCGGGCGTCGGCGTCGAGGGCGATGCCGCCGAGGAGGGCGAGGTCGGCGTGTGCGGCGCCGGCCCGCGCCCAGTCGGCGTCGGACGCCCCGCTGAGACTGGCGAGCGCGAGCATCAGGCCACCTCCGCTAACGCTGCCGCCACGGCGTCGACGACACGGCGGGCGTCGGCGGCGTCGTCGATCCGCGTGTCGGTGCGGACGACCGGTCGGTCGAGGTCGGTGCCGTCCGCGTCGTCGAGGACGAACGCGTCGACGAAGGGGTAGGCGTCCGCGACGCCGGCGGTCGAGGGATCGAGGCCGACGCCGCGCATGAGGTCGGCCGCGGGGCCGGAGAAGACCTCGTCTTCGACGAACGGCGAGACGGCGACCACGGGTGTCTCGGTGAGAGCGTCGTCGACGCCCGGGAGCGCGCGGATGGGGCCGACGCTCGTGACCGGGTTCGAGGGGCCGATCACCACGGGCGCGTCGAGGGCGTCGCGGACGGCCGGCGTGGGGTCGGCGGCGTGCGAACCCCGGAACTCCACGTCCTCGACGGCGGGGTCGGCGCGGCGGGCGACCCAGTACTCCTGAAAGTGCATCGCGCCCTCGTCGGTGTGGACGATGGTGGCGACGGGGTCGTCGCTCATGGGGAGGAGCGTCACGTCGAGGTCGAACGCGTCCGCGAGGGTGCGGGTCGCCTCGGTCAACGTCCGCCCTTCGTCGAGGAGGCTCGTTCGCGTGACGTGGACGGCGCGGTCGCGGTCGCCGATCTCCATGAACTCCGCGACGCCGGAGAAGCGGCGCCAGCGCGCGATACGTCGGCCGGCCGTCTGTCGGTCGGGTGGGAGATAGCGCGGACCGCCGGAGAGGTCGGCCGCCTCGGCCAGTCGGCCGAGTTCGTCGTGGGTCGCGGTCGTGTCGCCGTCGATCCCCCACCACGTCTCGCGGTCGAGGATACTACCCCCGGCGAAGAGGACGGTGTCGAGGTCGGGACAGACGAGGAGGCCACCGAGTTCCACGTCGTCGCCGGTGTTGGCAACGACCGTGACCTCGGCGGGATCGAAGGCGGCGTCGACCCCGTCGAGGAGTTTCGGCGTCCCCGTTCCGCCGGCGAGGAACGTAACCATGGCCAGCGTAGCACGCCGCCGGATTTGTGCCTTTGGGAGTTACAGTGCGTCTGTAAGTCGTCGCACAGCACGTCGTGCGCAGTGTGGTGATCGGCTGTGCAACCAGTTCCACACGCGACTGTAGGCACTGCACCTATACGCCCGCCGGTCGAAGCGGGAGTATGAGTCGAATCGACGTGCTCCGAGACGACGTGTCGCTCGACGAACCGACGCTGGTCGAGGGATTACCGGGCGTCGGCCTCGTCGGGAAACTCGCGACGGACCACCTCACCGAGGAGTTCGGGATGGTCCACTACGCCAACGTCCACTGCGAGGGGCTCCCACCGGTGGCGACCTACGAGGGTGGGGAACACGACCTGACGACGCCGGTTCGACTGTACGCCGACTCGGATCGGGACTTGCTCGCCCTCCGGAGCGACGTGCCGGTGGCGCCGTCAGCGGCGCTGGAGTTCGCGGAGTGTCTATCGGCCTGGGCCACGAATATGGACGTAACGCCCATCTACCTCAGCGGGATCGGCCGCGAACGCGAGGAGGGATCGACGCCGGCGCTGTACGGCGTCGGCACCGGCGGTGCGAGCGACGACCTCGACGCCGTAGGGATCGACCCGCCGGAGGAATCGGGGCTGGTATCGGGACCGACGGGCGCGCTGTTGAGTCACGCGGTGCAGAACGACCGCACCGCGACCTGTCTGATCGTCGAGGCCAGTCAGCGGTTCCCAGATCCGCAGGCTGCGGCACATCTCCTCGAAGACGGCGTGGGTGTCCTGCTCGACGCCGAGATTCCGGTCGCGGAACTCACGGAGCGTGCCGAGGAGATTCGGCAGGCAAAGCGGCGTTTCGCCCAACAGATGCAGCAAGTCGACGAGTCGAGTTCGCAGGCGCGACCGCTCGGGATGTACCAGTGACCGTGTTCTGCAAGCCTTAAGCAACCCGAGGCGTTTCACTCGATTATGCACGAGGATGCGGCCGATGGGACGGGGGCGGACGCCGCCCCCGAGGGTGACGAACCGGACACGGACGCCGCTCCCGCGGACGAAGACGCGGCGGGTGAGGCGACCGACCTCGCCGACCGAGTCGCGGCGTACGACGACGAACTCGGCGCGGCGGTCGGGAACCTCGAAGAACGGGTCGAAGAACTCGAAGCCGAACTGGCCGAGAAGCGGGAGCGCACGGACGACCTCGAATCCCGACTGAAGCGCAAGCAGGCCGACTTCCAGAACTACAAGAAACGCGCCAAGAAGCGTCAGGAGGAGATCAAAGAGCGAGCGACCGAGGACTTCGTCACTCGCCTGGTGCCGGTGCGTGACGATCTCGTCCGCGCCCTCGATCAGGACGAGGACGTGGACATCCGCGACGGCGTCGAGTCGACGCTGGAATCGTTCGACCGCGTCCTCGACGAGGAGAACGTGACGCCCATCGAACCGTCGCCCGGCGACGAGGTCGACCCCACCCGTCACCAGGTGATGATGCGCGTCGAGAGCGACCAGTCCGAGGGGACGGTCGTCGACGTGTACCGCCCCGGCTACGAGATGGCGGAGAAGGTGATTCAGGAGGCGCAAGTGACGGTCAGCGACGGAGAGTGAGCGGAGTCGTCGGAAGTCATCACGGAGTCTCCCTAGAGTGGAGCGGCGGCGAATTGCAGTTCTATATAAACGTGTCCGGTGTGAGCCGTTCACACGATTCGTAATCGGGGGACTGCGACGAGGTAGTTGCCGCCGCCACCTCACCCCGTCTAGTAACCTTTAACCGACCAAAACCGGTAATCAGGGACAAGATGGCGAGCAACAAGATTCTGGGCATCGACCTCGGGACCACGAACAGCGCGTTCGCGGTGATGGAGGGCGGCGACCCGGAGATCATCGTGAACGGCGAGGGCGACCGAACGACGCCCTCGGTCGTTGCGTTCACCGACGACGGCGAACGCCTCGTCGGCAAGCCGGCGAAGAATCAGGCCGTCCAGAATCCCGAGCGCACGATCCAGTCGATCAAGCGCCACATGGGAGAGGAGGATTACACCGTCGAAATCGACGACGACGAGTACACGCCGGAGCAGATTTCGGCGATGGTACTCCAGAAGATCAAGCGGGACGCGGAGGAGTACCTCGGTGACGAGGTGGAGAAGGCCGTCATCACGGTGCCGGCGTACTTCAACGACCGCCAGCGACAGGCGACGAAAGACGCCGGCGAGATCGCGGGCTTCGAGGTCGAACGCATCGTCAACGAACCGACGGCGGCGTCGATGGCGTACGGCCTCGACGACGAGTCCGACCAGACCGTCCTCGTGTACGACCTCGGGGGCGGCACCTTCGACGTGTCCGTCCTCGATCTCGGGGGCGGCGTCTACGAAGTCGTCGCCACGAACGGGGACAACGACCTCGGCGGCGACGACTGGGACCAGGCGATCATCGACCACCTCGCCGAGGAGTTCGAGTCGGACCACGGCGTCGACCTCCGCGAGGACCGACAGGCGCTCCAGCGGCTGAAAGACGCCGCCGAGGAGGCCAAGGTCGAACTCTCCTCGCGCAAGGAGACGGACATCAACCTGCCCTTTATCACCGCGACCGACAGCGGCCCGATCCACCTCGAAACGTCGCTCACCCGCGCGAAGTTCGAGTCGCTGACGAGCGACCTCATCGAACGCACCGTCGCGCCGACCGAGCAGGCCCTCGAAGACGCCGGGTACGGCAAGAGCGACATCGACGAAGTGATCCTCGTCGGCGGGTCGACCCGGATGCCGCAGGTACAGGAGAAAGTCGAGGAACTCGTCGGTCAGGAGCCGAAGAAGAACGTCAACCCGGACGAGGCGGTCGCGCTGGGTGCGGCCATCCAGGGCGGCGTCCTCGGCGGCGAGGTCGACGACATCGTCCTGCTGGACGTGACGCCGCTCTCGCTGGGGATCGAGGTCAAGGGCGGCCTGTTCGAGCGCCTGATCGAGAAGAACACCACTATTCCAACCGAGGAGTCGAAGATCTTCACCACCGCGGCGGACAACCAGACCTCGGTGCAGGTCCGCGTCTTCCAGGGTGAACGCGAAATCGCCGAGGAGAACGAACTGCTCGGCGAGTTCCAGCTGACGGGCATCCCGCCCGCACCCGCCGGCACGCCCCAGATCGAGGTCGGCTTCAACATCGACGAGAACGGCATCGTCAACGTCGAAGCCGAGGACAAAGGTTCAGGAAATGCCGAATCCATCACCATCGAGGGCGGCGCCGGCCTCTCCGACGAGGAGATCGATCGGATGCAGGAGGAAGCCGAGGAACACGCAGAAGAGGATCAGCAGCGCCGCGAGCGCATCGAGGCGCGCAACGAGGCCGAGAGCGCGATCCAGCGCGCCGAGACCCTGCTGGAGGAGAACGAGGAGAACGTCGACGACGACTTGCAGGAGTCCATCGAGGACGCCATCGCGGAGGTCGAGGAGACGCTCGGCGACGACGACGCGACGACCGAGGATCTGCAGGAAGCCACCGAGGCTCTGTCGGAAGAACTCCAGGAGATCGGCAAGCAGATGTACCAGCAGCAGGCCCAGGCCGGTGCAGGCGGTGCCGGTGCGGACGCCGGTCCCGGCGGCATGGGCGGCATGGGTGGCGCTGGTCCCGGCGGTGCCGGCCCCGGCGGAGCGGCCGGCGACGGCGACGAGTACGTCGACGCCGACTTCGAGGAGAAAGACGACGAGGACGACGCCTAACGCCTGAGCCGCGTTTTTCAAATAGGTAGCTTCAGTACACCACACAAATGACAGAGGACTTCTACGACGTGCTCGGGGTGTCGCGGGACGCCGACGAGGACGAGATCAAGCGGGCGTACCGAACGAAGGCATCAGAGTACCACCCCGACGTGAGCGACGACCCCGACGCCGAGGAGAAGTTCAAGAAGGTCAAGAAGGCGAAGGAGGTCCTCACCGACGAGGAGAAGCGGCAGGCGTACGACCAGATGGGACACGAGCGGTTCGAACAGGCCGAGAAGCGTGGCGGCTTCGACGGCGGCGCCGGCGCGCAGGGGAACCCCTTCGGCGGCGGCGGTGCCGGCGGCTTCGGCGACATCTTCGAGCAGTTCTTCGGCGGCGGTGGCGGCCGCGGCGGGAACCGCCCGCGACAGGGGCAGGACCTCCGCACGTCGCTCCAGTTGGATCTGGAAGAAGCGTTCGAGGGCGTCGAACGCGAGTTCACCGTCACCCGCCCCACACGATGTTCGGACTGCGACGGGGCGGGCCACCCGCCGGACGCCGACGAGCGGACGTGTCCCAACTGTGAGGGCCGGGGACAGACCACGCAGGTCCAGCAGACGCCGTTCGGGCGGATGCAACAGACTTCCACCTGCCGCCAGTGTGAGGGCGAGGGCACCCTCTACAGCGAGACGTGTTCGACCTGTGGCGGCGACGGGCAGGTGCGCCGGGAGGCGACGCTCTCGGTCGATATCCCGGCGGGTATCCGCGACGGCCAGACGCTCCGGATGGAGGGCGAGGGGGCGCCCGGCCCGAACCGCGGGCCGAACGGCGACCTCCTGATCGAGATGTCGGTCGCGGACCACCCCGACTTCGACCGCGACGGCGACGACCTGCATTATCAGCATCCCATCTCCTTCCCGCAGGCGACGTTCGGCGACACGGTGGAGATTCCGACCCTCGACGGGACGGTCGAGATGGACGTGCCCGCGGGCACCCAGAGCGGCGAGACGTTCCGCCTGCAGGGCAAGGGGATGCCCCGCCTCCGCCGGCGCGGTCGAGGCGACCTCTTCGTGCAGGTGCAGGTCGTGACGCCTGAGAATCTGAACAACGAGCAGCGGGAAGCGCTGGAGCAATTCGCCGAAGCCGGTGGCGAGGAAGTCGACGTGAACGAGGGCTTCTTCGAGCGGATCAAGAGCAGTTTCTAGATGGACACGCTCGCCGACCTCGTCGCTCGTGAGCGTCGGAGCGACGACGTGGCGCTCCGCGTCGACGCCCGCGACCGCGAGTACAGCTACCGCGATTTCTGCACGACCGCGTGGAAGGCCGGACACGCACTCAGTCACCTCGGCGTGCACGCGGGATCGGCGGTGGCGCTCGCCCCCGAGCCGGCACCACAGCCACTCCTGACGCTCTTCGGGGCCGCGTGTCTCGGGGCGCGCGTGACGTTCGAGACGACGGCCGATGCGCGGGCCGTCGTCGTGCCGGCGGAACGGGTGGGGGATATCGAGGACCGGCCGAGTCGAAAGGTCGTCGTCTACGGGGACGCACCGACCGATCCGAGCGTCGCTCACTGGGAGCGAACGGTCTGGAGCGAGAACCCCGTGATGCCGCCCGGCGACCACGCTGCCGACGAGACGGTGCTGGTGGGCAGAGACTGGTCGTTCACGCACGGCGAGGTACTGACGGCGGCCGAAGCAGTCGTCGACGCGGCGGGCCTCGATTCGGCGTCGACGGTTGCGCTCCGGGCACCGCTCACCGATCCGCGAGCGGTCGTCGCTGGCGTAATCGCGCCGCTCGTCGCTGGCGGGGCGGTGGTGGTGCCGACCGGCGAGGCCACGACGGCGGACGTGAGCGTTGTCGCGAACGGGGCCGACGGCGACGGAGCCGACGATGGCGCGACGTATCACGTCGCCAACGTACCGCTCTGAACGCGAATCGCGATAGCGCCGGTCGATGTGTCCGACTAGCATAGGTTTATTGACTATAATCGTGAGGTACGTGAACGCATGACAGCAAGACAGCGCGTGCAGTCGTTCGGCCGGACGATGGCGGACTGGTCGGAGAAGTGGATTCCGAGTCCGTTCCTGTTCGCGGTGATCCTGACGATCATCGCGTACATCGCAGCAATCGCGTTCACGCCGGACGGGCCGTATCAGAACATCCAGAACTGGTACGACGGCTTCTGGACGCTCCTGACCTTCGCGATGCAGATGGTGCTGATCCTGGTCACGGGCTACGCCGTCGCCGACTCCGACTTCGTGAGTAGCTACCTGAACAGGCTGGCGTCGATTCCGGACACCAACACGCAGGCGGCGGCACTCGTGGGCGCCATCGCGCTGATCTTTGGCTACCTCCACTGGGGGATCGGCCTCATCGTCGGCGCCATCTTCGCCATCTTCGTGGCGCGAGCGGGCCACGAACGCGGGAAGACGTTCCACTACCCCATCCTGTGTGCGGCGGGCTACACGAGCCAGACCATCTGGCACGTCGGCCCCTCGACCAGTGCAGGGCTGCTGTCGGCGACGGAAGACCACCCCTTCCAGGACATCATCGGCATCGTCCCGCTGAACGAGAGCGTGTTCACCATCTACGCGTTCGGCATCGCCATCCTCGTGTTCCTGACGGTCGTTCCGGTACTCGCCTTCCTCGCACCCGACGAGGAGGACGCGACGGGAATCGACGAGTACGCACCGAGCCTGCTCAAGGGTGACCCGGAGGAAGCCGTCTCGGACGGCGGGACGGTCCAGACCGACGTAGAGGTGTCCCGGTCGCCCGCCGACCGCATCAACGACAGCATGGCCATCGCCTACCTGATCGGCATTGGGATGATGGTGTACGTGGTCAACTACTTCATCAACGCCGGCGGCATCGGCGAGGCGTTGGACCTGAACGTGTTCAACTTCACGTTCATCGCGCTCGGTCTGTTCCTCCACAAGACGCCCGCGGCGTACATGGAGACGATTCGCGACGCCACTGAAGGGGCGGCGGGCATCATCCTGCAGTTCCCCTTCTACGCCGGCATCCTCGGCATCATCAGCAACTCCGGGCTCTCGGATCTGATCGCGGAAGGCCTGCTCGCGGTGGCGACGCCCGAGACGTTCCCGGTCATCGCGTGGCTCCTCGGCGGCTTCATGAACCTGTTCGTCCCGAGCGGTGGCGGTGAGTGGGGCATCATCGGCGGCGTCGTCGGGAGCGCGGCGGTCGAACTCGGCGTCCCGCCGGGCAAGGCCATCGTCGCCTACGGCGTCGGCGACATGTGGACGAACATGTTCCAGCCGTTCTGGGCCATCCCCCTGTTGGGGCTGACGAAGGTTCGCGCCCGCGACATCCTCGGTTACACCATCATCGTCATGCTGGCGCTGTTCCCGGTGTTCGCCCTCGGTCTGTACTTCCTGCCGTACTGAGGGCGTCGCCGGCCGATTTTTGCAGAGGTGGGCGTTTCCACGTGACGGGAACGACCGGCGGGTATTTGGGATGATCCCGCATCAGTTAGACTGACAACACGTCGACTCACGGCGAGTCGACGAACGACCCAACAGGATACACCAATGGATATCGCAGATATCGTCTCGGAGGATTTCGTCGAGTTCGCGCCCGACGCGCGCGTATCGAAACTGGCCGGTGCGTTCGGCGACTCGGACGTGAAAGGCGTCGTCGTCCGGGGCGACGACTTCGAGGGTGTCGTCACGCGACGGCAACTCGCCACGTCACATCACCAGCCGAACGAGAAAGCCGGGTCGGTAGTCTGGCACGTCCCCCGCCTCGACTCGAACGCGGACGTTCGCGAAGTCGCACAGTTGATGATCGACAGCGATTCGAAACTGCTGCCCGTCTTCGAGGGGGAGTCGCTGATCGGCGCCGTCACCGCGGACGACGTGCTCCGAGCGGTCAAGCCGTTCCTGGACGCGGTGACCGTGGCCGACGCGTACACGGCCGACATCGTCACGCTCGACCCGGGCACGACGGTCGGCGAAGCCCTCCACGCCTTCCGGGAGCACCGCATCACGCATCTCCCAGTCGTAGAGGAGGAATCGGCCGTCGGCATCCTGAGTCTCTACGACGTGACCGCACTCACAGTCCGCTCGATGTCGGGGAGTCAGGGTGGTGACGCGAGCGGCACGGACGCGTTCGGTGGCGGCATCTCGGAGAGTTCCGGCCGGGCACGCGGCGGCGGCTACGGCGCCCGGGAAGGGGAACTCGAACGGATTCTCGACCTGCCGGTGCGTGACGTAATGGCGTCGCCAGTCCGGACTATCGACCCCGACGCAACGCTCGACGTGGCCGTCGAGGAGATGTTCGAGGTCGGCGGCTCGGCGCTGCTCGTCACGGAAGACGACCAGCCGGCCGGCATCGTCACGAAGACGGACGTTCTCGACTCGCTGACGTGGGAAGCCGGCGGCAACCGGAGCGTCCAGCTCTACGGGGCCGACCTGCTGGACGACGTGAGCTACGACGCGGTGGTCGCGATGATCGACAAATTCGACGACCGGGGCCACGACATAATCGACGCGAAGATCCACCTCCACGAACACAAGGAGACGCTGCGGGGAACGCCGCTCCTGCTCGCGCGCATCCGCCTCCACACGGATCGCGGCCAGTTCATCGCCTCCGGCGAGGGCTACGGCGCGCAACACGCGATCAACGAGGCACGGGACGTGCTCGAACGGCGGATTCGCGACGAAAAGACCCGCGGCAAGAGCAAGAAGCACCCGGACGCCGCGTTCTGGGAGAGGCGGTTCGGCTGGCTGCTCGAGGAGTGAGCAGCCCCAGCAAATCCTTTTAGTGCCCCGTTCACTACGTCGGGGCATGTACGTCCGGGATGCCAAGAACCGAGACGAGGTCTGGTTGCTCGATCACATCGAGGAGATGGCCCTGGACGACGCCGCCTTCCGATCACGGGACTACGTCATCGCCGTCGACGAGGAGACGAACGAGCGGGCAGGGTTCGGCCGCATCCGCATCCACAAGACCGACGACGGCGACATCTGTGAACTCACGGGCGTCGGCGTGTTGCCCGCGTGGCGCGGACAGGGGGTCGGCGCGCACGTCGTCGAACGCCTGATCGAAACGGCGACGGCCGAGGGGTTCGAGACGGTGTACTCGTTGACCGACGAGCCGGGCTATCTGACCCAGTTCGGGTTCGATCCGGTCGAATCGAGCGACTTGCCGCCGAAGATGCAGGAGCGGCTGGCGACCAAGCAGGAGACGATCCAACCCGACTCCGTCGCGACGAGCATCGCCGTCGACGACTTCACGATGCCCGCTCGCCTGCGCGAGGCGTTCAAGGACGCGAGCCCGCACGACCCGACCGACGAGTCGGCCGTCGAAGACGCCGAGGACTTCGGTATCGACCCCGACAGCGCGACCTACAAGTACGACACCGGGCGCTAACGCCGAAACGAGGGCGTTCGACGCGCCCTCACGTCCGGTCGTCGAGGAAGTCGGTACTGAACGCGAGCCACGCGAGGACCGTACAGAAGAGGATGGGTGGCAGGATGGCGAAGGCCCAGAGCGGTTCGATCCCCCAGAAGAGGAGGAGGAGTACGTCGGCGAGGCCGAGCAACAGGAACGGCGTCACCGCGAGCAGCGCACGTCGCCGGTTGGGGCTCGACTCCTCCGCCTGCGAGAGTGCCATACACGGAGTCGGTGCTCGGCGACCAAAAGTTCCTCGGGTGCGGTGACGGGATATATGACGCGTGGCGGCGTACGCTCTCGCCGTGACCGACGACCTCATCGACGCCGCGCGGGAGGCACTCGACGCGGCCTACGTCCCCTACTCCGAGTATACGGTCGGTGCGGCGCTCCGTACCGCCGACGGCACCGTGTTCACGGGGTGTAACATCGAGAACGCCAACTTCAGCAACAGCCTCCACGCGGAGGAAGTCGCCATCGCCGAGGCGATCAAGAACGGCCACCGCGAGTTCGACCGCCTCGCCGTCACCTCGGGTGCCCGCGACGGCGTCACGCCCTGCGGGATGTGCCGACAGACGCTCGCGGAGTTCTGTGACGACGACTTACCCGTGATCTGTGACGAAGGCGGGGAATCGACGACCGAGTACACACTCGGTGAACTCCTGCCGGAAACCATCGGACCGGAGACATTGGAATCAGCCAAACGTTCTGGGAAAGGTTGATTTAGACATCAAACATTCAATTAGATCCCGAATGAGATTGTGTACCATGGACAATAGGGCCATTTAGCACAACATATCGTCAGAAGATTTTAGTAGGAAGACGTGTAATCCAGTAAACGAGATGGCACACCTCATCGAGCCCACGACCGACACGGCGACGCCCGCCGCTTGCCCGTCCTGCGAGAGCGATATCCTGAACGTCCACGGTATCCACACCTGTTCGACGTGTAGCTGGGTCACGCCGGAGTACCAGTAACACAGTAGCGTTCGAACGTTACTGTGGCTATTTCACGGTCCCCGCTGTACGGTGGTCCATGACCGACGACGCGGACGACCGCCAGTACCACCTCGACGTCGCGCCCGGCGACGTGGCCGACACCGTCTTACTTCCCGGCGACCCGGACCGCGTCGACGTGGTGACCGACCACTGGGACGACGCCGAGACGGTCGCCGAACACCGCGAGTACCGCACGTCGACCGGCATCTACGACGGCGCGCCGCTGTCGGTCACGTCGACCGGCATCGGGAGTCCGTCGGCGGCCATCGCCGTCGAAGAACTCGCTCGCGTCGGCGCGGAGACGTTCATCCGAGTCGGCTCCTGTGGTGCGCTCCAGCCGGAGATGGACGTGGGCGATCTCGTCATCACGACCGGCGCGGTCCGAGGCGAGGGGACGAGCGAGGAGTACGTCCGGGAGGACTACCCCGCTGTCGCCGACCACGCCGTCGTCTCGGCGCTGGTCGCGGCCGCCGAACGTCTCGGCTACGACTACCACTGCGGCGTGACGATGAGCACCGACAGTTTCTACGCGGGACAGGCCCGCGAGGGGTTCGAGGGGTTCGAGGCCGCGGGCACCGAGACGCTGCTCGACGACCTCCGCGCGGCGAACGTCAAGAACGTCGAGATGGAGGCGAGCGCCATCCTCACGCTGGCGAACGTCTACGGCCTCCGGGCCGGTGCCGTCTGCACCGTCTTCGCCAACCGTTCGACGGGCGAGTTCCGCACCGAAGGGGAGGGCCGAGCCGCCGAAGTCGGGAGTCTCGCCGCCGCGCTCCTTCACGAGATGGACGAAAAGTGTGCGGACGCCGGCGCCGACGCGTGGCACGCCGACCTCTCGCTCTAGAAATCGACGGTCGTCGACATCAAATTCGACAAACGGCCGATACAGGCGCTCTCGCAGGCGTTTCAACACCCCTATAACTGCCCCCGGACGACAGGGACGTATGACTGCTCAGGTCGTCGTTCTCGGGTCCGGGTACGCGGGCGCGGGCGCCGTAAAACGGTTCGAAGACGTGAACGACGGGACTGCCGAGCTGACGTGGATCTCCGAACACGACTACCATCTCGTCCTCCACGAGTCACACCGTGTCATCCGGGACACGAGTGTCGCCTCCAAGGTCACCATCCCCGTCGACGAGATCAAGTCCCCGGAGACGACGTTCCGGCAGGATCGTGTCACCGACATCGACGTCGACGAGCGGACCGTCCACTGCGAGGACGGCGAGCCGGTCGACTACGACTATCTTCTGGTCGCGCTGGGGAGCCGCACCGCCTTCTACGGGATCGAGGGGCTGAAGGAGTACGCCCACACCCTCAAGAGCCTCGACGACGCGCGCGAGATGCACGAGGACGTGGCCGCCGCGGGGAGCGACGCCACTCGCTCCGACCCCGCACAGGTCGTCGTCGGCGGCGCCGGCCTCTCCGGTATCCAGTCTGCGGGCGAAGTCGCCGCCTATCGCGACGAACACCGCGCACCCATCGACGTGACGCTCGTCGAGGGCCTCGACGAGGTGTTCCCCGGGAACGACCCCGAACTGCAGGGGGCGCTCCGCAAGCGACTCGAAGAGGCCGGCGTCGACATCATGTGCGGCGAGTTCGTCTCGAAAGTCGACGAGGACACCATCTACGTCGGCGGCGGCGAGGACGAGGACCCGACGGAACTCGACTACGACGTCTTCCTCTGGACCGGCGGGATCACGGGACAGGAAGAACTCGAAGACGCCAGCGTCGACAAGGACGACCGGAGTAACCGGGTGTACGCCGACCGCGACTTCCGCACGAGCGACGAGCGCGTGTTCGCCATCGGTGACACCGCGCTGATCGAACAGGGGCCGGAGGAGTTCGCGCCGCCCACCGCACAGGCCGCGTGGCAGGCCGCCGAAGTCGCCGGCGAGAACCTCGTCCGGGCTGCGAAGGGGCAGTCGCTCCGAACGTGGACCTACGACGACAAGGGGACGCTCGTCTCCATCGGTGACGAGGCGGTCGCCCACGGTGTCGACGTACTGCCGTTCAACACGTTCGGCGGTCTCGGCGCCGAGACGCTCAAGAAGTTCGTCGCCGCGCGCTGGATCGCGGACGTTTCCTCTATCGGCCGGGCGATCGACGCCTGGTCGGACATGTAATCAGCGAGCGAACCACGCCGCGAGCGCCGCGCTCGACACCATTTCGACGACGCCGAACGCGACCGCCGGGAGGGACGACACTGTCGGCAGGCCAGCGGCGATCACGAGTGCCGCCGCGACGGCGAAATCCCGCATGCCGACCGAGAGTACCGACGCGATACGCGCCCGTCTGGACGCCCGACTCCCGACGAGATAGCCGACACCGTAGCCGGCGCCGTTCAGGGCGATGGCACCTATCACCACGCCGACCAACAGCGACATGTTCGAGCGGACGACGCCAGCGTTGGCGGCCGTCACACCGCCGATGATGAGCACGACCATCACGGCCGACACCGCCGGATAGTAGTCGTCGTAGCGGCCGACGCGGGACGGACGCCACGTCCGCAGACCCACCGCGACGACCATCGGCACGACGACGGCCACGAGCAACTGTTCGACGAGTGGGAACACCGGCACGGCGACGCCGCCGCCGAGAATCGTGACGACCACGGGGACGAAGCCGACACTCCCGAGACCGACGAGAACGAGTACCGTCGTCGCCAGTGCCGTGTCGCCGTCGGCGAGGTCGGTCATCACCGGCGTCACGAGTTCTGGCGTCACCGCTCCCAGCACGACGAAGCCGACGGTAAGGGCTGGCGACAGCCCGAGTCCCCGGGCCACGCCGGCGGCCAGCAACGGCATCGTCGCGTGGCCGACGAGAACGAGGCCGAGCGTTCGGCGGTCGACGCGCCGGAACTGCCCGACCGAAAGCGTCAGCGAGATGCTCCCGATCATCACCGCGAGCACGAGCGTCGAGGCCCGCGTCACGACGGCGATTCGTGGGACGGTGATTCCGATAGCGACCGAGAGAACGACCCAGAGGAGGAGGTAGTCCTCGACGAGGGTGGTCAGTCGCATAGGTGACGGCACGAATGGGTCGGGGTGTGACGATTCGGAGAGAGTGCTGTAGAGGAGGGGGCGAACCGATCAGATGGGGTGAGAGGCTGGATCGGGACGCTCAGTGATTTGGCTCCTCCGCCGGCGCGCGCATGTCGTCGATGCGAAGGATGAGGATGTTGTCGGTGTCGTCCTTGCCGTCGACCGTCCCGTCGATGACGAGTTTCGAGAGGGGCGTGGGACCGACGCGTACCTTGTCACCCTCGTGGAACTCTCGAACCGATCCCTGCACGTGAATCTCGGCGCGACACAGATCGGGGTGGTGGACCGAGGAGAGATCGATTTCGCCGACGTTCGCGGTGTCGACGGGTTCGCCGTTGTGGAGGAGGGGGACGGCGGCGGGTTCGTCCATCTGATCCACGTCGAGTGCTTCGTAGGCGTTCGCCGTCGGCTTGTAGCCACCTTTCGGCCCGGGTACCCCCTCGACGAGTTGAAGGGCTTTCAGACTCTGCATCTGGTTACGGATCGTCCCCGGGTTCCGGTCGACTTCCTCGGCGATGTCCTCCCCTTTGACCGCGTCTTCGGTTTCACGGTGGAGGTTGATGAGGGCCGTGAGGATCGTCTTCTGACTCGACGTTAGTTCGATTGATGACATACTACATGGTTGGTCACTCGCATTATTAAATTCGATGGATGTACGGATCGGTGCTGGATTTCGCTCGGGCCATGGACGAGAAAACGATACGGCTTTGCATCTGTCTGGAGTGTGACGAGCCATGAGAGGCAAGCGTGTCCTCGTCACGGGCGGTGCGGGGTTCATCGGATCGAATCTGGCGAATCACCTGGCCGCCGACAACGAGGTAATCGCCCTCGACGACTGCCACCTCGGAACCCCCGAGAACCTGGACGGCGTCGACGCCGACGGGAACGCCAGCGGCCCGATCGAGTTCGTCGACGGGAGCGTCCTCGACGACGACCTGCCGACCGACGTGGACGTCGTCTTTCACCTCGCCGCCTACTCCTCCTACACGATGGTCGAGGAGAACAAACGCGAGGCCACGCGCGTCAACGTCGAGGGGTTCGTCAACGCGGTCGAACAGGCCCGCGAAGACGGCTGTGACACCGTCGTCTACGCCACCACCTCCTCCATCTACGGCTCCCGAACCGAGCCGTCACCCGAGGATATGGACGTCGAGGCGCGCACCTGCTACGAGGCGTCGAAACTCGCCCGCGAACAGTACGGCGAGTACTTCGGCAACCACTACGACATGACCCTCGCCGGCCTGCGTTTCTTCTCGGTCTATCAGGGCTACGGCGGCGCCGAGGAACACAAAGGCGAGTACGCCAACACCGTCGCGCAGTTCGCCGACGATATCGCGAACGGCGAGGCGCCCGTCCTCTTCGGTGACGGCACGCAGACACGCGATTTCACCCACGTCGACGACGTGGTGCGAGCCATCGAACTCGCCGCCGACCACGAGTTACACGGCATCTACAACGTCGGCACCGGCGAGAGCTACGACTTCAACACGATGGTCGAGATGATCAACGACGAACTCGGGACGGACATCCAGCCGGAGTATATCGAGAACCCGCTGCCCGTCTACGTCCACGACACGATGGCCGACGCGTCGAAGCTCCGCGAGGCGACGGGGTGGGAACCGGAGGTTAGTTTCGAGGAGGGCGTCGCGCGGGTGTGTGCGCCGTATCGAGAGAGCCCGAACGCGACGCCAGACGAGTAGCGGAGGGCGTCGCGCCCCTTTTCTCCACACCCGCACAACGTTCCGTATGAGCGACACGATCCGCATCCTCGGCGCTCCCACCGACTACGGCGCGAGCCGCCGCGGCGTCGACATGGGCCCCTCGGCCATCCGCTACGCCGGCCTCGCGGCCACGCTGTCCACCCTCGGCGTCGACCCGCTGGACGCGGGCGACCTCTCGGTCCCACCGGTCGAGGCCGACGACCCCGGCCGCGCCGACGCGAAGTATCTCCCCGCCATCGAGTCCGTCTGCACCGAACTGGCCGACCGGGTGGCCGACGCCCTCGCTGACGGCGACCGACCGCTGGTGCTCGGTGGCGACCACTCCGTCGCCATCGGGAGCGTCGTCGGCTCAACCCGTGACGCCGACATCGGCGTCCTCTGGTTCGACGCCCACGGCGACCTGAACACGCCGGCGACGACGCCGAGCGGCAACGTTCACGGCATGGCTCTGGCCGCGCTCCTCGGTCACGGGGAGTTCGCGTCGATGTCGTGGACGGGAACGGGAATCGATCCCGAGAACGTCGCCCTCGTCGGCGTCCGCGACCTCGACCCCGGCGAGCGCGAGGCGATCCGCGACCACGGCATCACCACCTTCTCAATCTCCGAAATCGACCGCCGGGGCGTCACGAGCGTCGTCGAGGACGCCCTCGACGTTGTGACCGGTCGCGACGGCGTCCACGTCAGCCTCGATCTGGACTGGATCGACCCGACCGAGGCACCGGGCGTCGGGACACCCGTCCGCGGCGGCGTCACCTACCGCGAGGCGCACGCGGCGCTCGAACGGGTGGCCGACGAGGCGACAGTGCGGTCGCTCGAACTGGTGGAAGTGAACCCCATTCTCGACGACCACAACCGAACGGCGGAGTTGGCGATCGAACTCGCCGCGAGCGCGCTGGGAAAACAGATCCTGTAGGTCAGGCGTCGGCGGAGTCGGCGGCGTCTGCGTCCGCCTCGTCCGCGCCGTCACCCCGGTCCGCCGGGATCACGGCCACGGACGCCACCGAGTCGCCGGCGTCCAGATCCATCACGATGACACCCATCGTGTTGCGCCCGACCGTCGAGATTTCCTCGACGGGCGTCCGCATGATCTGGCCGTCCTCGCTCATGACGACGAGGTGGTCACCGGGGGCGACGGCGTCGATGGCACACGCCGGCCCGTTGCGCTCGTTCGTCTTGATGTCGATCAGCCCCTTGCCGTACCGGGACTGCTGGCGGTAGGCGTCGATCGCCGTCCGCTTGCCGTAGCCGTTGTCGGTGACGGTGAGCACCCAGCTGTGGTCGTCGGAGTCGACACCCGCGAGGCCGACGACGTGATCCTCGCCTTCCAGCTTGATCCCGCCGACGCCACGGGCGTTCCGGCCCATGGGCCGCACCTCGGACTCGTCGAAGCGGATGCTCATGCCGCCGGCGGTGGCGACGATCAGATCGCGGTCGCCGTCGGTCAGCTCCACGTCGACGAGGGCGTCGCCCTCCGCCAGCCGGATGGCACGAATCCCGGTCGAGAGGATGTTGCCGAACTCCTCGACCGCCGTCCGCTTCACCCGGCCCTTCCGGGTCGCCATCGTGAGGTAGCGACCGGCACCCTCCTCCAGGTTCTCGCAGTCGACGACGGACTCGATCTCCTCGCCGTCGTCGAGATCCAGCAGGTTCACCGCCGACTTGCCGCGGGCCGTGCGGCTCATCTCAGGCACCTGATACGTCTTCAGCTTGTACACCTGCCCGTGGTTGGTGAAACAGAGCAGGTAGTCGTGGGTGTTGGCGAGGAAGACGGAGGAGACCCGGTCGCCCTCCTTGAGATCGGCGCCGATGATCCCCTTCCCGCCGCGGTTCTGGGCGCGGAACGCCGACAGCGACATCCGCTTGATGTAGTCGTCCTCGCTGACGACGACGAGGGTGTCCTCCTGCGGGATGAGGTCCTCGTCGGTCACCTCGCCCGTGTCCTCGATGATCCGGGTGCGGCGCTCGTCGGCGTACTCGTCTTTGATCTCGCGGAGTTCGTCTTTGATGACGCCGAGCAGTTCCGACTCGTCTTCCAGAATCTCGGTCAGGCGTTCGATCCGTTCCTGCACCGACTCGTACTCGTCCTCGATTTCCGCGGCCTCCATCGAGGTGAGGCTGCCGAGTTGCATCGCGACGATGTGTTCGACCTGATCCGTGGAGAAGTCGAATTCGGCCTGTAGCGCCGCCTTGGCGGCGTCGCGGTCCTTAGCGTCCTGGATGAGTTCGACCACCTGATCGGCGTTCTCCAGCGCCGTGAGGCGACCTTCCAGAATGTGGGCGCGGTCCTCGGCCTCGTCGAGTTCGAACTGGCTCCGGCGTCGGACGACTTCGCGGCGGTGGTCGAGGTAGACCGAAAGCGTCTCCTTGAGATCCAGCACTTTGGGCTGACCGTCGACCAGCGCGAGGTTGATGACGCCGAACGTCGTCTCCAGATGCGATTCCAGCAACTGGTTCTCGACCACCTCGGGGTTCGCACCCCGCTTGAGTTCGATGACGATGCGGATGCCGTCGCGGTCGGACTCGTCGCGCAGGTCACGCACGCCGTCGAGTTTGCCGTCGTTCACGTCGTCGGCGATGCGCTCGATCAGGCGGGCCTTGTTCGCCTGATACGGGAGTTCGGTGACGACGATGCGGTCCTCGGTTACCTCCATCTCGGCGCGGACGCGCAGGCGGCCACGCCCCGTCTTGTACGCCTTGTAGATGGCGTTGCGGCCGACGATGTTTGCGCCGGTCGGGAAGTCGGGTGCGACGACGTGGTCCATCAGGTCCTCGATGGCGCAGTCGGGGTTGTCGATGAGATGGATCGTCGCGTCGATCACCTCACCGAGGTTGTGCGGCGGAACGTTCGTCGACATCCCGACGGCGATACCCGAGGAGCCGTTGACGAGGAGATTCGGGAACGCCGCCGGCAACACGTCGGGTTCCTCTTTGCGGCCGTCGTAGTTGGGCGAGAAGTCGACGGTGTCTTTCTCGATATCGGCCAGCAGTTCCTCGGCGATGGGCGCCATCCGCGCTTCGGTGTACCGCATGGCCGCCGGCGGGTCGCCGTCGATGGAGCCGAAGTTCCCCTGCCCGTCCACGAGGGGTGCGCGCATCGAGAAGTCCTGTGCCATCCGCGCGAGGGCGTCGTAGATGGCGGAGTCGCCGTGCGGGTGGAAGTCACCCATCGTCTCTCCGACCACGGAGGAAGACTTCCGATGGGAGGCACGGGAGGTGACACCCGCCTCGTGCATAGCGTAGAGGATGCGGCGGTGGACGGGTTTGAGGCCGTCGCGGGCGTCGGGGAGGGCACGACCCGCGATGACCGACATCGCGTAGTCGATGTACGACTGCTCCATCTCCTGTTCGATGCGGGCGGTGTCGATGCGCCGCGCGGGCACGTCGTCGGGTTGGTCGGGCGCGTCCGAACTCATATGTCCACCCACTCCGCGTCGCCAGCGTGCTCTTTGATGAACTGCTTTCGCGGTTCGACTGCGTCACCCATCAGGATGGAGAACATCCGGTCGGCGGCCGCGGCGTCCTCGACCGTGATCCGCTTCAGGATTCGGTTCTCGGGGTTCATCGTCGTCTCCCAGAGCTGATCGGGGTTCATCTCTCCGAGACCCTTGAACCGCTGGACCTGATCGGGGTTCCCGTTACATTTCTCCTCGACGATCCGATCCCGCTCTTCCTCGCTCATGGCGTCGTACGTCTCGCCACGGTAGCGGACGCGGTAGAGCGGCGGTTGAGCCGCGTAGACGTACCCGCGTTCCAGCAGTGGCTTCATGTGCCGGTAGAGGAGCGTCAGGAGGAGTGTGCGGATGTGGGCGCCGTCCACGTCCGCGTCGGTCATCAGGATGATGCGCTGATAGCGGGCGTCCTCGATGTCGAACTCCTCGCCGATGCCCGTGCCGATGGCGGTGATGAGCGCGCGAATCTCGTTGTTCTCCAGAATCCGGTCGAGACGGTGTTTCTCGACGTTCAGGATCTTCCCCTTCAGCGGGAGGATTGCCTGAAATTCGCGGTCACGGCCCTGTTTGGCGCTGCCGCCGGCCGAGTCGCCCTCGACGACGAACAGTTCGGACTTGCTGGGATCTTTCGACTGGCAGTCGGCGAGTTTGCCGGGGAGCGCGGTCGATTCCAGCGCACTCTTGCGGCGGGTGAGTTCCTCCGCCTTCTTGGCCGCCTGTCGGGCTTTCGCGGCCTCGACGGCCTTGCCGACGATAGCCTGCGCCGTGCCGGGATTCTCCTCGAAGAAGGTGCCGAGCTCTTGGTGGACGGCGCTCTCGACGATGCCTCGGACCTCGCTGTTGCCGAGTTTGGTCTTGGTCTGTCCCTCGAACTGCGGGTCCGGGTGTTTCACGGAGATGACGGCCGTCAGCCCCTCGCGCACGTCCTCGCCTTTGAGGGTCCCATCGAGGTCACCGAGCAGGCCGTTGTCGGTCGCGTAGTCGTTGACGACGCGCGTGAGCGCCGTCTTGAAGCCCGTGAGGTGGGTGCCGCCCTCGCGCGTGTTGATGTTGTTGGCGAAGGCGTGGATCGAGCCCTGTAGTTCGTCGGTGGCCTGCATCGCCACCTCGACAGCGATGTCGTCCTCCTCGTCCTCGAAGTAGATCACGTCGTCGTGGAGGGCGGTCTTGGTCTCGTTGAGGTACTCCACGAACTCCCGAATGCCGCCCTCGTAGCGGAAGGAGACGGCCTCGCCGTCGCGTTCGTCGGTGAGGCCGATTTCGACGCCGGAGTTGAGGAAGGCGAGTTCGCGCAGGCGCGTCGACAGCGTGTCGAAGGAGAAGTTTGTGTGTTCGAAGATGTCGCCGTCGGGCCAGAAGCGGACGGTCGTCCCCGTGTCCTCGTCGGGGTCGAGGTCGCGGACGCGTTCGAAGCCGTCCGCGAGGGGTTCGCCGCCCTCGAACTCGTGGTGCCAGACCGCACCGTCGCGTTTGATCTCCACCGTCAGCCGTTGGGAGAGCGCGTTGACGACGCTGACGCCGACGCCGTGGAGCCCCCCCGACACCTGGTAGGACTTGTTGTCGAACTTCCCCCCGGCGTGGAGGACGGTCATGATGACCTCGACCGCCGGCCGGTCGTACTGCTCGTGTGTGTCGACGGGAATGCCACGGCCGTTGTCCGTGACGCTCACCGAACCGTCGTCGTGGACGGTTACCTGGATGGCGTCACAGTAGCCTGCCAGCGCCTCGTCGATGGCGTTGTCGACGACCTCGTAGACCAGATGATGTAGACCACGCGTGTCGGTCGACCCGATGTACATCGCCGGACGCTTCCGGACTGCCTGGAGCCCCTCCAGTACCTGTATCTGCCCGGCTCCGTACTCTTGTTCGTCAGCCATAGAACCTACTCGCCGTAGACGACCACGCCCCTTAAACACTCGCACGCGTGCGCGCGACGAAAGATACTATTTTCTCAGCGAGAAAATCCGCTCGGTATTCCACAAGCCGAATTCGTGATTCGTCGCCGCCCGGGACGACAGGTGTCGTGAGCGAGCGTGTGACGCGGACTGCGCCCGCTCGTGCGCGCTCGCGCTCCGATCTTCACTTTCACCACGCTGGCGGTGGCCTTTTAAACGTCCTGACGGTACACCACCCACGGATGACATCGTTCCAGTCGACGCTCGGCGAGGAAGGGGGGATCGCCGAGGAGCTGGCCGAGAACCAGCGGGCCATCTCCATCGCCGAGTTCTTCGAGAAGAACAAACACATGCTCGGCTTCGACTCCGGAGCCCGAGGGCTCGTGACCGCCGTCAAGGAAGCGGTCGACAACGCCCTCGACGCCACGGAGGAAGCCGGCATCGCACCCGACATCTACGTCGAAATCGCGGAGGCGGGCGACTACTACAAACTCGTCGTCGAGGACAACGGACCGGGCATCACGAAAGAGCAAATTCCTCGTGTGTTCGGAAAATTGCTGTACGGTTCCCGGTTTCATGCACGGGAACAGTCGCTGACACCCGATCAGCGACTCCTCGTCCGCCGCGGCGGCGACGTGGAAGTCGTTCCCATTGGTGTCCTCTGTGACGCCTATCTCCCAGCCGACGGCGAGGGAACTGCCCCGATCCCCGACGATATCGAGGCACCGTCCTTCGACCGTGAAACGCACGAGATGACCTGGGAGCCGGTGACGCACGCGATTCGTCACGAGACGGCGGAGCAAACGTACGAAATCACCACCGAGAAGGGTCGGACAGTCGAAGTGACGGGCAACCACAGCGTCTTCGGCGTCACGAAAGACGGTGAGACGACGGAAGTTCGAGCGGGGGAACTCGAACCCGGCGATGCGATCCTGACGCCGCGTCGACTCCCCAGTTCCGACGGAACGGTCGAGTCGGTGAATCTCCTCGAACACATCACGGTCGATCAACTCGACGGTCGGCGGGTCTACGTCTACGGCTTCGACGAGGAGACGCTGGCGGAGATTCGAACCGGCGAGACGATCAGAAAGAAGCCGAATCCGGACAGCGACCGTGAACGGTACTACTACCGATACGACGGCGTCGATATCCTGCGCGACAGTCTGGAGCAAAACTACGTGGAGAAGGGGTATCTGCCGGCGGAGACGGTACTCGAACTCGGCTGGGAGGAGAAAGCGGCCGACTGCGAGTTCAAGACCTACCAGGTAGGTGGCGACGAGACGACGGTACCGGTTTCGATTCCAGTCGACGACGCGTTCGTCAAGTTACTCGCGTACTACGTCTCGGAAGGGCACACCGACGATCGACAGATCGGACTCACCTTCGGGAGCCACGAGGCAGAGCTGATCGAATCGACCGAACGGGCAGTGGCCGGGATCACCGGATCGACGACGACGGTCGAGCGCAACCGGAATTCGACGCGGGTGAAGGCGTTCGGGTCGCCGCTGGCGATGTTTCTCGAATCGGCCTGCGGCGACGCCGCGACGAACAAGCGGATTCCGGGCTTCGTCTTCGAGATGGCTCCCGAGTACCGACGGCGGTTCGTCGCCGCCCTCTACGAGGGTGACGGGTCGGATTCCCACCCCAGCAACGAACTCTCGCACACGACGACGAGCGAAACGCTCGCTCGACAGCTCTCGGTACTCTGGAACATGCAGGGGGTGCTAGCGAGTACGGAGGTTCACGAGAACGCGAGCGGCTACGCCGACGATCCGTCGCCGACCTACCGGACGAAGGTGTACAGTGACGACGCGACGGTGAGCGACGTATTCGAGGCGACGACCGATCCCGGCGAACAGGGATACAAACGGATTCCCGTCTCGCTCCTCGACGACGTTCGGGTCGAGGACGTTCCCCACGAGACGGTTCCCGACACGATACCGGGGCTGTTGATGGGTGCCGGCGTCGGCTCGAAAGTCGAACACGCCGAAGTGTACCGGTCGCTTATCGAACGTTCCCTCGCGGGCGAACACGTCGAAGAGCCACGCTACGTCCACAGCCTCGTGGAGAATGGACTCCTCGACGACGACCATCAGCCGACTGAACTCCTGGAAGAACTCTGGGAAACCTTGACGAACCTCCATGGACTCACCGACAGCGACATGTGCCTCCTGCCGGTGAAATCGGTCGAAGAAACCGAACCACCTGAATACGTTTACGACATCTCGGTTCCCGGCGCGACCGGGCGAGACGAGAACTTCGTCGTCGTCAACGAGGGCGCACTGAGCGTGAAGAACAGCCGCGGCCAGCAGGGGATCGGAATTTCTGCCGCCGTCCTCTACTCCCAGCTCACCTCCGGCAAACCCGCCAAGATCACCAGCCGTACCCAGGGGAGCGCCGACGCCGAGTACTTCGAACTGATCGTCGACACCGACGACAACGAACCCGAGATCAGGGAGGATCGAACCACGTCGTGGGACCGTCCCCACGGCACCCGGATCGAACTGGAGATGGAGGCGAACATGCGGGCGCGCAACCAACTCCACGACTACATCAAGCACACGGCGGTCGTCAACCCACACGCCAGAGTGGAGCTTCGGGAACCGGGACTCGACGAGCCGCTGAAATTCGAGCGCGGCACCGATCAGTTGCCCGCCGAGACGGAGGAGATCCGCCCCCACCCCCACGGCGTCGAACTGGGCACGCTCCTGAAGATGCTCGACGCGACGGAGTCGTACTCCGTCTCGGGGTTCCTCCAGAGCGAGTTCACGCGTGTCGGCGGCAAGACGGCGACGAAGGTGTGTGATCGCTTCCGCGACAACCACTTCGGGCGGGAGATGGCGTGGACGACGCCGAACCCGCACGACGAGGCCGACGTCGAGGACGCGACCATCGACGCCGTCGCCAACAAGAGCGCCGACGCGACCGAGTGGTTCGGCGAGAAGGTAGCCGAGACGGTGGGCGACCGCGAGCGGATCGCCCACCACGAACTCGTCGGAATCGTCGAGAATCTCGCGGACGCGGCCGAAGACGAGTTCGGGGAGACGTTCGGCTCGACGGTCCGGGAGAACGCCGTCGACGCGGCGTGGGCGGAACTCACCCGCCCCGACCTGCTGACGGCGTCGCTCTACGAGCGGATCGACGCCGCAACCAGCACTCGGAAGGACGACGCGGCGGTGCAGGGGCTGGCCGAGCGCCTCGCGGACAAGTTCGCGGAGGCCGACGACCCGCGACACCGAGCCACCCGGGGTGAACTCGTCGCCTACGTCGACCGGTCCGCGGACCGTGTCGAGGAGGCCGAGGACGCCACGTTCGGTGAGACGGCCCGCGAGAACGTCGTCGACGCCATCTGGACCCACATGCGGACGGTCCCGGACGACCTGCCGAAAGTGAAGTCGATTGCCGACGACCGCGACACCGCCTCCGAACTCCTCGAGGCGATGCGCGAGACGGACATCCTCGCGCCGCCGACGGACTGTCTCTCACCGATTACGGACGAACTCGTCGAAGCGGGGCTCCGCAAGGAGTTCGACGCCGACTTCTACGCGGCGTCGACCCGCGACGCCGAAGTCCACGGCGGCGACCCCTTCATCGTCGAGGCGGGTATCGCCTACGGTGGTGATCTGGAGCACGAGGGGTCGGTCGACGTGATGCGCTTCGCCAATCGCGTCCCCCTCGTCTACCAGCGCGGGGCGTGTGCCATCACCGACGTGGTGAAGACGATTGGCTGGCGCAACTACGGGCTAGATCAGCCGGGAGGAAGCGGCCTCCCTTCCGGCCCTGCGGTCATCATGGTCCACGTCGCCTCCACAAACGTCCCCTTCACCAGCGAGTCGAAGGACGCCGTGGCGAACGTGCCCGAAATCGAAGACGAAATCGAACTCGCCATCCGCGAGGCGGCACGGGAGCTGAAATCCTACCTCAACCGCCGGCGGTCGCTGGAGAAACGCCGGAAGAAACAGGACGTACTCGGGCGCATCCTGCCCGAGATGGCCGACAAACTCGCTGCGGTGACCGGCCGCGAACGGCCCAACATCGACGGCGCGCTCGGACGCATCATGAATAACGTGATCGTCGAGCGCGCGGTAGACGACGGGACGGTCACGCTCGCGATCCGAAACCACTCCGATCGAAAGGAGACGCTGGACGTGACCGACATCGTCACCGCGGAGCCGACGGCGGTGAGCGACGGCGCGTCGGTCGTCGACCTGGAGGGCGAGTGGTTCGTACAGTGGTCCCCGTCGGTGTCGGCGGGCGAGACGGCGACGCTCACCTACGAGGTGGGTGACGACGCGACCTTCGATATCGACATCGAGGGCGTCGAGAGCGAGAAACTCACGGTGAATACATGAGCACGCAAGACGAACGCGCCAGAGAGCAGTTGATCGACCTCGCGGCGGAGTTCTACGACCAGTTCGCCCGCGGCGAAGTGCCGGAGATGACCCTCCCGACGCGGACGAAGAGTAACATCGAGTACGACGAGGAGAGCGGCGTGTGGGTGTACGGCGACCGCACCTCCACCCGCTCGGCCAACTCGGTTCGGGGCGCCCGCAAGTTGCTGAAAGCGACCTACACCATCGACTTCCTCGCACGCCAGTTGGAGGAAGGTCGGTCGTCGACGCTGCGTGAACTCTACTACCTCTCGGAGTCGTGGGACGCCGACGAGGCGGCCTTCTCCGATCAGGACGAGTCGAATCAGTTGATCGAGGACCTCGAAATCGTCTCGGAGGTGACCCGCGAGGACTTCCACATGCGCCCGGAGGAGTCGGGCGCGACGCTGATGGGTCCCCTCGAACTCCGCGAACAGACCCGGCGCGGCGAGCGCGAAATCCACTGTCAGGAGGACGTGGGCGAGGGAGGGTACCAGATCCCGAACAACCCCGACACCATCGACTTTCTCGACCACGACATCGACTTCATCCTCTGTGTCGAGACGGGTGGGATGCGGGACCGCCTCGTCGAGAACGGCTTCGACACGGACTACAACGCCCTCATCGTCCACCTCAAGGGTCAGCCGGCGCGAGCGACCCGTCGGATCACCAAGCGCCTGCACGACGAACTCGACCTGCCCGTCGTGGTCTTCACTGACGGCGACCCGTGGTCGTATCGAATCTACGGCTCCGTCGCTTACGGGTCGATCAAGAGCGCGCACCTCTCGGAGTATCTCGCCACGCCCGAAGCGCGGTTCGTGGGCATCCAGCCCGCAGACATCGTGGAGTACGACCTGCCGACCGACCCGCTCGCGGATTCGGACGTAAATGCACTGGAGTCGGAACTCGAAGACCCGCGGTTCATGACCGACTACTGGGAGGAACAGATCGAACTCCAGCTCGACATCGGCAAGAAGGCCGAACAGCAGGCGCTCGCCTCCCGCGGCCTCGACTTCGTCACCGACGAGTATCTCCCGACGCGACTGACTGAAATGGGCGTGTTGTAGTCTCGATCACACTTATCTACCCCGAAGACACATCGGGTGTATGGCGTTCGAATTCGACATCGAGCGGCTCCGACATCTGCCCGAAACGCCGCTTCGCGCGCTCAAGCGGTCGTTCTGGTGGCTCCGCAAGACGTTCTTCTCGAAGCCGAAACCCGATAATCCGGCCGTCGTCGTCGCGATGGACGAACCGGAAGTCGATGCATTTCTCGGCGAACACTTCTTCGAACCCGGCTGGGAGATGTCGTACCACTACCGGAATGAAATCGTGAACGTGCGACGGGCCCAGTACGTCCGCGACCACCCGACGGGGATGAAGTGGTGGCAGACCCACATCCGCGGCTACGCTCATCCGGACGGCATCGAACTCGCGGCTCACTTCGAACCCGAACCCGCCGAACATCCGGACGCACACGTCGACGGCAACCACATCGACGTGCCGCGGGGGAACGCGACGCTGGTCGGGATACTGGTGGAAGAAGGGGTGGCGTTCGAGCGAATCGGCGACTGGAGCGACGCGGACGAGACGACCGACCGGGTGACCACCAGCGTCGACGCCTGATCGATTTCACTCCCACCCTTCGTCGAGGACGACGGGAACCCCGCAAGCGGCCACGTCGGCCGCGAACGCCCGCGAATCCGCCGCGAGGAACGATTGGGTGTCGTAGTGGATCGGGCAGACCAGATCGGGGTCCAGCGTCTCGGCGAGGTCGGCGGCCTCGTGGCGGTCCATGCAGACCGATCCCGAGATGTTGGCCAGCAAGAGGGAGACGTCGAGGTCGGCGTGGAAGGGGAGGACGTCCGAGTCGCCGGGCCAGAACACCGGGATGTCACCGAGTTCGAACCGATAGCCGACGCCGAACCCCTCCGGGTGGACGACGGAGCCGTCCGGCCTCGTGTGTGGCCCCTCCGGGTCGTTGTAGGCGGGGAGGCTTCGGATCGGGACGCCTGCGGCCTCGACGCTCTCGCGTTCGCCGATCCGAATCAGGTCGTACCCCTCCCGCTCCGCGAGCGATTCGGGCGACGGCGGCCGGCCCGCGCGCTCGGCGTCGACACCCTCGTAGACGACCAGCGTAGCGCCCGGCGCGGCGACACGTCGTATCCCGTCGGGGTCGTAGTGGTGGTCGTGGGTGACGAGGACGAGGTCACCGTCGCGGGCGTCGTAGGCAGGGCCGGCAGGGTGGCGGGTGTCGACACCGTCGGGCGCCCGCCACTCGCCCGTGAGCACGCCGTAGCGGCCCGGATCGGTGTAGACGACCGTCTCGTCGTCGATGCGGGCAGTCGCGTATCCGAGCCAGCGGACGGTAAGGGTGTCGTGGCGGATGGTCATGTGTCGATGAACGGGTCGCGCGTACAAATGTGCGGCGTGCAGAATCGAGCGAAAAGAGACGCTTCGGAACTGGCGTATACCAGCCAGTTATTCGAGGTTCACGTCGACGTAGGTGCTCGCGTCGTCGAAGCCGTCCGGCCCGAAGCAGAACTCGGGCGTGAAGTTGACGACGACGTTGCCGCTCCCGCTCGGCGGGGTCTCGCTCGCGTAGCCCGCCTTGCCACCCACGGCGAAGCTGGTACCGAGCAGACTGCGATCGATTTCGATGGTGTACCGACCGTTACCCTCGGCCGTGCCGTCGATACCGCTCGGGAGGCCAGGCGAGGACCCTGTCGCGACCGGCGACTCGTACGAGAAGCCGCTCCCGGCCGTGTAGAGCACCTGGAAGTCGCCAGCGTCGTCGGCAGCGTCGTCGTCGTTCGTGTTGAACGCCAATCCGAAGTTGTCGGGGTACTGCCCGCCGACGAGTTCCTTCGCCAGATCGATCTCGATTTCGACCGGATCGCTGAACAGGTCGATACTGAGGACCTGTTCGCTCCCGAGACCACCGTACGGGAGGCTGATCGGGCTACCGAAGTTGCAGTTCTGCGAGTCGCTCCCGCTGAACGCTCGTTCGGTCGTGATGGTCATCGCTCGGTTGCCGCTGCCGTCGTTGTGTCGGCACTGCTCCGTATAGAAGCCCAGATCGAACGTCACGGAGTCGGACTGCACCTGATTCCCGTGGTCGATGGGGAGCCACCAGACCACGCTCACCTGGTGGACCGCCGAGCCGGTCTCCGGACTGCCAGCGAAACAGTTGCGGCCCGTGCCGCCACCCTGTTCTGCGGGCGTGTCGCCCTCGAGGGCGATGCCGGTCCCGCTGTTGACCATCTCCAGGAACTCGCGGAGGCTCTGCTGGTTCGTCGGCTGGAAGCCCGAGTCGGTGTCCTCGAAGGCCGACGTGTCGCCGTTGATCGGCCCGACGCCGTAGGCGACCTGAATCTCGTCGAGGAGTTCGACCGTTCCCGCTTCCTCGTCGGGGTCGTCACCTTCGGGTTCGGTCACGCCGTTCTCGCTGGCGCTCTCGAGTCCCCCGGTGAGCCAGACGTAGCCGGGGTTGTCACAGAGTTCGAACGCGAACTGCGCCCCCCCGAAGTCGCCGGGCTTCACGTCGCCGATATCGATGATGACCGGGCCGTCCGCGTCGCTCTCGGTGCCACAGAGTCCCTCCGCCGCGGCCGCCACGCCGCCGTTGACGCGGTTATACGGGTTGCCGTCCGCGTCCGTCGAGATGGCGTCGAAGAAGTTGGCGTAGTTGTCGCCGTCGATATCGATGGCGATGTCCTGTGCGTCGGACTGTTCATCGCCTGCGGGCAGGCGAATGTCCGTCGACGCGGCGTCGGCGGCCATGCCCGCATACGCCGCTTCGTCGCTACTCCAGTCGGAGTAGTACTCCGTCGCGGCCACCTTCATGTCCAGCGTCCCCGCGGTAAGCTGGTTGTTCTCGAACGTTTCCTGATCGCTGAAGTACGCACTCGTCCCGAGGCCTGCGCCCGCGGAGGCGACGCCGATACTGCCGAGGGCAGCGAGCGCCTTCCGACGGGAGAGGTTGAATGTCTCGTCTGTCATCGTTGTGTTCCCCCTCGCGGGGAGACCCACCGACGGAGTCGAACCGCCGTTGGCGAAATCCGGTGTCGCCGAACACCCTGTGGGACGCGGACGACCACTCGCCGCCGCATCGAATATCCACGACGACACCCGGTTAGCTATTGAGCGCTTAATAGCGCTAAGGCGGCGATTAGCGTGACTAACCCGCAATTAATAGTTAGCAGAGTGATGTATGTCCGAGCCTGTAACCCGATCCTCGGGTCATTACCGGGTGACAAGGAGCCGATTACCGAGGCGAGGATCGACCTGTCGAAAGCGTTATTAATTCAATAGTACCGTGCCGGAGGCGGTCGCGTCGTGATCCCCTCGATAGCGCCCACCCTCTCGTCGCTATTCGTGCTCATCGACGAGACGCTCGATCCGAGACAGCGAATCGGCCTCGCTCGGCGTCTTGTCCTCCCGAACGGCGACGAACCGCGGGAATCGGAGCGCGTGCCCCGAGCCGTAGGTGGACGACGCCTGAATCTCCTCGTACCCCACCTCGAAGACGACTTCCGGCTCGATATCGACTTCGGTGCCCTCCTGGTTCCGGATCAGCGGTTCGAGGCGGTCGCTCAACTCGGCCAGTCGCTCGTCGGTGATGCCCGTCGCCACCTTGCCGATGGTCGCGAACTCGTCCTCGTCCCGCGCCGACAACAGAAACGTACCGAGGTGGTTCGCCCGGCGCCCCTCACCCCACTCCGCACCCGTGACGACCAGGTCCAGCGTCTCCACGTCCGGCTTGCGTTTCAGCCAGTTCTGCCCACGCTTGCCCGGCGTGTACGCCGACTCGGGATTCTTGAGCATGATCCCCTCGTGGCCCGCGTCGAGGGCCGTCGCCTCGTGGTCGGCGATGGTCTCCACGTCCTCGGCGACCGTGAGCGGCGAGAGTCCGTCCGACAACACCGACGACAGCCGCTCCCGCCGGTCGAGAAGCGGCGCATCGAGCAGATCCGTCCCGTCGACGTGAAGGCAGTCGAACGCTCGGAACTCGACGGTCACCTCCTCGCGCATCCGCGCCACGTCGTGTTTCCGGCGGAATCGCCGGAGTACCTCCTGAAAGGGGAGCGGATCGCCCGCGTCGTCGACGGCGATGGCTTCACCGTCGAGGATGACGGGCACGTCGAGGTCGGCCACGAACTCGACGATCTCCGGCAGGGCGTCGGTCACGTCCTCCAGATTCCGGGAGAACACGCGGGTCTCGTCAGCCGGGTCGTGGTGGATCTGCACCCGTGCGCCGTCGAATTTGGTCTCGACGGCGACCGACTCCCACGCTTCGACGGCGTCGGCGGCCGTCCCGGTCTGGGCGAGCATCGCTTGCACCGGTCGGCCAACGGCGAGTTCGGCCGCCGCCAGCCCCGCTTCCCCCTCGTCGCAGGCGCGGACGGCCATCGATCCGTAATCGTTGGTGACCTGTAGGGCGCGTTCGACGTCGTCGGCCGGCACGTCGAACGCCTCGGCAATCGCGTCGCGGACGGTGCCCTCGCCGACCCCGATCCGCATCTCCGAGAGGACGAGTCGGGCGAGATAGCGCGCCGCGACCGGATCGGTCCGGTTGAACAGGCCGAAGAGCACGTCGACCTTGTGGTCGCGACTCCCTGCCCCCTCGGCGGCGGCGAGGTCCCGCAGGCGGTCGTCCACCTCGGCGACGGTCAGCGGATCGGGCTCGGCGGCGCCGAACGCGGCCAGGCCCTGTTGGCCGCCGAGATCCAGCGACTCGGCGACTGCACCGATCTCGCCAGCGTCGGCCAGCGTCGCCGCCACGTCGTCGGCGGTGACGTTCGGCCCGGCGGCGCGGGCGAGCGCCTCGTGACAGAGGTTCGGTCCGACGTCGAGGGTCGTCGAGTCCCACGCGGGGAAGACCCGCCCGAGCAACAGTCGGGCGACCACGGGAAGGTCGGCGCCAGCGTCGACGAATAGGTCCGCGACCAGCGATGTGATCGCGAGGTCGGCAGATTCGGCCTCGATGGCGTCGACGCGGTCGGCGAAGTCGGCGAAATCCATCGGTCCGGGCTCCGTCCGCGTGGCGGTTAAGCGCGACGGGTTCGGCGCGGAGGCATCGGATTCAAGACGCTGTATCGTGCAGGGAGGGGTATGAACAGCGACCTGGCGGCGCAGGTCCGAGCAGTGCTCGACGTCGACGTCTCGGAGTTCCGGGCGCAGGCGCAGGCAGACGCCGAGGTGGTCAAAAGCGAACTCAAGGACGGCACCTTCGACAACCACCGCTCGATCATCGGGCTGGAGTACGAGTTCTACGCCGTCGCGGACGGCCGGTGGCGCCAGGAGCGCGAGGACGCGGAGACGGGCGCGGAACTCGTCCGCGTTCCCCGTCGGCTCCTCGAACTCATCCGCTTCGAGAAGGAACTCGGCCTCCACAACGCCGAACTGACGACGAGCCCCCAGCCACTGAACGCCGAAGGCCTCCGGGCGCAGTCGGCTGGCGTTCGCTCGCACCTCCTCTCTGCGCTCCAGACGACGCGCATCGAGGGGATGCGCCTCGTCAGCGACGGCATCTGGACCATCCCGCCGTCGGGCGAGACGGCCCGTGACTACCTGACCGACAGCATCTCCGACGGCGGCGTCCGCATCGCGACGAACATGACCGACGCGGTCCGGTATCACGCGATGGCCAACGGGCCGAACACGCCGACGCCGTTTACCGTCGACGCGCCACACGTCACCCTCGAAGCCGACACCGTGATGCCGGAGAGCCTCATCACGTCGATCCAACCACATTATCAGGTGCCCCACGCCTCCGACCTGCCGACCTACCACAACTACGCCCTGCGGGTCGCCGGACCCCTCCTCGCCCTCGGCGGCAACTCCCCCTTCTTCCCGCCGGACCTCTACGACGACGGCGTCGCTCCGGAGACGGTCGTCGCCGACGCGCGCGCCGAGAACCGCATCTTCGTCTTCGAATCCGTCCTGAACAGCGAGAACGCCCAGAAGGTTCGGTTCCCGGAGGATCTGGACACCGTCGAGGAAGCCGTCGACCGCGTCGCCAACGACCCGACGGTCGTTCCCATGCCCGTCGAGGGTGGCGACCGCTTCGACGACAAGTTCGCCACGCTCCGGCGCAAACACGGCACGTTCTGGCGGTGGGTGCGGCCGGTGTTCGACGGCGCCGACCGCTCCTCCGCCAACGCTCGCATCGAGTTCCGCCCCATCGCCGCGCAACCGACCGTCCGCGACTCCATGTCGTTCATGGCGACGTTCGCCGGGTTGATGGAGAGCCTGCCACGGAACGAACACCCGGTGATCGACCAGGACTGGAGCGTCGCCCGGGAGAACTTCTACGCCGCCGCTCGTGAGGGGTTCACGAGCGATCAGCGCTGGATCACCAACAGTGGGGAGGAAACGACCGACACGGAGATGATCTACGACGACATCTTCTCACACGCCGTCGAAGGCCTGCGGAACGCCGGCTGTACCGAGTCGGACGCGGTGTCGTACGTCGCGCCGCTCCGGGCGCGCGTCGAATCGGGCATCACGCCCGCCCGGTGGAAGCGCGACCGCGTACGTGACCGGGTGGAGAACGGTGAGCCGCTCGGAAAGGCCATTCCTGCGATGCAGCGCGCCTACGTGGACGAACAGACGGAGACGCTCCTCGACGGGGCGTTCACCGACTGGTGGTCGCAGTAGGGTCTAGATCAGCGACTCGAAGTCCTTGTGCTTCGAGATGTCGACGCCCTCGTCGGTGACGACGGCGACGTTGATCCCGTTGCCGGACGCCAGGTCGCGTTCGACGGCGCTCTGGATGGCCTGCGCCGCGACGCCCCGCGCCTCGTCGATCGAGAGGTCGTCCTCGTACTCCTGTTCGAGAACACCGAGAGCGTACTGGCTCCCGGAGCCGGAGACGGCGTAGTCCTCTTCCATCATGCCGCCGAGGGGGTCGAGACTGTAGACGTGCGCGCCGTCCTCGTCGACGCCGCCGAGGAGCGGCGAAACGATGAAGAAGGCCCCGGAGCGGAGGAAGTTGCTCGTGAGCGTCGACAGCGCTTCCATACTCATCTCCTTGCCCCGACGGGTCTCGTAGAGGCTGGTCTCGGAGCGAAGCGAGCGGATGAGCGACTGGGCGGCCGACACCGATCCCGCGATAGTGAGGGCGGCGTTCGGGTGGATCTGTTCGACCTTCTGGACGTCCTTGCTGGAGACCATCCGGCCGGCGCTCGCGCGCATGTCGGTGGCCATGACGACGCCGTTCTCGGTCGAGAGGCCGACGGTCGTCGTGCCCGTTTTCATCTCCTTGTCCTCGCTACCCGCGGCAGCGAGGCGCTCGTCGGTGTCCGTGAATTCGCCGATCTCCGGCCCGAACACCGGGCGGTCCTGCCCGTCGAGACGGTCCTGCGTCCGTGAAAAGTCCTGATTCGTCGGGGTACGCATCACCTGCCCTTGCGGGGGCGCGCTGATAAATGCAACCCTTCGGTATCGAGCTACCGACGCATGCGGTCGTAGGCCCGCCCCGTCGCCGCCACGAGGTCACCGAGCGGAATGGTGACGCCGAGTCGACGGGCGAGTAACGCCAGCGGCATCAACGCGATGCCGACGGCGAGGGTGATCTGATATGCCGCGAACGCGCCAGCGCGATACAGTGGTTCCAACATCTGCGTAGCCGTGGTCGAGCGACCGGAGTATATAAGCTTTCCTGCTCGCGTCACGCGTCTATCCCGCTCACGTCTCTCGATTACGTCGAACGACGAGAATCCACGGCGGCACACGCGGCCGTCGCCCGCTCAACCGCGATACTGAGAGTGCGGTATCGCCGTCTGACGCATAAGTTATGCGTGTGATCGAGACGGCGTACGCGCCAGACGGCGTGGGAAACCCTGATACGTCGGGTCGGCGTAGGGGCGTCCATGTCGAACTGGACCGACAGGATCGTCGGCGACCGGATGGCCGTCGACCGGGAGTTCAACGATCGGGTCCGCAACTCGGAGTTCTCGAATCAGGAGTGGGGGTTGATCATGACCGCCGTCGACTTCGAAATCGAAGACGCGGACGACCCCGAACGGGCGCGGATCGTTCCCGACACGGAGAGCCTGCCCCAGATGATGCCCGAACTGGAGAAGGTACAACAGGGGATGCCCGGCGGACCGGGCGGCCAGAGTCAGCAGGACAGCGGCACCGGCGTCTTCGACGCCATCCGCGGTGCCCTCGGAATGGGTGGCGACGACGAGGCCGACAGACTCGAAGCGGCCGAACGACTCGTCGGCGAGTACGCCGACGCGCTCCAAGCGCGCCTAGAGGAGAAGGGGAAGTGGGACGATATCCGCGAGCGGTACGCCGACGAGTAGCTACACTTCGTCGCCGCTGTGGAACAGCGTCAGTTCCTCCGCCTCGTAGATGTTGATGAGTTCGGTGACGAGCTCGTCGTACTCCTCGTCGTCCTGTCGCAGGCTGTCGAGGCGGGCGACCGTCTCGTCGTCGAGGTGGATCTGCGGCATGGTCGGAAGAAGACGCTACGCCCTTTTAAGATAGGCGGTCGACGACCGCGTCCGCAACCTCGTCGGTCGTCGCATTCCCGCCGAGGTCGGGCGTTCGCGGCCCCTCGGCCAGCGTCGTCTCGACGGCCGTCCGGACGGCCGCCGCCTCGTCGTCGTAGTCGAGGAAGTCGAGTAACATCGCGGCCGAGAAGATGGTCGCCGCCGGATTGGCGACGCCCTCGCCCGCGATGTCGGGCGCACAGCCGTGGACGGGTTCGAAGATGCCCCGCTCCGAGCCGACGTTCGCGCTCGGCAGGAGGCCGAGACCGCCGACCAGCCCCGCGGCCAGATCGGAGAGCACGTCACCCGCGAGATTGGGACAGACGATCACGTCGTACTGAGTAGGGTCCATGGCGAGATGGGTCGCCATCGCGTCCATGTACGCGTCGTCGGCGTCGACGCCGCGTTCGCTCGCCACCTCCCGAATCGTGTCGACGAACAGCCCGTCGGTTACGCGCATCACGTTGTTCTTGTGCGCGATGGTGAAGCCGTCGTGGCCGTTCGAGTCGGCGTAGTCGCAGGCGAACTCCGCGAGGCGGCGGGAGGCCGACTGCGTGACCAGCCGCGTCAGCGTCGACACGTCCTCGGTCAGGCGGTCCTCCATCCCCGCGTAGACGCCCTCCGTGTTCTCCCGGAGGATGACCAGATCCGTCTCCGGCTGGACGGCGTCGACGCCGGGGTAGGTCCGCGCCGGGCGGATGTTGACGAAGGAGTCAACCGCGTCCCGGAGCGGGAGGATCACGTCCGCCGAGGTTTCGCCGGTCGCACCGAACAGCGTCGCGTCGGCGTTCGTGACCGCCTCCAGCGTCTCCGCGGGCAGGGGTTCGCCCGTCCGCTCCGCGACCGCGTCGCCCGCCTCGACGTGGTCGTACTCGAACTCGACCACCGCATCGAGGACGCGTAGCGTCGCCGGGACGACTTCGTGGCCGATGCCGTCGCCGGGGATGACGGCGATGCGCTCGGTCATCGGTCGACGTACGGCAGGTCCGCCGCCGTCTCGTCGATAGCGTCCATGTTGGACCGGAGCAGGGCGACCGTGTCCCAGATGCCCTGCACCAGCGCCCCGCGCATCGCCTCGTCGATGTCCACGTCGACGGTCTTGCCGTCGTAAGTGACCGTCTCGTCGACCACGTCGAGTTCGATGCCCACCTCGGGGGCCTCCTCGATGAACGACTGGAGTTCCTCGACCGTCTCGGCGTCCGTCGTCGCCGCCGGGATGCCCAGCGACTTGCAGTTGTCCGCGAAGATTTCCGCGAACGACTCGCCGACGATTGCCTCGACACCCCAGCGAGCCAGCGCCCGCGGCGCGTGCTCACGCGAGGAGCCACAGCCGAAGTTGTCGTTGACGACGAGCACGTTCGCCCCCTTGTACTCGTTGAAGGGGTGGTCGTTGAGGGTCCCGTCGTCGTCGCGGCGGGCGTCGTAGAAGGCGTACTGATCCATCCCCTCCCACGTCGTCGTCTTGAGGAAGCGGGCGGGGATGATCTGGTCCGTGTCGATGTCGTCGCCACGGACGGGGACGCCGGTACCGGCGACACGGCGGACCTTCATCTCCTCGACGCCGACGCCGTCTTCCCGAGGGCTCTCCGACCCCTCGCCGCTCATGCGTCCACCTCCAGATTCCGCACGTCGGTTACCTCGCCCTCGACGGCGGCCGCAGCGACCATCGCCGGACTCATCAACACGGTCCGGCCGCCCTTGCTCCCCTGTCGACCCACGTAGTTGCGGTTCGACGAGGACGCACACCGCTCGTCGCCCTCCAGGGAGTCGTCGTTCATGGCCAGACACATCGAACAGCCGGCCTCGCGCCAGTCGAAGCCCGCCTCGCGGAAGATGTCGTCGACGCCCTCCGCTTCGAGCTTCGATTTCACCGTCTGCGAGCCGGGCACCGCGAGTGCGCGCACGTCCGGGTGGACCTCTCGACCCTCCAGCACCGCGGCGGCCTCGCGGAAGTCGCTCACGCGGCCGTTCGTACACGTGCCGAGGAAGGCCACGTCGATGTCGTAGCCGGCCATCGGCTCGCCGGGCGTGACGCCCGTGTGCTCCTGAGCGGTCCGGGCGGCCTCGCGTTCGCCTTCGGGGAGGTCCTCGGGAGCCGGGACTGGTTCCGAGATGCCGACGGCCTGTCCGGGGTTCGTCCCCCAGGTGACCATCGGTTCCAGATCCCCGGCGTCGAGGTGGACCACGTCGTCGTACTCGGCGTCGGAGTCGCTCTTGATCGACTCCCAGTATTCCTTGCGCTCCTCGAAGGCCTCGCCCTCGGGGGCGAACTCGCGGCCGCGCAGGAACTCGTAGGTCGTCTCGTCGGGGTTGATGTAGCCCGCGCGAGCGCCGCCCTCGATGGACATGTTACAGACCGCGAGCCGTTCCTCCATCGAGAGGTCGTGGACCGCCTCACCGCCGTACTCGTAGACGTAGCCGACGCCGCCGTCGACGCCGAGTTCGGCGATGATCTTCAGGATCAGGTCCTTCGAGTGGACGCCCTCGCCGAGCCGACCGTCGACCTCGATCCGACGGACCTCGGCCTTGTCGGCGGCGACACACTGCGAGGCCAGCACGTCCCGCACCTGACTCGTCCCGATGCCGAACGCAATGGAGCCGAAGGCGCCGTGGGTGGCGGTGTGGGAGTCGCCACAGACGATCGTCATCCCCGGCTGGGTCAGACCCAACTCGGGCGCGACGACGTGCGTGATACCCTGCTTGTCCGAATCCAGCCCGTAGAACTGGATGCCAGTCTCCGAGGTGTTGCGCTCCAGCGCCGTGAGCATCCCCTCGGCCGACTCGTCGGCCAGCGGGCGCTCCCGACCCTCTGGGCGCGTGGGGACGATGTGGTCCACCGTCGCCACGTTGCGCTCGGGATAGGGCACCTCGATGCCCCGCTCCCGCAACTCGGAGAACGGCTGCGGACTCGTCACCTCGTGGATCAGGTGCAGGCCGATGAACAGCTGGTCCTGCCCGTTCGGCAGGTCGGCCACCTTGTGCCGGTCCCACACCTTGTCGTAGAGCGTGCCCTCACTCATCGTCGTCACGTACCTCGTCCGTCTCGCCACGCGCCCAGACGTCGTTCGCCCCGTCGCCGTCCGTCGGCGTGTGGGACACGTCGCGCATGCGGGCTGTCTCGGGGTCGGTCTCGGCGTCCGAGTCGTCGCCGGCGCCGTCGGCTCGCAGCCCGTCAGCCTGCCGACCGCGTCGGTACGCGCCCGCGACGGCGTCCTGCGTCGGGTGGGTGTGATCGACCGCGGCCATCCGGTCAGTCATCGGCCGGGGCCTCTGCCTCCTCCTCCTCCTCGGCCTCCTCGGCCCAGGAGAACAGCGCGCGCAGCCGAGCGCCAACCTCCTCGATGTCGTGGTTCCGGTCGGCCGCGTGGAGCTGCGTGTAGGAGGGGCGACCCGCCTGGTTCTCGAGGATCCACTCACGAGCGAACTCGCCGTTCTGGACCTGTTCGAGCGCTTCGTCCATGTTCTCGCGGACGCCTTCGCCGACGATCTCCGGCCCCACGGCGAGGCCGCCGTACTCGGCGGTGTCGGAGACCGAGTTCCACATCTCGGCCATCCCGCCCTCGTACATCAGGTCGACGATCAGCTTCATCTCGTTGAGACACTCGAAGTACGCCATCTCGGGGCTGTAGCCCGCGTCGACCAGCGTCTCGTAGCCCTTCTTGATGAGCGACGTGATGCCGCCACAGAGGACCGCCTGCTCGCCGAACAGGTCCGTCTCGACTTCCTCCTGGAACGTCGTCTCGACGACGCCCGCGCGGGTGCAGCCGATGGCCTGCGCGTACGCCAGCGCTTCCTCCTTCGCCCCGTCCGTCGTATTCTGGTAGACGGCGAGGAGCGCGGGCGTGCCGGTATCCTCGACGTAGTTGCGCCGGAGGAGGTGACCCGGGGTCTTGGGCGCGATCATCGTCACGTCCACGTCCTCGGGGGGCTGGATCTGGTTGTAGTGGATGTTGAACCCGTGGGCGAACTGGAGGGTGTCGCCGGCTTCCAGTCCGTCGCTGATGGCCTCGAACACCGCCGGCTGGACGGTGTCGGGGACGAGCATCGAGACGATGTCCGCCTCCGCGGCGGCGTCGTCCGGGGTCGCGACGCGCAGGCCGTCGTTCTCGGCCTGCGTCCACGAGTCGGAGTCCTTCCGGAGGCCGACGACCACGTCGACCCCGCTGTCGTCGAGGTTCTGGGCGTGGGCGTGGCCCTGACTGCCGTAGCCGAGGACGGCTACGGTCTTGTTGGCGATTGCGTCACTGTTCGCGTCGTTGTCGTAGTACACTGGGACGGTGAATTCGGTTTCGCTCATGGTTATGTCGTCTTGTGTGTGCCGCGTTCGAGCGCCGCCGTGCCGGTCCGGACGATCTCGTGGATACCGAACCGGCCGAACGTCTCGACCGCCGCGTCGATTTTCTGCTCGCTACCCGTGATCTCGACCGTCACCGACTCCTGAGAGACGTCGACGGTCTTGCCGTCGTACATCTCCGCCACGGCCCCGACCTGATCGGGGGCGGAGCCGTCCACCTTGATCAGCGCGAGTTCGCGCCGGATGGCGCTAGCTTCGAGCTCCGTGACGGCGATGACCGGGACGAGCTTCTGCAGTTGTTTCTTCGCCTGTTCGATGCCCGGTTCGGGCTCCTCGATTTCGAGCGTGATCCGCGCTCTATCCGGATCGGTGGTCGGCCCCACGGTGAGGCTTTCGATATTGAACTGCCGCCGCCGGAAGAGCCCGGAGATGTTCGCCAGCACACCGGGTTCGTGTTTCACGAGCGCCGAGAGGACGGCCCGACGAGCGTCGGGCTCCGCCTCGACCTCGGGGTCGATCCGAATCCCCTGCGAGTTGCGTCGGCCCTCGGGAGTCGGTCGCTCCTCCGGCTCGGGGCCTTCGAGTCCGCCGCTCATAGCTGATCCTCCGAGAGTGCGAACTTGTCGTTTGCGCCGCCGCTCGGCACCATCGGGTAGACGTTCTCTGCGGGGTCGATGTGGAAGTCGATCACCGACGGCCCGTCGTAGGCGAGTGCCTCCTCGATGGCGTCGGCCACCTCGTCGTAGTCGTCGACGCGCCAGCCGCGGGCGCCGAACGCCTCCGCGAGTTTGTCGAACTCCGGAATCCAGCTGTAGCCGGCGGCCATGTGTCGCCCCTCGAAGAAGGCGTCCTGCCACTGACGGACCATCCCGATGTACTCGTTGTTCAGGATGGCGACGGTGATGTCGAGGTTCTCGCGAACCGCGACGGAGAGTTCCTCGACCGTCATCAGGAAGGAGCCGTCACCGTCGATGCAGACGACTTCCTCGTCGCCGTCGGCCGCCAGCCGTGCGCCGATGGCCGCGGGCAGGCCGTAGCCCATCGTCCCGAGGCCGTGGGAGGAGATCCACTTGCGCGGGTCGCGGAACGTCCAGTACTGGGACGCCCACATCTGGTGCTGGCCGACACCCGAGGTGACGATGGCCTCGTCGCTCGTGGCCTCGTCCAGCGCCTCGACGACGAACTGCGGTTTGAGCGGTTCGTCGTCCGGCGCCGCGTAATCCATCGGATACTCCGCTTTCCACGTCTGGCACTGCTCGCGCCACTCGTCGGCGTCAGGTGCCTCGCTCACTGCGTCGTGAAGCTGTTCGACGACACGTCCCGCGTCGCCGATCAGCGGGTAGTCGGCGTGGATGTTCTTGCTGATCTCCGCGGGGTCGATGTCGACGTGGATGACCTCCGCGCTCGGCGCGAACGTCTCGATACCGCCCGTCAGGCGGTCGTCGAACCGGGTACCCACGGCGATCAGCAGGTCCGTGTGGTTGATCGCCATGTTGGCGTAGCCGGTGCCGTGCATGCCCGCCCACGACAGACAGAGGTCGTGGTCCTCGGGCATGGTGCCGATGCCGGGCATCGTCGTCACGACCGGAATGTCGTATTCGATGGCGAACTCGCGGGCCACGTCCGACGCGTTCGCCTTCACGACGCCGCCGCCGAACAGGAGCAGCGGTTTCTCGGCCGACTCGATGGCACGGGCCGCCTCCGCGACGGCCGCCTCGTCGGCTTCGTCCTGTGGCGTGTACGTCTCCGGCGTCTGGGGCATGCCGGGTTCGCGATCCGTCTCGCCGTTCGTGACGTCTTTGGGCAGGTCGACCAGCGTGGGCCCCGGTCGCCCGCTACTCGCGAGGGCGACCGCCTCGCCGACGGTGTCGCCGACGGTGTCGGGGTCGCTCGCGAAGTAGTTGTTCTTCGTGATGGGCGCGGTGATGCCCGTGGTGTCGGTCTCCTGGAAGGCGTCGCTACCGACCATGTGCTGGGGCACCTGTCCGGTCAGCGCCACCACGGCGTCCGAGTCCATGTTGGCGTCGGCGAGTCCGGTCACGAGGTTGGTCGCGCCGGGGCCCGACGTGGCCAGGCAGACGCCCGGCTGGCCGGACACCACGTTGTACGCGTCGGCGGCGTGGGCCGCCCCCTGCTCGTGGGCCATCATGACGTGGCGGAGATCAGAGTCCCAGAGCGCGTCGTAGACCGGCATGATCGCGCCGCCCTGCACGCCGAACATCACTTCGATGCCGGCGTTTTCGAGGGCGCGGACGGTCGACGTCGCGCCGTCGGTGACCGTCGTCGGCGTCGGCTCGGGCTCCGTCTCCCCGCCCGTATCGGTCGCCTCCTCCGTCTCGGGTGGTTGGGTCGTTCGTTCGCTCATGCTCGTCTGTACGTCGGTGACTGTCGATGTGGATGGTTCATGGTCGTGTGGCCGTCTGGCTATGTACGGTACGGTCGGGGCCGAGGAATGGAGTGTGAGGGGCTATACAGCCCCTACAATTGGGTCGATCGGACCGCCGGCTCCGCGTCCGCGCCGGCGACTCCGACGATCGACGCTCGCGGGCGTGCCGCGAGCGGGATCGAACCCTCGCATCGTACCCGTTGAGTGCCTCTCCGGCCGTATAACTGTTTCCGTCGCAGTCCGGTAGATGGGCCACCCGCCGCTCCACGGGAGGAGCGGCCGGGGGCGATCCCATTACGCGCGGACCTCCTCCTCGCGAGTGACGTTCTCCTCGCGGGCGAAGCGCCGCAGGTCGGCCATCGTCACGCGCTGTTTGTCCGCGCCGTAATCCTTGACCAGTCGCGTGACGGCCCGGACTTCGGAGTCGGTCGGCTCGTAGCCGATTTCTTCGAGGCGCTTGCGGACCGAGTGAGTCCCCGTATGCTTGCCGAGGACGAACTCGCGGGTCGCCCCCACCATCTCCGGCGTCATCACGCCCGGTTCGAACGTGGACGAGTTCTCGATGACGCCCGCGGCGTGGATGCCGCTCTCGTGGGAGAAGGCGTTGCGCCCCACGACCGGCTTGTTCGGCGGGTTGGGGATGTCGCTGTAGTCCTCAACCATCCGGGACAGCTCCGTGATCCGGGTCGTGTCGATTCCGGTGTCCACGTCGTACAGCGCCTCGGAGGCCATGACGACCTCCTCGAAGGCGGCGTTGCCGGCGCGTTCACCGATGCCGTTGACCGACACCTGCGCCTGTGCGGCGCCCGCCTCGAAGCCGGCGATGGCGTTGGCCGTCGCCAGCCCGAAGTCGTCGTGGGCGTGCACGTCGACGCGTGCGTCGGTGTTTTCGCGGACCATCTGGACCAGATCCATGAACCGCGTGGGCGTCGCCACCCCGCAGGTGTCCGGAATGTTGATCCAGTCGGCTCCCACCTCGCTGACCGCCTCCACCACCTCGACGAGGAAGTCGTCGTCGGTGCGGGTGGCGTCCATCGGCGAGAACATACACTCCACGCCGGCCTCCTTCACGCGTTCGACCGCCTGAACCGCGCGGTTGACCGCCTCCTCGCGCGAGGCGTGCATGGAGTCCTGCAACTGTACGTCGCTCGTACTCACGAAGACGTGGACCAGTTCCACGCCCGAGTCGAGCGCCGCCTCCACGTCCTTGTCGACGACGCGGGCGAGGCCACACACCGTCGTGTTGGTCGCGTTCGAGATGTCTCGAACGGCCTCGAACTCCGCGTCGGAGTTGACCGGGAACCCCGCCTCGATGACGTGGGTGCCCATCTCGTCAAGGACTGCGGCGATGTCTCGCTTCTCGTCGTAACTGAACGACGTGCGTGGCGACTGCTCGCCGTCTCGGAGCGTCGTGTCGAAAATTCGTACACCGTCTATTTCACCAGTGCGGGCCAACGTGCCCTGGAAGAACTCGATCCGCCGGGGTATCCGACGAATCCTCCATGTCGTTAGACATTGTATCCTATCAGAGGATAGCCTTCGTATATAAACCTGTCCCTGTCGATCCCGGAGTCAGCGACCTGACGCGTTCTCACCGCCCCCGACGGCGTCCGGGATTTTTCCGGTATCGGGTGGTGGAGACGTGTCACCGAATCGCCAGAGGGACGGGGCGAATCGGCCTACTCGCCACCCTCACCGAACACGTTCGGGCGAACCCTTCCGACCGACGGGCGCCGATCCATACCTATGCCGATCACCGACTTCGACGCCGAACGCGCCTACGACGACGAGCAGTTCGCCGCCCACAAAGTGTTCAAGACCGACAACCTGCAGGTCGTCTGTGGCTACTTCGACCCCGGGCAGTTCATCCCGGTCCACGCGCCGGACAGCGACCTCGTCGTCGCCGTTCAGTCCGGCACCGGTGTCGTCCGCGAGGGCGAGACGGACCACCGCGTCGAGCCGGGCGACGTGGTGACCGTCGCCGCCGGTACGGATCGGGGCGTGAAAGCCGACGACGACTCCCAGCTCGAAGCCCTCCTCGTGACCGCGCCGCCGCCGAGCGAGGCGGAACACGAGCCGGTTCGGGTGGGGCTCAGGCGCGGCGAGTTCGACCCCAGTTAGTGGTCGGACCGAACGGCTAGCGCGAACGCACCACGCTCGGAGAGTTACCCCGCGGCGGTGGTGTTGTCGGCGCTCAGTTCCCGGGCGCGATCAACCCACTCGTGCTCCGGAAACGGGGCCGGCTTCACCGCGTACGTGTAGTGATACCGTTCGTCCGCGTCGACGGTGATATTGAACGCGTAAACGACGCCGTCCTCGGCGCCGAGCCGGAGCGTCCCGTCGACGATCGGTGGCGCGCGGGTATCCGCGCGGCTACCGGTCGCTCGGTAGGTGATGACGGGGACGCCGTGATGTGTCGTCGTGTCGGTGGCTTCCCACGTGTACGCTTCGAGCAGGTCGGGATGACGCCCGATGTTGGTCGGCGCGACGCTTCCGTAGTGCCGGTCGTACCGATAGTACGCGTCGGTGGCCTCGTGGTAGACGAAGCTGTCGTCCGATTCGAATCGCTCGCGCTCGTGTTCGGGCACACTCGCAGCTGGCTGGACGAACGCGTACGTCGACCCGTTTATGTAGACGGTGGCGTCGTTCCAGCGCTCGCCGATGATTGCTCCCGTGGTGGAGTCGATGGAGTAGTTCCCTTCCACGAGCCGACGCTCGGCCGGCGCCGTATAGACGATGGCGTACGACGCCCAGTGGGCTCGGGGGCTGTACTCGACACGTTCGTTGTCGGCGTCGAGCGCCGAGAAGTCGATGTGGTTCGGTCCAGCACCCTCGGGATATGCTCGGTCGGCAGTCGGAGTGGGTGTCCCGTCGGATGGAGCCACCGGACCCATACAGCCGGCCAGGACGACTACCATCGCCAAGAGAACGCTCGCGGGGCGCCGTGTCATCGGTCTATCGGAATAGCTCGAACAGGAGGGACGTAATGGTCCTGATAGGTCAAAGAGTGATCGTGGGGTTCCGGAACGTCACGGACGGGCGTCCGATCACCCACTGACGGATCCGACGGCACCGATGGTGACCACCGCGAACGCCCCGATTCGTCGGCGTCTCCGGACACCACCGGACCGACGCGCCCGAACGCTTTTCTCCCGGCCGAGCGACCCTACGGACATGAGCGAGTTCGACCTCGACCTCCGGAACGCGGAGGAACAACTGGAGGGGGGCGAGGACGGCGGGTCGGAGGTGGTCCTCGGGATCCTCGACGGCAGCACCGACCCCGACGAGTGGATCGGCGCCGTCGAGGACGGCAAGATCCTCGTGTTGAACGTCGAGGGCGACCTGAACCGCCTCGCGGCCGGGTTCGCCCGTGAGATTCGCGACGCCGGCGGCACCCTCATGCGCTTCCGGGGCTTCCTCGTCGTGACGCCGCCCGGCGTCGGCATCGACACCGACCGCCTTTCCTAACCGCGGAACGTCACCCAGTGGCCGTCGCCGTCGCGCACCCGGACGCCGTCGGCGACCGACTCGCGTGCCGTCGTCCACGCCGCAATCGCGTCGGCGGCCGCCGCCGGATCCCCCGTTTCGAATCCCAGATCGACGTGGACGCCGCCGCGAGCGTCCGCGAGGCCGAGTTGTGGCTCCCAGAGTTCCAGATCCATCGGTCCCCGAAGCCTGACGCGTCGCCGTGACTCCCCACGATCGACCGGTTCGAACCCCAGCGCCGTGTACGTCGCCTCGGCGGTATCGAGGTCCCTGACTTCGAGGACAACCTCGAAGATGCCGGTCGGGGTGTCGGCGTCGCCGCGTCCGTTCCCCTCCTCGCCGCCGATTTCGACGCAGTTGCCGTCGGGGTCGTAGACGTACAGCGACCGGTAGCCGCCGAAGTCGACTTCCTCGGGGTCGAGGGCGGCGAGTCGCTCCCGCCACGCCGCCAGCGTCCCCGGCGCGGCCGAGAAGGCGAAATGCGTGTGCAGGCCACCCCGAGGGACGCCGGTCGGCCGCCTGAGGACGAGATCCGTCTCACCGACCGGGAACCGGAGTTCGGTGGCCGTCTCGCTGGCGGCCTGCAGGCCGAAGCGGTCGACGTAGAACGATCGCGCGGCGTCGAGATCCTTGATCTCGAGGGCCAGGTGGGCGAGCCGAGTGAGCACGGTCGACGTAGGGGCCGAACCGGGTTAATCCTCCCCAATCGAGGGTTTATGCGCGTCCCGTCCCCACACGTCGGTATGCCTCTGAAGGGCGGTCGCGCGGAGCTGCGTGAGATCGACCGCTGGGACGGCGGCCTCGGCTGGATCGCCTATCCCGACGAACGGATGCAACGGGCGAGTCACGCCCTCGACACCGACGACGGCGTGTGGGTGATCGACCCAGTGGACGCGCCGGCCGTCGACGACTTGCTCGCCGACCTGGGCGAGGTGACCGGCGTCGCACTCTGTCTCGACCGCCACAAACGCGACGCCGCGGCCGTCGCTCGCCGTCACGACGTGCCCGTCTCCATCCCCGAGTGGATGGACGGCGTCGCGTCGAAACTCGACGCGCCGGTCGAACGGTTCGGCCACGAACTCGGCGATTCGGGCTACCGCGTCCGGCGCGTCCGCGACGCCTCGCTCCCGCCGTGGCAGGAGGCCGCGCTCTACGGCCCCGACGACACCCTCCTCGTCGCCGAGGCGGTGGGGACGGCCTCGTTCTTCCGTGCCGGCGACGAACGTCTCGGCGTCCACCCCATGCTCCGACCCATTCCGCCGCGGGACGCTCTCGGCGACCTCACTCCCGAGCGCATTCTCGTCGGGCACGGAGAAGGCGTCTTCGACGATGCGACCGCGGCGCTCCGGGATGCCCTCTCTGGCGCACGCCGACGCATCCCGGCTGCGTACGCGAAGATGATCCGCGAGATGGTGTGACGTGAGTGGGAGGAACGAAAACGGGGACACACCCGTCTACGCGACCCGCGGCCTGATCGACCTGCTCCTCGAACGGGCAGCGGCGACCGAACCCGCGCAGATGAACGTCGTCCTCGACGCGACGCCCGCCGGCGACTTCGAGACCGACCTCGGCGTCGACCCGTCGACGCCCGTCCTGAGCCACGTCTACTTCCCGACGGCGGGCCGGGCCGTCAGCGACGTGTTCGGTGTCGACCTCGGAACGCCCGCCGGCCGGGGACGCGCCCGCTTTCTCACCCACCCGCAGGGCCCCGCGGAACTCACCCGCCGCGACGACCTCGCGGGCGTCGTGTTGCTCGCAGTTCCGCCGTGGGAGCGAATCACCGCCTTCGACCGCCGGGGGCGCGAACTGTCGCTGACGATTCTGGACGCCGAACCGCCGGCGGAGTCGTTACCCGAGTGAGCGGCCGAACGGCTTTGAGTCCGCGGCTCCTCGGGGGAGCCGTGCCACCGACCGAGCCACGCCGACTCGCTGGCGACGACCCGGCCGCGACCCTCCGGGACGAGGCGCTCGAACGGCTCGCTGCGTGCCGCGAGGCCGGTGTCGATCCGTGTCTCGCCACCCTCCTCGTGAGCGACGCCGAGGGAGCGACGGCGTTCATGGACCGCAAACACGACCGCTGTGCCGAGGTAGGAATCGACACCCGCCGGATCGACCTGCCGGCCGACGCGCCTGCCGAGCGAGTCTACCGAGCGGTGGAGGATCTGGCCGCCGATCCCGACGTGACCGCGCTGTTCGTACAGGTGCCGCTCCCGACCCACGTCGACGAGGGGGCAGTTAGGGAGCGCGTTCCCCCCGAGAAGGACGTTGACTGTTTCGCGCCCGCGAACGTCGGACGGTTCGTGGCCGGTGATCCCCGCGTCTCCCCCGTCACCACGCTGGCCGTCGACCAGTTGCTATCGGCACACGGCGTCGAGGTGGCGGGCCAGGACGCCGTCGTCGTCGGGCGCACGCCGACGATTGGCTCGCCGCTCGCGCACCTGCTCTGCCGGCGTGACGCGACGGTGACGGTCTGTCACTCGAAGACCCGCGAACTGGGTGCGAAGACGCGGACCGCGGACCTCCTCGTCACCGCGGCGGGGGCGCCCGGCCTCGTCGACGGGTCGATGGTCTCCGAGGGCGTCGTGGTGGTCGACGTGAGCGCCACGCGGGTGGAGCGGGACGGTGAGACGGCAGTCGTGGGCGACGTGGACGCCGCGAGCGTCGGGGCAAAGGCGGCCGCGATGACTCCCGTTCCCGGTGGCGTCGGGCCGATGACGATGGCGGCGTTGCTGTACAACGTTGCGACGGTGAGTCTGCCGTCCTCGGCGGCGACGGGTTAGTCGAGGTAGCCGAGGTCGGCCAACTGGTCGGTGATCTCCTCGAACTCGGCCTCGGTCAACTCGCCCCGGCGCTGGTACTGGATGACGATGCTCCGGAGCAGGAACCGGACGAGGTCGCTCGTGCTGGAGAAACTGGTGCCTTCGATAGTCTCCTCGACGCGGTCGCCGAGTTCCTTCGGAATCGAGACCGTCGTGTACTCGGTCATGGTGGACGGAAGGTGGGCCGGCGGGATATGCGTAGCGTTCGACGGAGCGGAGCGGATGGCGGTCGTTTTTAGTGGCTCGGTGACAACGCCCGGTAATGGCAGCTAGGCCGCCACAGCAGGATACGTCGTCGCCGGACGCGGTCGAATTCGGTATCGCCGCACTCGTCGGATACCTCGACCACGCGGATCTCGAGTATCCGGCGACCCGCGACGAAATCGTCCGGGCGCTGGGTGATCCCGAGATTCCCTACGACGGCTCCGGGAACGCCGTCGCCCTGTCGGAGGCCATGGACGCACTCCCCAAACGCACGTTCGAATCCGAGTCCGAACTGCTCGACCTGCTCCATCCGGTGTTCGAGGAGTACCGTGTCTCGACGGGTGGCAGCATCTTCGGCCGCATCCGTTCGATCCTTCCCTTCTAGTCTTTCGACACCGCACGTGGCGGCTCGTCGAGCGTCACGTCGAGGCGCTCGGCGACGAACTCCTTGACGACCGTCTCCTCCGCCCGATGGAGCGTGACGCTCGTCGTCGACTTCGCGAGCCCCACCTCCTCGGCCAGTTCCGTCAGCGTACACTCCCGTGGCGTGTCGTAGTAGCCCATCTCGACGGCGGTCACGAGCAGGTCGCGCTGCTGGTCGGTCAGCAGGTCCGGCGTGTCGGTGGCGTCGTACACCCGATTGAGCGTGTAGGACATCCCGAACGTCTCTAGCTGGCGCCCGAACTCCGAGAGCCGGTCCCGCGACGCCGTGAGTTCGATGACGGCCTGCCCGTCCCGGATGGTCAGCGGGAGCTCGATGGGCGCACCCGACTGCTGAATCGACAGCAACAGCAGGGGCTCGGTCGTCTCGAACTGGACGATGGCGGTGTCCTCGGAGCGCTGCATCAACTGGACGGAGGAGATTCCCGGGCGGTCCTCGATGGCGTCCAGAACGGCCGGCATCGACTCGCTCTCGATTTCGAGCAGGCCGAACCCGGCGTCACCGGAGGGAACCGCCGACAACACCCGGAACGTCGTCGCCGGAAATTCCCGTGACACCTCCCCGATCCAGATGGCCTCCGGCAGGTCGATGGTGAGTTTGGCGTAGGGCATGGCCCTTCACGTCGTGAGAGACAGCCCACCCCTACAGGACTTTACCCGAACATCTTCGTTTCGACCCCCGTGAACGTCCCGCACGATCCGATACGAGACGAATATGTTCGGACCAACGTCCAACGGGATCGGGTGTGGAGAATCAGATGTCATGCAAGTACGCAGACGGACACTCGCGAAACTGCTGCTCGTCGTCTTCGTCGGCAACCTCGTGGTGATGGGTGCCGGGGCGTGGTACTCGTACCAGCAGGCCCCACCCATCCCGCAGGAGTTCGTCGGCCCCGACGGCGAGACGGTCGTCACGGGCGAACAGATACGCGAAGGGAAGACCGTATTTCAGTCGGACGCCCTGATGAACCACGGCTCCATTCTCGGTAACGGGGCGTACTTCGGGAGCGACTACACCGCCGATGCCTTGGATCGGAAGGTACAGTATATGCAGTCGTACTACGCCGAGGAACGGTACGGTGAGGCCTATAGCGACCTCTCCGGGGCCGAACAGGCCGCGGTCGACAGCCTCGTCGAGGAGGACCTCGCCTCCACCGACACGACGGAGCCGGTCGAGTATTCGGCGGCCGAAGTGTACGCCCACCAGCAGGTGCGTGCGGACTACGTCGAGCGCTACCACGAGGGCAGTCTCGAACACGGCCTCCCCGAGGGCACTATCGAGTCCGCTGACGACGCGCGTCGGTTCGCGGACTTCGCCCTCTGGACCGCGTGGTTCTCCCACACCGAACGCCCGGGTACGGACCACACCTACACGAACGACTGGCCCTACGCGCCCCTCGCCGGTAACGAACCCACCGCGGGCACGATGACCTGGAGCGTCATCGCCATGGTGTTGCTCGTCGCCGGCGCGGGCATCGGCGTCTGGCTCTACAAGTCGGTCGAGTTGCCGGAACCGGAGACGAAGGGCGTCTCGATTCCTCACCCCGACGACATCGACCTCCTCCCGAGTCAGCGCGCGGCGACGCGGTTCATCCCGATCGGTGCCGCGCTCTTTCTCGGGCAGGTCATGCTGGGCGGACTTCTGGCCCACTACTACATCGAGCGCGACGGCTTCTTCGGCCTCGGTGAACTCCTCGGTGTCGACGTGGTGGGCATCCTCCCGTTCGCGCTGGCGAAGACCTACCACATCGACCTCGGCGTCGTCTGGATCGCGGCGCTGTGGCTCGGCGCCGGCCTGTTCCTCCCACCGCTGCTGACGGGGACCGAACCTTCGAATCAGAAGCGGTACGTCCACGCCCTGATCGGCGCCCTGCTGGTCGTGGTCGTCGGCGGCTTCGCGGGCATCTGGCTCGGAGCCAACGGCTACATCGACGGGGCACTCTGGTGGATCATCGGCAACGAGGGGCTGGAGTACCTGGAAGTCGGTCGCCTCTGGCAGTTCGGCCTGCTCGCCGGCTTCGTCTTCTGGGCGTTCCTCGTCGCTCGCGGGTTCAAGCCCTTGCTGGACCGGGAGGAACCCTTCGGCCTCGCGCACATGATCCTCTACGCCGGTGGCTCCATCGCCCTCCTCTTTACCGCCGGTATGTTCTACACCCCCCAGACCAACATCGTCGTCACCGAGTTCTGGCGGTGGTGGGTCGTCCACATGTGGGTCGAGGGCGCCTTCGAGTTCTTCATCGTCGCCATCGTCGGCATCACGCTGGTGTCGATGAACCTCCTCAAACGGCGCTCCGCCGAGAAGGCGGTCATGTTCCAGGCGCTGTTCGTGATGGGCTCGGGCGTCATCGGCGTCTCCCACCACTACTGGTGGATCGGCCAGCCCGACGTGTGGATTCCGTTCGGCTCGGTCTTCTCGACGCTCGAGCTCATCCCCCTCGTCCTGATCCTCTTCGAGGCGCTCAACGAGTACCGCGCGCTCGTCACCGCCGGCGAGTCCTTCCCCTACTCCCTGCCGTTCGCGTTCATCATCGCGTCCGGGTTCTGGAACTTCGTCGGCGCGGGCGTCCTCGGCTTCTTCATCAACCTCCCGATCATCAACTACTACGAACACGGCACGTACCTGACCGTCGGCCACGCCCACGCGGCCATGTTCGGCGCCTTTGGCTTCCTCGCGCTCGGCATGGTCACCTACATGCTCCGCATCGCGGTCGATCCGGGCCAGTGGAATCCCCGGCGCCTGAAGTGGTCGTTCTGGCTCTGGAACGTCGGCCTCGCGGTGATGGTGTTCGGCTCCGTCCTGCCCGTAGGCTTCCTGCAACTCGAAACCGCATTCACCGTAAACTACGACGCCGCGCGCAGTCTGGCGTTCTACAACCGTGACCTGATCCAACTGCTGTTCTGGGCGCGGCTCCCGGGTGACACCATGCTCATCCTGGGGACGGTCGTCTTCGCCTACGACACGGTGAAACAGCGGTTCGCGCTCCGGGAGACCTCGGCCCCGTCGAGCATCCCCGGATCGAGCATCATCTCCAGCCGCGTCCTCCCCGAGGACGACTGAGGAGGCGACGACGGTCACTCCGTCGTCTCTGTCGTCTCGCACGGGTCGGGACCGGCCGTGTACCAGATCGAGAGCTCGGGCGGCCGACTCTCGTCGCCGATTTCGATCTGGAGTCCCAGACAGTCGGCCTCGTACTCGGCGAAGTCGAACCGGTCGGCTGCCGAGAGCGACTGGCCGTCCAGTCGAGTGAGCAGCCGATTCGGCTCGACCCCTGCCGGATCCCCCTCGAACACCGCCGTTCCCAGCACGTCACCCTCGGCGGCGGGGACGCGTTTCGAGGTCCAGTAGGCAGGCTCGTCACCCTCCAAGAGCAGGACGTGGACGACGTGCGACTGCGTGTCGTAGTTCGTGACGCCGAGCTGGCCGAGCTGCGGCGAGTCCCCGAGACCGACGCCGGCACACCCGGCGAGGCTGCTCGCGACGGCGACACCCGCGCCGTACAGGAACGCGCGACGAGAGGGGACCATACGCAAAAAATGTTGGATAGTTGGAAATATCTGTCGGCGCGACCCCGTCAGTCGCGCGCCGCGGGTCGCCGTCACACGGCCACCCGGAAACGAACCGTTGACGTGGTGGCGTTCCCGACCACCGAGCGTGTTCGGATCGACGCTCGACGCCGTCCGGGGATTCCGCCGCCCCGTCTACGCCGTCGCCGGCGGCCGCCTCATCAACGTCTTCGGCGCCGGTCTCGTCTACCCCTTCGCCAGCATCCACTTCCACCTGCAGATCGGACTGGCGCTCTCGGTCGTCGGCCTCGGCTTGCTGGCCAACAACGTCGCCACGGCGACGGGCACGGCCGTCGGCGGCTACCTCGCGGACCGCTACGGCCGCCGGCCGGTGATGGTCGGGAGCATGGTGCTGTCGGCGTTCACGTTGGCCGCCTACGCCCTCGTCACCACTGGCGCGGGCTTTATCGCCGTCGCGACCGCCGCCGGCCTGACGACCGGGCTGTACGCCCCGGCGAGTCAGGCGATGATCGCCGACCTGACCGATCCCGCGGAGCGCGAACGCGGCTACGGCCTCCTGAAAGTCGCTAGCAACGTCGGCTTCGGCTCCGGGTTCGTCGTCGGCGGCGTCCTCTACGAGTTCGCTAACACCGCCGTCTTCGTCGCCGACGGTCTCACCTCCGCCGTCGTCGCCGTCGTCCTCGTCGTCGCGCTCCCCCGGGTCCACGAGGGACGACCTGCGGCCACCCTCTCCGAGAGCGTCGGCGACTGGGGGCGGGCCATCTCTCGGCACCGCCTCGTCGCTCTCGCCCTCCTCAACGTCGGCTTCGCCGTCATGTACGCCCAGATGCAGGCGACGGTTCCCGTCGTCGCCAGCGAGACGCTGGGGCTGGATTCGGCCCAGATCGGGACGCTCTACGTGCTGAATCCGCTCGTCCTCGTCGTCTTCCAGATGCCCGTCCTCGGGATGATAGGGGACTGGCGGCGCACCCGCGGCCTGATCGCCTCCACGGCGTTCTGGGGCGTGAGCTTTCTCGCCGTCGTGCTGGTCGACTTCGTCCCCACCCTCCTCGGCGTGGGGCTGATCGGCGCCTTCCTCGTCCTGCGGACGGTGGGCGAAGTCCTCCACTCGCCGCTGGTCACGTCGCTCGCCAGCGACCTGGGCCACGCCGACGAACGCGGTTCGCGGCTCTCGCTGATCGAAATCGCCAAGCGACTCGGGATGGGCCTCGGCGCCGCCATCGGCGGTGCCTTCTTCGACTTCGGGTACGCGGACCTGCTCTGGCCGACGCTACTCGTCGGCTGTGTCGGTCTCGCGGTCGGCCTGCTAGCGCTCGAACGCCGGGTGTCACCCGCCGAGAACGGTGTGACGGGCTAGGCCAACCGCTCGCGCACCGCCGTCCGGTCGACCGTCCCCGAGTCAGTGCGGGGAATCTCGTCCGCGAAGCCGACCGTCCGCGGCACCTTGTACCCCGCGAGGCGTTCCCGGCAGTGGTCGTCGAGCGCCGATTCGAGTGCCGACGCCGAGCGTGCATCCTCCCGTGGCACGACCAGCGCGGCCACGCGCTCGCCCCACTCCTCGTCCGGCAGACCGACGACGGCCGTGTCGGCCACATCCGGATGGTCGCGGAGGGCGGCCGCGACTTCCGCGGGCGCGACGTTCTCACCGCCCGTGACGATCAGGTCGTCGGTGCGGCCGACGACCCAGAACAGCCCCCCTTCGTCGCGGTAGCCCACGTCGCCAGTGCGGAGGCCGTCGTCACCGAAGGCCTCGGCCGTCCGGTCGGCGTCGAGGTAGCCCGGCGACACCGTCGGCCCCGACACGACGAGTTCGCCCGTCTCGCCCGGCGGTCGCTCGTCGCCGTCGCCGTCGCGGACGGTGAGGTCGGTCCAGAACAGCGGCCGACCAACCGTCCCCGGATTCGTGCGCGCTTCCTCGGGCGTCGCCGTCGCGATTTGCGAGGCCGCTTCCGTCATGCCGTAGGTCGGGAAGACGGGCACCGAGCGCTCGGCACAGCGGTCGAGGAGAGCCTCGGTGGCGGGCGCTCCGCCGAGGAGGACCGTGCGGAGCGAGGGGGCGAGCGATCCGTCCGTCACATCCAGAATGCGGCCCAGTTGGGTCGGCACGAGCGAGGTGGCCGTCACGTCGTAGCGCTCCAGATCCGCGGCCACCGCGTCGGCGTCGAACGACTCCCGGAGGACGACCGTCATCCCGTAGAGCGGCATCCGGAAGACGGGGGTGAAGCCGCCGACGTGGTGGAGGGGGAGGGTGACGTGCCACGTTTCGCGGCGGTCGAACCCGAGGCGGAAGACGGAGGCGACGGCGCTCGCGAGGAGGTTTCGGAGCGTGAGACGGACGCCTTTCGGCGCGCCCGTCGTGCCCGAGGTGAAGGGCACGAGTACCGTCGCGTCCAGCGGCCAGTCGTGAGGGACGACGGCCTCCGGCATCTGGGCGTCGAGGGCGACGGCGCGGTCCGTCGTAGGATCGTCGACGGACGTGACGGGAACGGCGGCGTCACCGTCCGACGCGGCGTCGACGGCCGCGACGGCGTCGGCCTCCGTCGACGCGTCACAGACGATCGTCGTCACGTCCGCCCGGTCCAGTCGCGTGGCGAGTTCCGGCGGCGCGAGTGTCGGCCCCAGCGGAACGAGGACGGCACCGAGCCGAATCGCGGCGTGAATCACCCGGACTGCGGCCGGGCGGGTCGGGAGACAGACGCCGAGACGGTCGCCGGGGCGGACGCCGAGCGCCGAGAGGCGGCCGGCGACCCGTTCAATCGCTGCGTCGAGGTCGGCCACCGACCACCGCTCCTCGCGGTCGGCGTCGATCAGCGCCGTCTCGTCGGGCGTCACGCCCGCCCGGTAGGTGAACGGGTCGTACATCAGTGTTCGACGAATTCGACGAGGACGCCACCGGTCGATTTGGGGTGGAGGAAGGCCACCTCGTGTCCCCACGCGCCCGGTCGGGGCGTCTCGTCGACGAGGGCGACCCCGTGTTCCCGTGCCGTGTCGAGAGCGGCCGCCACGTCGGGCGTTTCGAGGGCGACGTGGTGGATGCCCGGCCCCTCGCGGTCGAGATACCGAGGGATCGCCCCCTCGCCCTCGTCGTCGAGCGGTTCGAGCAGTTCGAGATAGCCGTTGCCCAGATCGAGAAAGGTCACGTCGAGGCCGTCGAACGTCTCCCGGTGGGCGACCGGCGCGTCGAACAGCGTGCCGAACAGGTCGGCCAGCGTGTCGGCGTCGCGCGTGGCGATGCCGACGTGGTCGAAGCGCATGGCGCCCACTCGGGGATGCGCGGACAAATAGATGGCCGCCTACGACTCGTCGGCGTCGTCGTCTTCGTCCTCGTCGACCGCGAACGGCGAGTCGTCACGGTGGACGTACTCGATCCGACGCGCCTCGTCGGCGACTTCGCCCAGATAGTCCAGCGCGACGAAGTCGATACCGCCCTCGTGGTGGAGCTTGAACCGGTCGTCGATGAAGCCGAGGTACTCGGTCTCCCGCCCGATCGGCTCGATTTCGAGTACCCAGTCGGGACCGTGCTTGTTCAGCCAGTTCGCCAACTGGCCGCCCGTGATCGTCTCCGGCTCCAACTCCTCAGCTGAAGGTTCGCTCTCGCTCATCACCCGGAGAATGGACGGGGGTGACTAAACGTTGTTCCTCGCCTCGGCTCGAGTCACGCCGGGTCGAACAGCGTCTCCCCCTCGACCATGTGCGCCTCGACGGCGTCGAGGTCGAGCGTCAGACCGAGCCCCGGTTTCTCGGGGACGGACATGCGTCCGCCCTCGATCAGGTCGTCCTCCTCGACCAGATCCTCCCACCAGCCGAGCTGGTAGCTGTGGAACTCGACGGCGAGGGCGTTGGGGATGGTCGCCGCGACCTGTGCGCTCGCCATCGTCCCGACGGGCGAGGAGACGTTGTGCATCGCGATGGGGATGTAGTAGAGGTCGGCGTGGTTGGCGATCTTCTGCGTCTCGCGCATCCCACCGACCTTCGGCAGGTCGGGCGCGAGAATGTCGACTGCCTGCTCCTCGATGAGGCGGCGCTGGCCGTGGGTTCGGTAGACGTTCTCGCCGACGGTGACCGGCGTTGTCGACGACTGCGTGACCTCGCGCTGTACGTCGTGGTTCTCCGGCGGGACGGGGTCCTCGATCCACCACACGTCGTAGTCTTCCACCGCTGCGAGGAGCTGTTTCGCGCTCCCGGCGCTGTACGACCAGTGGCAGTCGAAGGCCACGTCGGCGCGGTCGCCGACCGTCTCGCAGACCTGCCGGACGATCTCGGCCTTGTGCTCGATCTCGGGGCCGCGCATGTGGCGGTTGGCACGGTCGACCTCGTGGCCCGAGGGCACGTCGAGGTCGAACTTCAGCGCGTCGTAGCCGAGGTCGGAGACGACGCGTTCGGCCTCCTCGGCGTTCGACGCCGGTTCGGACTCGTCGCCCGCGTGGCAGTCGCAGTACACCCGCACGTCGTCGCGGTACTTCCCGCCGAGGAGTTGGTACGCGGGCAGGTCGAGGAGCTTGCCGGCCACGTCGTGCAACGCGATTTCGATGCCCGAGATGGCCGAGATCACCTTGCCCGAAATCGACCCTTCGCCGGACATCTTCTGGATCAGATGTTCGTACAGGCGGTCGATGTCGAGGGGGTTCTCGCCGACGAGGAAGGGTGCCATCCGGTCGACGATGGCGGTGTCGCCGCCGCCCCAGTAGGCCTCGCCGTCGCCGACGACGCCGGCGTCGGTGTAGACGCGAACGAGCACCCAGGGGTAGTTGCCGTCGACCATCGTGGTCTGTACGTCGGTAATCTCGACATCGCGGGGACCGCGGTCGGCCGAGAGGCCCATCGTCTCGGCCGAGAGATCCCGCATCGTGTACTCCGCGTTGGGATCGTGGAGGGTTCGGTAGTTGGGCATACCTGTAGGCGCACGGCCCGACACCATCATAGTTGGCATCGTCGGGGCGGGGAGCAGTCGGTCCACTTTCCGCCTACCTTCAAGGGAACCGCCCCCGTCGGGACGGACGATGTACGAGACGATCCTCGTCCCGACGGACGGGAGTCCCGGGGCCGAGGCCGCGGCCGCCCACGCCGTCGCCCTCGCGAAGGCACACGGCGCGACCGTCCACGCACTCTACGTGGTCGACGTGCGCATGAGCCCCATCAGCGCCGACATGGACCACGACGAGGTCGTGGCACTGGTCGAGGAGTCGGACCGGAACCCGACGGCGGCGGTGCTCGACCGCGCCGAGGCGGCGGACGTGCCGGCGGTCGAGGCCATCCGCCTCGGCGTTCCCCACCGGTGTATCCGGGAGTACGCCGAGGCGGAAGGCGTCGACCTCGTCGTGATGGGCACCCACGGCCGGACCGGCATCCAGCACGCGCTGATCGGCAGCGTCACCGAACGGGTCGTTCGAACCCTCGACGTGCCCGTTCTGACGATCCATCCCGAACGCGGGGACTAGCTATTTCCATCGTGGCCGCGTTTGGGGAGGTACGGAGACGCCCACGCCCATGACCCACACGCTCGAAATCAGCGACGAACTCAAAGAACGGCTGGACAAACACCTCGAAGAGGACGAGACCCACGAAGAGTTCATCGAAGAACTGGTCTCGATGTACGAGACGGAAGGCACGTTCCTGCAGGAAGGCTACTCCGAGTAATCGGCTTCCGCTGCCGAGCTACTCCCCGCGCGCCTCGTCCCACCCGCCGGCGTCGACCAGCTGGAAGAGCTTACCCCAGTTCTCGTCGTCTTCGTCTTCCGGAAGCTGATCGCGCAGTTGCTGGAAATCGGAGGCTGGCACCTGCGAGTGCATCAGGTCGACGACGACCTGTGCGTGGTACGCGGCGTCGGCGGCGTCGGCGTTCTCGATGTCGCTGACGCGGGCAACGAACTCCCGCCAGTCGAAGCGCTGGCCGTGTTCGTGGACGGCACCGGTCAGGTACCAGCGAATCTCCATCGGGAGCGAGGCGGCGAGGTCCTCGGCGGCGCCGGCCGGAATGCGTTGTCCGAGCGTCGACAGCGTCGCGCGGATGGCGCGAACCGTCTCGCCGGTGCCGGGGAGTTCGAGGCGATGCTGGATCGTACCGGTGAACTCGTCGAAGTCCATGGGTAGAAATGTCGGCGAATATTCATCAATGTCGGCGGGGATTCCTACGGCGTGAGAACGAGGGGTTGCGCCGGGCCGACACGCGTTCAGTAGGGTGGCGACTCGGCGCCGATGACGCCGGCGAGGTTCCCCAGTTCCGCGGTCAGGAGGACGATCAGGTCGTCGAGGGTCACGATGCCGACGAGTTCGCCGTCGTCAGTGACCGGCATCCGCCGAACTTCGTGGTCACACATCGTGGTACAGAGGTCGAACACGCCGGTATCGTCGTCGACCGTCACCGGGTCGGGCGTCATCGCCGACTCCGCGGTCAGCGTCGACGGGTCCTCCCCGCCGGCCGCGACGCGAACGGCGATGTCCCGGTCGGTCACGAGGCCGACCGGCGTGCCGTCCGCGACGACGACGACGCTCCCGACGTTCTCGTCTCGCATCACGGCCGCCACCTTGTCGACGGGCGTTTCCGGGGCTGTCGTTACGACGTCCGTCCGCATCAGGTCGTCGAGGGACATGGTGATCTCACCACTCGAAAGTTGTTGTCTTATTGATAATATTGTGAGGATGATTCTCACCCGCCGAGAACGGACGACGCCGCTCAGGTCCGCTCGTGGTCGTCGAGCGTGAGCACCGGGCGGTCGCTGAGGCGGACGACCCGTTCGGTAACGCTACCGAGGAGGTAGCGGTCGAACCCGGTCCGGCCGTGGGTCCCCATCACGACGAGATCGACGTCCTCCGACTCGGCGTAGTCCACGATGGCGCGGTACGGGGACCCGCTCAGGACCGACGCCTGCACGCTCGATACGTCCTCGGCACGGTCGATGACCGATTCCAGCGCGTGCTGACCGGCCTGCTGGAGTTCCTCGATGAGGGCGCCCGACTCGTCGACCGGGAGGACGCCGAGGTCGACGACGTGGACGACGTGGAGCGACGCGCCGGTCGCTTCCGCGAGGGCGACGGCGTGGGCGGCCGCGGCCTCCGAACAGTCGCTCCCGTCGGTCGGGACGAGGATCGTCTCCAGATCCTCGTCGACGACCGTCTCCTCGTGGACGGTAACGACCGGGACCGGCGACTCCCGGAGCGTCCGCTCCGCGACGCTGCCGAGGATATAGCGGCCGAGGCCGGTCCGACCGTGGGTTCCCATGACGATACAGTCGACGCCGTGGTCGTCGGCGTAGTCGAGGATCGCACGATAAACTGGCCCGTCGGCATCGACGACGGCCGTCGTGGCGGCGACATCGGCGGTCGCCGCCTGTTCCGCGACTGCCGTCGTCGCTATCTCCCCACCCTCGTCGGCTTCGTCCTCCCGGACGTACAGCGCGTGTACGTCGGCGCCGAACCGATCGGCGAGGGCGATGGCCTGCGTGGCCGCGACCCCTGCTACCCCGCTTCCGTCGGTCGGCACAAGTATCGTGTCGTACATCGGACTCATGTGTTAGAAATTCGAACCGTGGGGGAATAAAGACGCGTCGTCGCTCCCACGGGTCGGGAGGCCCGTTTGTCGGGCGCACCACAATCTATAAGAGCCGACAGTAGGTATAATGTAATGAAAGACCATGAACAAAGGAGAGGGGACGGGCTGCCCGCTGTGTGCCCGGGCAGTCGAGGGACGCACCGAACTCCGGATTCACCTGATGGTCGAACACCGGAAGAGTACGGTTATCGACGAGTACGTCGAGCGATTGGGGCAGCAGGTCGTGGCGCCCTAACGGCCGGGCTGATACTCACCGAACTCGTCGCGAAGCACGTTCGCGATCTCGCCGACGGTGGCGTACGTTTTGACGGCGTCGACGATGGGAGGAAGCAAGTTATCGTCACCACGGGCCGTTTCACGGAGAGCGGCGAGCGCGGCGTCGACCGCCTCGTCGTCGCGTTCGGCACGAACGGTTTCGAGGTGGTCGATCTGTCGGCGTTCGTCTTCCTCGGTCACTTCCTCCAGATCGACTTCGGGGTCCTCGTCGACCCGGTACTCGTTGACGCCGACGATGATCCGTTCACCCTCCTCGATCTCCTGCTGGCGGTCGAAAGCCACGTCCTGAATCTGGCCCTGCACCCACTGGGATTTCACCGCGTCGAGCATCCCGCCACGCTGGTCGATCTCCTCCAAGATCCCGAACGCCTCCTGCTCTAGCTCGTCGGTCAGCGACTCGACGTAGTAACTCCCAGCTAGCGGGTCGATGGTGTCGGCCGCGCCTGATTCGTGGGCGAGGATCTGTTGGGTGCGGAGCGCGGTGCGGACGCTCTGCTCGGTCGGCAGGGAGAGCGCTTCGTCCTTGCCGTTGGTGTGGAGGCTCTGGGTGCCGCCCAACACGGCGGCGAGCGCCTGATACGCCACCCGGACGACGTTGTTCTCGATCTGCTGAGCGGTGAGCGTCGAGCCGCCGGTCTGGGCGTGGAACTTGAGCTGTTTGGATTTGGGGTTCTCGGCGCCGAACCGTTCTTCCATGATCTGCGCCCACATCCGCCGGGCGGCGCGGAACTTCGCCACCTCCTCGAAGATGTTGTTGTGAGCGTTGAAGAAAAAGGAGAGCTGCGGGGCGAACTCGTCCACGTCGAGGCCGGCGTCGAGGGCGGCGTTCACGTACTCGATACCGTCCCCCAGGGTGAAGGCGATTTCCTGGGCCGCCGTGGAGCCGGCCTCGCGGATGTGGTAGCCCGAGATGGAGATGGTGTTGAACTTCGGCGTCTCCGCGGCGCAGAACTCGAAGATGTCCGTGATCAGGCGCATGGAGGGCTCGGGCGGGTAGATGTAGAGGTTGCGCGCGATGTACTCCTTCATGATGTCGTTCTGGATGGTACCCCGGAGTTCGGACCGGGGAACGCCCTGCTGATCGCCGATGGCGACGTACATCGCGAGCAGAATGGCCGCGGGGGCGTTGATCGTCATGCTGGTCGACACCTCGTCCAGCGGGATGCCGTCGAACACCGTCTCCATGTCCCGGAGGGAGTCGATGGCGACGCCCGACTTCCCGACTTCGCCCGCGGCCATCGTCGCGTCGGAGTCGTAGCCCATCTGCGTCGGCAGGTCGAACGCCATCGACAGGCCGGTCTGCCCCTCGTCGAGCAGGTAGTTGAAGCGCTCGTTGGTCTCCGCGGCCGTCCCCATGCCCGCGTACTGGCGCATCGTCCACAGGCGGCCACGGTGCATCGTCGAGTAGACGCCCCGAGTGTACGGCTCCTCACCCGGGAAGCCGATATCCTCGCGGTAGTCCAGGTCGGTCACGTCGGCGGGGGTGTAGAGCGGATCGACCGCCTGCCCTCCGGTGTCGGTGGTGAACGTGTCCTTTCGTTCCCCGAACCGATCCACGGTCGGCCCGTACGTCTCGGCCTCCCACTCGGCCTTGGCCTCGCGGATCGCGTCGAGGTCGTCGGGGTCGAACATAGACGGTCGGAGGAGCGCCGCAGACTTAAGTGTTCGAACCTGCCGTACGCGTCCGATTCCCGGGTCTCGGGAACCAGCGAAGACGGTATCGTCTCGGACGACCATTCTCTAACTGAGGTGAGCACGATGACTATCATATCCACACTCTCCACCCTACTCGCACAGTGGCAGCCCGGCCCTCACGGCCCCCACGGTCCCGGACCGCACGGCCCCCACTGGGGCGGGGGCGGTCACCACTGGGGTGCCGGCCCCGGTCCCGGAACCGGCATGGGCGGCGTCGGCTTCGGTCTCGGCATGGGTGGCTGGTGGCTCGTGCTTCTGCTCGCGCTCCTCGCTCTCGGCATCGTCGCCGCGGCGCTCTACCTGAGAGCCCACGAGGGCGAGGGCGGCGAGGACGGGGCACTGACCGTCCTCCGCGAACGGTACGCCGCCGGCGACCTCGACGAGGAGGAGTTCGAGCGCCGTCGGGAGCGCCTGACCGGTGGGACGGGCTGAAGCCGAACGCTCACCGTTCTCTCGTTTGATAATCGCAACCTGCTCTCTTTATACCAGTCGTCAAATCGGGCCATATGTCGAGCCATAGGAGACGAGGGTGTTGTTCGGAACCCACAGTGGGGGGACGTGTATGAAATTCCTGCCGTCGTTCGTTCGTGATAGTTATCTGAAACAGTTCGCGGCTATCGTCGCAATCGTGTTGGTCGTCGTGGCCGGCGCCGGGTTCTTCTTCCAAGGCGAGGTGACCGAAGAACTCCGCCACGAGCGACAGAACGAACTGCGGACGATTGCCGAACTGGAGGCCGACGCAGTCAGCGATTGGCTGAACCGCAACAGCGAGAAGACGCGCTTGCTCTCCGAGTTCGGAGCGGTGCGCTCCGGCGACCGGGAGCGCATCGATTCGACGCTCGACCACGAACTCGAACAGTTCGAGTCGACGCGAGCGATTCACTACGTCGACCTCGACTCCCGACAGATCGTCGAGAGCACCAGCGACGACCGCGTGGGGACGACGGTGCCCGAAGTGACGTGGGCGCACGGATCGTTCCGGATGGACGATCCCTCGGCCGTCGCGATCACCGAGGGGTACCGACAGGACGGCACCGAAGTGATCGCGTTCCTCAGCCGGATCGAGGGAACGGATCGGGCGATCATGCTGACTGCGAACGCCCGGGAGCGCGCCGACAAGTTCCGAACCCCGACCGAGTCGAGTTTCACACAGGTGGTCGACAGTCACGGCGTCGTCGAGTTCGCCCAGAACGAGGAGGCGGCGCTCGAACCGTATCAGCACGGTGACGGACACATCCAGAAGGCGCAGAACGGCGAGACGGGCGTGATGGATATGCCCGGAAAGGATCTTGTCGTCGGCTACGCACCGGTCGAGGGCGCCGACTGGGTCGTCGTCACGCACCTGCCGCGGTCGGAGGCGTACGCGCTGGCCGGCATCGTCACGCGCGATTTCCTGTCGCTCATCGGCATCTCGCTCGCCGGCTTCCTCCTGATCGGCCTGACGCTCGGCCGCGATACGGTGACCGTGCTGGATCGCCTCACCGAGGACGCACAGTCCATCGCACAGGGGAACCTCGACGTCGAAGTCGAATCGTCCGACCGCGAGGACGAGATCGGTGAGATGACGGCCGCGTTCGCCGAGATGCAGGACTACCTCTCGACGGTCGCGGCGCAGGCCGAAGCGGTCGCGGAGCAACGGTTCGACGCACCGGTACTCGATCAGGAGGTGCCGGGCGCGTTTGGCGAAACCATCGACCGCATGAGCGACGACGTGGAGCGCGCACAACGCGAGGCCAAGGAGGCAAAGCAGAACGCCGAAGCGGCACGCCGAGAGGTCGAAGACCTGAACGACGATCTGGAGGCCACGGCCGAAACGTTCGGTGAGACGATGGCGGCGGCCGCCGACGGCGACCTGACCCAGCGGATGGACACGGACAGTCGGAGTGCGGCGATGGAGACCATCGCCGAGTCGTTCAACGACATGATGGCGGAGATGGAGGGGACCCTGAGCCGGATTCGGTCGTTCGCCGACGAGGTGGCGACCGCGAGCCAGCAGGTGACCGCGAGCACCGAGGAAGTTCGGAGCGCGAGCGCCGAGGTCAGCGAGTCGATTCAGGAGGTGTCGGCAGGGGCCGAACGACAGGACGAACGGCTCACGGAGATTTCGGGCGAGATGCAGAGCCTCTCGGGCGCTATCGAGGAAGTGGCGTCGTCGGCCGACGAAGTGGCGTCGACCGCCGACCGTGCCGCCGAGATCAGCGAGTCCGGGAGCGACGCGGCCGCGGATGCTATCGACGAACTGGCGCAGATCGAAGCCCGTACCGACGAAACGGTCGACGAGGTCGTGTCGCTGGCCGAGGAGATCGACGAGATCAGCGAGATCGTCGAGTTGATCGCGGATATCGCCGAGCAGACCAACATGCTGGCGCTGAACGCCTCCATCGAGGCCGCCCGCGCCGACGTGGACGGCGACGGCTTCGCCGTCGTCGCGGACGAGATCAAGTCACTCGCCAGCGAAGCCGCCGACGCCACCGAACGGATCGACCGCCGGATCGCGGACGTGCAGGCGTCCGCGAACGGGGCCGTCGACGACATGCAGGCGATGGGCGAGGGCGTCGAACACGGCGCCGAAACCATCGACGAGGCGCTCACCTCCCTCGACGAGGTGGCCGACCACGTCGAGGATCTTCACACGGGTGTGCGTGAGATCAGCGAGGCGACGGACGATCAGGCCGCCTCGACCGGCGACGTGGTCTCGATGCTCGACGAAGTCGAACGCGTCGCCGACCGGTCGAGCGCGGAGGCGGCGAACGTCTCCGCCGCCGCGGAGGAACAGACATCGACGCTCGCGGACGTTTCCCAGAGCGCACAGGCGCTCACGGAACAAGCCGACTCGCTTCAGGAACTACTCGATCAGTTCACGGCCGACGCCCGGACGGTCTCGACGGACGCGACTGGAGCGACCGACGCACGCGCGTCGACGGACGGCGGCCTCGACGGCTGAACGCGGCGGCCACCCGCTGTTCTCACCGCGAGTGATACGATTGAAGGGCATGCCCCCCCGAACACGGGTAGGATGTACATCGCAGACGAGACGTGGCCCGAACTGGGCGACTACTTTTCCGACGAATCGCTGGCGCTCGTGCCTCTCGGCTCCACCGAACAGCACGGCCCTCACCTCCCACTCGCGACCGACCACCTGATCGCCGAAGCGTTCGCCCGCGAGGCCGCGGAGCGAACCGGCTACCTCTGTACCCCGACGATCAACGTCGGCGTCAGCCCCCACCACCGGCAGTTCAACGGAACGATGTGGGTCGACGCCCCGCAGTTCCGCGACTACGTCGAGTCGTTCACCCGCAACCTCACCTACCACGGCATCGACCGCGTCATCTACGTCAACGCCCACGGCGGGAACATAGAGCATCTGCGCGAGGTGGGCCGTCGCCTCCGCGACGACGAAGAACTCTACGCCATCGAGTGGATGTGGAACGACAGCATCCCCGAACTCGTCGACGACCTGTTCGCCCAGAACGGCCCCCACGGCGGGCCGAAAGAGACGGCCATGATCCAGCACCTCCACCCGCACCTCGTCCGCGACGACCAACTGGCGGCCGCCCGCGACGGCGGCGTCCCCGACGTGGAAGCTGCGGAGACGATCAAATACGGCTCGCGCACCTTCTACGACGCCGCCGACAACACGGAAAACGGCGTCCTCGGCGACCAGACGGACGCCACCGCGGAGAAGGGCGCCCGGATGTTCGAGGAAGCGACCGACCAGCTCTGCCAGCTCTGTGAGTGGCTGGCCGACCAGCGGTTCGAGAATCTGATGCCGAAACCGCACGTGTAGCGGTCACCGGCGCAGCGAACGCTGCACCGCCGTGTGCGATACGGCTATATGTCAATGAATACTACAGTCGGGCAGTGTCGATCCTGACCACGCTCCGTCGCCTGCCCGACAGACGCCCGCGACTCTCGCTGGTTCTCGCCGTCATCGCGGTGGAACTCGTCGGCGCGTCGGGCGCCGTCTTCACCGCCCGCGGCCTCACCCCGTGGTACGGCACGCTCCAGCGACCGGCGCTCGCGCCGCCGAACTGGGTGTTCGGGCCGGTCTGGACGGTGCTGTTCGCGCTCATGGGTATCGCGGTGTGGCTGGTCTGGCGGCGACTGCACGGGTCGGCGGCCGACCGCCGCGCCCGGGTCGCACTCGCCGTCTTCGCGATCCACTTCGTCGCCAACCTCGCGTGGTCGGCCGCCTTCTTCGGCCTCCAGTCGGTCGACCTTGGCCTGGCCGTGATCCTCGTCCTCCTGGCGTTGATCCTGCTCACGATCCGAGCGTTCGCCTGGGTCGACCGCCGGGCGGCGCTCTTGCTGGTGCCGTACCTCCTCTGGGTGTGTTTCGCGGCCTACCTCAACTACCGGTTCTGGGTGTTGAACTGAACGGTCGGCCGTACGTCGATAGTACGACCGCACGACGCCGCCCCTTCGCCATCCTTTTGGCCTCGCACCCCCACCCACGAGCTATGTTTGGTGGCGGCGGCATGAACCCGCGAAAGATGAAACAGATGATGAAACAGATGGGCATCGACGTGACCGAACTCGATGCCGAGGAGGTCGTCATCCGGACGGCCGACGAGGAACTCGTCTTCTCCGACGTGCAAGTGACGCGCATGGACGCGCAGGGTCAGGAGACGTACCAGGTCGTCGGCGAGCCCGAGGTTCGGGAGGCCGGTGAGGCAGCTGGCGCCGTCGAATCGGCTGACGAGGCCGACGAGGCCGACGAGAGTGGCGACGACGACGCCATCCCCGAGGACGACGTGGAACTCGTCGCGACCCGTGCTGGCGCGAGCAAGTCGGACGCGCGCGAGGCCCTCGAAGCCGAGGACGGCGACCTGGCGGCGGCCATCGCCCGACTGGAGTGACGCCGACGTTCCTGCTGGTCCACGGCGACCGGGAGTATCTCCGGGCGCCCGGCGAGGAACTCCAGACCGACCTCGGCGTGTTGACGGTCCCCGACGACGCCGAACCCGGCGACCGACTGGAGACGCATCTGGGCGACGAGTTCGTCGTCCGCGACCCACGCGGCCCAGACCTGTTCGACCACTTCGAACGGACGGGCGCGCCGATGATGCCTCGAGATATCGGACTCGTCGTCGGCTTCACCGGCGCGGCGGCGGGTGACCGCGTCCTCGATGCGGGGACCGGCACCGGCGTCCTCGCGGCCTACCTCGGTCGCCTCGACGCAGACGTGGTGACCTACGAGCGCGACGCGGAGTTCGCCGAGGTGGCCCGGGAGAACATGCGGCTCGCGGGCGTCGCGGAGACGGTGGACGTGCGGACGGGCGACGTACTGGAGTCGATGGGGACACTCGTCGACGGGCCGGGGTTCGACATCCTCACCCTCGATACGGAGGACGCGCCAGCCGTGGTCCGCCGAGCGCCCGACCTCCTCGTGAGCGGCGGCTTCGTCGTCGTCTACTCGCCGTTCGTCGAGGGGTCGCGCGCGGCCGTCGAGGCCGCCGCGGACGCGGGGCTGACCGACGTGACGACTCACGAGACGATTCAGCGGCGGATGAAATTCGACGACCGAGGGTCGCGCCCCGACACCCGGGGCGTCGGCCACACGGGGTATCTCACCGTCGCGCGGTGGGAGTAGGCGCCGTCGGCGTCGCTCCCACGCACCGGGAGCCCGACCGACTGTATAAGTGCGTGGCTTCCGAATCGACATTCATGAGTCGGGAGCGCGGCGCGGACATCGACGACGTGCGGACGTGGCCCGAACTGGCGGTCGGTCTCTACGAACGCCTCACGGGTCGTGGCGCCGAAATCACCTACGAGTTCGACGACCTGGAGATACGGGTGCCGGACCGGATGGGACCGGACGCCGACCACGCCCGCTGGCGACTCGACGGCACGGTTCGCATCAGGACCCGCGAACGCGTCGGCGACGGCGACGACGAGTGACTGACCTCGACCGGGCGCTGGATATCGACGCCGATCTGACTCTCACCGTCGACGAGGCGACAGTATCGATCCGGGGGTACGGCGACCTCGTCGTCGTCGCCGCGCCGTCGCTCGCGGTGTTGCGGACGCTGATCGACGGCGGCCCGCCCCTCCCCGACCGGTCGCATCTCGTCGCAGGCCTGCGCGACGCGGACGTGACCCTCGACGTGCGGGTGCGCGGCCGGAGCGTCGCGCGGGCGGGGCCCGGATACGACCCCGGACCACTCTCCCGCGCCCTCGGCGTCGCCCCTGCCCGTATCAGCCTCGGCGGCCTCCTTCTCGCGGCGCTGACCGAGTGGCGGGCGTGATCACGCAATTCCGCGGAGCAACGCGAACAGGTCCGACCGGAACGCCGACGGATCGAGGCAGTCGCGGAGCGCGTCGGCCGTCTCGTCGTCGGTCGCGTCGACGACGCCGGTCGGGTAGGCGCCGCCGGCCAGCCGAAACGCCCGATCCGGCGCCCACACCGCGAGCCAGCCGTCGACCGAGAGCGTGACGCTGTCCACGGGACAGCGAGAGTCGTAGCCGAACAGGCGGGCCTCGTGGTCGCCGATCCGGAGCATGCGGCGCTCGACGCGGTCGACGGCGTCGAATCCGCGGTCGCCAAGGCGGTTGGCGAAGCCGCGACTCGCCTGCGCGGCGACGAGGCCCCGGAGCGCGCCAGTCACCGGCGGCTGGGGCGTGAGTTCGAGTCGGGCGGCGAGGAAGAACCGCCAGCTTCGGTCGACGCCGGCCCGTTCGCGGATGCGCGCTCGGAGGTAGTCGTCCTCGTAGCGCAGGAGTCGTGCGGTGACGGTGACGCCGGCAGCCGAGAAGAGCGTCTCCGTCGTGTCGTCGGCGCGGCGCCAGTCCGTGAGCAGGTCGTCGGGGACCGACGGCGGGTCGACCATCTCGCCTACACTGACTCGGCGGCGGCTAAATATGTTGGTCCGACAGCGAGGGACCGGCGACGCGTCGGGGAATAGGAGTTATCGGCGCCGTTGAAATACTCAGTTACTGGTCGGGTGGTGAATACAGAGCGCGTATTCATCACGGGCAGAGCCGAAAGCGGAGTCGGCTCACCCCATCCGGCTAGCCACGTGCAACTCCCGATCAGTTCAATCGAGTGTAACGTTGAGTCCAGTCTCGTGTTCGACGTTGTCAGTGACCGGACACCGCTCTTTGACGGCCGAAAGCCAAGCGTCGAGGTCAGCGTCGCCCTCCGTCTCAACCGAGAGGGATACGTCTAGTCCTTGCAGACCGGGACGGTCCTCGGAGTCCTTGCCCAGATACATCGCGTAGTTCACGTCACCCTCGACCGTTGCCTCGAGTGACACGATGTCGATATCCATGTCGCGGGCGACCATCGTCCCGGTCGAGTTGAGACAGCCCAGAACGGATCCGAGGAGATACTCGACGGGATTCACGTCGTGTCCGACGACGAACTCCCCGTCTTCAGTCGTCACTCGGGTCCGGTGCGGACTGACACGCGAAGCACTGACTTCGTAGTGTGTTAGTTTGGAATTACCCATACGAGTGTTTCGCTGCTGAATGCAGTATAGTTTGGGACCGACCGGTCCCCCTTCGAGCAAACCGCTGCGGGAACACCTGCCGCAAGAGCTGCGTGAATCCACTGGCTTCGGCGTGCCGAGACCATCGGCGGCGTCCACCTGCTCATCGCCGACTCCGCTTTTATAACTGTCAGACCAGTACCACCGAAGTCGAACAGTTGCGAGCGATGTTGCGGCATACATAGCGCATATTCAGCACGCCTCCCGGCTGGTCGGTCGTGTGTAATTCATTCATTGGTAACACCACCGCAGCGTGAAAATGCTACCAGTTCACACGTCTGGGCGTCCTCTGTGAGTATGGAGAGCCAGCACATGAATCAATCACGTACCGAAGCAGACGAGCCCTCGAAGACAACCGCTGAAGAGGACGTCCGAGCTGCATCTGACCAGTTCTACAGTGCACTAGAAGAGATGATGAACGGGGATGCCGGTCCCATGGCGGAGATCTGGTCACACGAGGGCGACGTGACGGCCACGACCGAACTCGGTGGACGGGAGGAGGGCTGGGACGCCATCAGTGGGTCTATGGAGGGAGTCGCGGCAGCGTGTACGGATGGCACGGCCACCCGCACGGACCAGCTCATCCGCGTCACCGGTGACCTTGCATACGAACTCTGCACCGAGTCGCTGTCGGCGACCTTAGCGGGTGAACCGATCACCTGGGAGCACCGGGCGACGAACATCTATCGGAAGGAGGACGGCAAGTGGAAGATCGTCCACCAGCACGCCGACCGCAACCCCGAACTCGCCGAGAAAGTGGCAGACATGGATGCCTGAGCGACCGACGAACGTGCGGCGTCCAGATTCGACGGCGAGTCCACCCTCAAAAAATAGCATGTCCGACCACCCAAAAATCTCCAATGGCACGTAAAATTAGATTCGGTGACATTTCGACCTTGCTCGGAGACGTCAAATACCCCCTCGAACGAACTGCTGCAGCAGAAGAGTTCGCGGATGTCACGCTGGTGTTAGCCGATGGCGAGGCAGACCTCGGCAACCTAATTTCGGAGACCACCAATGAGACGTTCGACTCCGCTGCTGATATTGAGACGGCACTCCACAACGTGCTTCCACGCAGGGCTGTCGGTGAACCCTACCAATCAGACGGAGACGCATAACACGGGACCAGACAGCGACCACACCGCCAGCGACGCGCGACTCTGCTGAATCCACGCTCTGTATCGGTCACGCCGATACTGACAGTTGCCCGGTAGCTCGAGAAGGTGCTGCGAGATACACCGCGCGTATTCAGCAGAAGGAGAGTCCTACTGAATACGCGGACCGAGGGTTCATGTGCTAACGAGTACCAAAGTAGTTTGATGGACTCCCTGGCGCTCGTCCGGGCCACCCGCCGAGAGGAGGTCCACGAGGAGTTCGAACGGCGGATGACCGACCAAGCCGCGCGGCTGCGCGAAGCATTCGCTGACGGGCGGTTCGACGGAGGGTACACCCTCGGGCTCGAGTTGGAGGGCATCGCTGTCGACGGTGAGGAACGAATAGCCGCGGTTCCCGAACCCGCGTTCGGCACGGTCTGTGAACGCGAACTCGGCCGGCACAACGCCGAGTTGAACACGCCAGCGACGGAGTTCACTCCAGAGGGTATCGACGAGCAAGTCGCCGCCATCACCGAGCGGATCGACCGTGTGAACCGGGCGTTCAGGGACGCGGGTCGTCGGTTCGTCACCGACGGGATGTGGACGATTCCGCCACGAGGTGGCTCGCTCGCGTACCTGACCGCGGTGGACCGCGACGACGACGTTGTGATCCCGCCGAACATGGCACCGGAGCCACGGTACTACGCCCTCAACGCCGACATCATGGCCCACGGACCGGTCGAACTCGACGTGTTCGGCTGTCGACGCACGTTCCCCACTATCCTGGTCGAATCCCTGGCCACGTCGATGCAGATACACCTCCAGATGCCAACCTGCGAATTTCCGAACTACTTCAACGTCGCGCTCCGGACCCTCGGGCCGGTCCTCGCGCTGTCGACGAACGCCCCCTTCCTGCCACCGGATCTCTACGATGTGGATGATCCCGAGGTGGTGCTCGATGGTCCCGTCGAACACCGACTCCCCGTATTCGAAGCGATGAACGTGGGCGATCCGGGGAAGGTCCGGTTCCCACGGGATATCGAATCTCCCGTCGACGTCGTCGAGCGAGTGGTCGACGACCGCCGGTGTGCGCCGTACCTCCGCGAGTGGACCACGGACGCCCCTCGAGAGGGATTCGTCGACGAGTTCTGGGAGTTCTTGCACGGACAGGGAACGTGCTGGCGGTGGGTGCGCCCCGTCCTCGGACCCGAGGGACCACGCATCGAGTACCGCCCGCTGGCGTCCCAACCGGGAGTCGATGACGTGGTCGGGTTGCAGGCGCTGGTCGTCGGCGTGATTCACGGCGTCGTCGCGACTGACCACCCGCTGCCCTCCCTGCCGTGGTCCGCGGCAAAGGAGTCGCTGTACGCCGCGGCGCGTGATGGCCTCGACGCCGATCTGGCGTGGGTCATCCGCGACGGCGACCGGACTACCGACCTCACCGTAATCTACGACGAAGTGTTCGAGCTGGCCCGCCGTGGACTCGAGGACCGCGGACTCGAACCGGCCCACATCGACGAGTTACTCGGGCCCGTCGCGGCCCGGTGGGATGCCCGGACGACCCCCAGCACGTGGAAACGGCGGCAGGTCCGCGACCGGATCGAGGCGGGCGAGGACCTCTCGGACGCGATAACCGGGATGCAACGCGAGTACATCCGACGAGCCGAGGCGACCGATTCCTTCGCCGAGTGGCTCGAATGACCGGTCGCCGTCCCGGGAGGCTTACGTCATCGATGTGAGCGAGAGTACCTGACTCTGTAACCCACACCGGTATCGCCCTGCTGAATCTACTCCCTATATTCAGCACGCCACATCTATCAAATTCTGAGGGATTCTACAGAGCCGAGTTATCGCAACTGTGGATAGATTCTCGCCGGGACAGTCCGGCGAGAATCTATGATGACTTCCGAGAAACTCACTCAGTGGTCGTCTTCGCGCCACTTGTGTTCGCACTCGGTACAGACGAAAAAGCGCGTCTCGGATTCGTCGGCCGAGCGGATCTGTTGCATATACCAGTAGGCTTCGTCGTTGTCACAGTTGGGACAGTTGGCACTCGTGGTGGGCAGGCCGCTGGAGCCGCCGCCGGATTCGATGATCTCCGACTCCTCCTGGGCCTGTGTGGTGACCATCTCGGCCTCCGCGGCCTCGTCACGAAGCGTCTCGTAGCCACACTGCGTGCAGACCCACTTGTCGCCCTCCGTCTGCATCATCGACCCGCATTCGTCGCAGAACTTCATGCTGGCTCGAATCCTGACGCTCGACTGCCTTTAACCCACGGATACGGCGCGTCTACGCGTCGCCGTCCGACTGCCCGGGTTCGCCCACCGCCTCGACCGGGAGGACGTTCTGGAGTTCGGCGTGCAGTTCGTCGGGACCGTGGAAAGCGTCGCTCCCGACTTCGGAGACGAGTTCCCCGAGGTTGGCCTCGCCGTCCGCGAAGGTGACGGTGACGTCGACGAATTCGGCGGCTGCGTCGTCGCGGGTGACCGGGTAGTCGAGTCGCTCGAACGCGGACTCGACTCGGCTCAGTTTCACGCGTTCGCTCATACCCGGTCGTACGACCCCTCGACACTTAGAGGCGTGGGCCCGGCGTGAACAGTTATGGCGAGAATCGAACCATGAGCAATCGCGAGTGTCTAGTGATGGGACTGGGCTGAGTGGAAGTCCAACTACCGGGCGTTTTGAGCGCTGATACTGGCGACTGTAAGTCAATCAAGATACTCGTCACTCCGAGGCGACGAGTATCTTGAAACAGTTACAGCCGCCAGTATGAGTCAGCAGTTCTATCGCTTAGTCCCGCGATAGATCCTCTCTTGTAACTTGCACCTCCGAAACTGGTTAACGAACCACTGTCCGGAGATACTCGAAACAGTCCTCCAGATCAGCGACCGTCACGTCCCCGCGGTCGAGCGTTACGAGATAGCCCGTCTTTCGCCCAGTAGGATCAGTCTGTACGGCGACGAGTGCCTCGTCGAATATGTGGACTGTTCCGGTGAGCTGTCCACATTTGAACTCGCTTTCGAGTCGTTGAGACATTAACTGTCCGAGTGTGATTTCGTCGACGACGCGCTGATCTTCGCGGTCCGTGTAGAGACTTCGGACATCATCTCGCATCCGCGTCTCGAACTCTCCGTTTCGAAAGCTCGTGACTGCCCGGAGTGAGTCCCCATACTGCGTAACGAGTTGTTCCCACGCTTCGTCAACCGGCAACATATCGTCTCCAATCCCCCGCAGCGTCTTTAATATCCCGCCGATTACCGTGTTGGTAGAGTGATGCTTGATGCGGAGCTGTGACCTCTCTCAGGGAGGTCAACTCCGCGATCGGACTTGCGTTGAGAGCAGCACCAATCGGCCGCCGTCGTCTCAGCGGGCATCGTAGACGCCATCGATATCGACCGCCACGCAATCGGCTCGCTGTTGCGTCTTTGAAAGTGCCTGTTCTTGTTTCTCTAAAATCTCGTCTACCTTTTCGATCCGGGTCGTCTCGTCTTTCGGTGGTATGTCCATAATGAATCCGCCGAACATGAAGAGCGCCCGTTCGTACTCTCGACCCTTTCCGTCAGGGCAGGCTTGACTGAATTTCTGGCAGAAGTCTTCGTACTTGGATGGACTGTGGCTCGCTGCGGTGTACAGGTGGTCTCCTTTGCCGCGATGTCCCCACAGATAGACGTATGCATTCCAGACACGACGGTCGTAAATTGGGAATTTCACCGAGTACTGATCCGGTTCGCTTGCCGCCAGATGGAGCAGAAAGGCCGGTGTGACGAGACTCCCCGAGTTTAGAATCTCGTGGTCGCACAGCCGCGAAGACAACGATTCGACTGCGTTTTGCTGGGGGCAGCGGACGTACTCCTCGAAATCCACCTGTTCGATTATCGGCGCTATGTCGTCAAACGGGATGCTTCGATTCAGACCTTTCCAGTTCCAGAGCGACTCGGCCCGATCTAGCAGCTGTGTGCATTCCATCGCATCGCGGTATTTTTCACCGTAGTTGGTGTAGACGGGATACAGCGAGGACCAATAGTCGACATTAAGTCGTGTGGACATACAGTTCACCCGATTCTTTGATCAAATAATTGTAGTGGTGGCCTCAGTATTGCTCACGGAAGACGGTTGTGAGCGAGGGTGAGACGGTCAGGTTCCGGGCCATCGTGCTCGGCCCCTCTCAGAACTCTCGACAAATTATCACAATTGACCGTGGGTGTGACGGGACGAACGGTACCCGTGGTGAGGTTCCAGAATGAAAGTCACCCGGGGTCGATCCTCTAACAGATTCCCGACACTTTGAGGACGCTGTTCCAAGGGCCAGCCCGTGCAGAAAGCTTTTCTCCGGGTATGAGACACAAATCGTCCATGTCCGAGCCCTCCACGTCCGCATCGGGATCGTCACCGTACGATATCTCCACAGTCAATCTCGACGATGACCGCTACGAGGTCAAGCAGTCGGCGGTACGGAACAAGTACACCGTCCGCGACAGTACCGGTGAGGTCGTCCTGCGCGGGAAGCAGAAGATGTTCAAGATGAAAGAGGAGTTCCCGTTCGTAACCGGCGATGGCGAGGACGCGTTCACGGTGAAAGCGGGCGGCATCATGGACGTGGCCGGGAACTACGCAATCACGGATTCGGGGACCGGCAACGAGGTCGTCGTCCTCGACGAGGACTTCTCGTTGTTCGTGGAGAACTGGACGATCCGTGACCCCGAGACGGGGGAAGCGCTGGCGACCATTCGATCGAAGAGCAAACTTTTCGCAGCGCTCCGGCACCTCATCTCCATCGCGAACCTCATTCCGAACAAGTACGAGATATTCGACGCCGACGGCGAGCATGTCGGCGACATCGAGGGACAGCTCTCGCTGCGGGATACCTACACGGTCAGCATCGACGACGCCAGCTCGATCCCGAAAGAGGCGGTCGTCGCCGCCGCGTGTATTCTCGACGCTCTCGAAAACCAGTAATCTGACATCTCGTACGCTGTAGTCTCCGGGTATCATTTCGATAGCTGAAAGGAAGATAGACTATGGGTGGCGACTCTATCAGACGCACAGACGCGCAAGTCGCTCGCAGACCTCGCGTTGCCGCAAACCGGACTCGACAGCAAAGCGACGGCTAACATTAATGTGTACACATACCCATACGCAAAACAGTGGCCTCGAAGAATATCGCGATCAAGGAAGACGTCTACGAGCGGCTCAAGGCGCACAAACGAGGGGGCGAGAGTTTTAGTGAGACCCTCGATCGCCTTCTCCACGAACTCGATTCCGATTGGCGGACGAACGCAGGCTTTCTCACAGACGAGGAGGCCGCCGAACTCGAAGCAGAAGTCGTCCGGGGCCTCGAAGATCTCGGCGAATCGTTCGACGGACTCGGCGACGAGATCGATGAGCGCCTCTCGGGAGAATCGTGAAGCTCGTCGACGCCTCGTTTCTGATCGACTACGCCAAAGGTGACGACGCTGCAATCGCCTACCTGATTACCCACGACGACGAGGAGATCGGCGCGTCGACGATCGTTCTGTCCGAACTCTACCGCGGGCTGATGATCACGCAGGAGATGCCTCAGGAAGAGGCGATGTCGAAGTACGAATGGGTAGAACCGGTGTCGTTCACAAATACGGCCGCCGCGGAAGCGGCCAAAATCTATGCCGAACTACGTGCCGATGGAGAGATGATCAACAAGAGCGATATTTACATCGCCGGGACTGCGCGCTCCCTCGGTGTTCCGCTCGTCGTCGGCGACGACCATTTCAGTTCCATCGACGATTTAGACATCGAAACGTACCGAGGATAGGTCTCCCAGCGGAGGTAGATGATTATCATCCCGACTACGGTAATCATATCGCTAAAAGCGACCAAGAGATGCGACCGATCCGAGAGGCTCAGGGGATGACCTCGATTCACGTCGATGCGCGCCGAAAAACGAGGCGGCGATACATTTTCCAATCACTAGAATAACATGACAGCATGGCCGAGACTGAGTCGCTAAAACGCAGTGCTGGTTACGGTGTGCGATGGGTGTGGTTCATCCTCGTTGGTTTTTTCTGGCGGATTGTTATCACTCTCTCAATCATTCTCGTCGCTCTCGCGCTATTCGCCCCGGTCGCGATGATTGCGGGTGGGGCTGGCGCAGTGGCTGGAGATACCGCTTCCTTCGTCGTTGGGGTCGTCGCCCTCCTCGCGTGGCCAGTCTGTCTGGGCGCTATCGGAGACAAGACGGGTATTGGCTATCCTCGGCTCTCGGTCGATCTCTCGTTCCATTCACCCGAGGAAGACGACGGACTGGACGGACCCAGCGACACTGATACAATCTCGCCAACCACGCCAACTGACGCTGAGAACGAGATTTAATGGCGGACTGCGACCATCCGGGTTGTGACGGCGACGACAACCTTCCGAACACCTGCAACTTCTGTGGGGGGCAGTTCTGCGCCGAGCATCGACTTCCCGAGAAACATTACTGCGTCCCCGAGAAACCCGCGCCGGAGTCCTCCCCCGAGTTTCGAGACAGAGATACTGATACCGACGATCAGCGATCATCGGCCTCACCAGCCGGGACTGGGGGTCAGACCTCAAGTAGAACGCGTGGCCCGTCGAGTCGGGATCCGCCGACTGCGCGTTCTCCAGCCGTCGAAACGAAAGATTCCAGGCGGACGACAGAGGACAAGACCGATATCAGCACAACACTTCGCGATAGCGTTGGTCGGGTGCAATCCAGACTTGCGTACGGAGTCCGCCGACTTCGATACTACGTCTGGCGGACAGTCGGTATCGGTCTGACGCTGACGAAGTACGCGGTAATCTTGGCTGTCATCGCCTTCGCCGTGATCGGGGCCCTCAGTATCGTTCAACCAGGTCTACTGACACCACTATCGGATGCCGGTCTGCCCGTCCCTGATGGTGGAGAATCCTCGCCCACGGGCGTCGAGCAATCTCCTGCAAGCGATGCTGGAGTTGGTGCTGGAACGTCGACGGTGACAGCGACACAGACAGACGAGCGTGCCACAGCAGCCAGCTCCGATTCTCAGCGAGAGCGGATTGAAAACCAGATCCACCAGAAAATCAACGAGCGCCGGGATGCGAACGGTCTCGATCCGATCCCGAAAGACGACCTCCTTCGACAGATCGCCCGATCACACAGTGAAGAGATGGCCCAACAGGGATACTTCGCACACGAATCGCCATCGGGAGAGACCTTCGAGGACCGGTACGATCAATTCGGCTACAACTGCCGAGTTCCGATCGGGAGCGGCCGATATGTGACGGGTGGTGAGAACCTCTGGCGGATGACGGCGTCAACCGAACCATCGGCGGAAACCATCGCGTCGAACGCTGTCCGAGGCTGGATGGAATCGCCCGCTCATCGACGGAACATTCTACGCCCCTATTGGGACGATATGGGAATCGGTGTGTACGTGTTGGATACGGGTGGGGGTGTGGAAATCTACGCGACGCAGAATTTCTGCTGAGTTTGCGCCATCGTCCGGGCGTACTACCTGCTTCAGCACCTCCTCGGCGGCGACGTGTACTGACCGGACACGGTCGGGATGGTGGCCGTGTTCGGCGTCCTCCTCGTCGTGGTCGTCGGCACGGCCACACTGATTCTCGGGGCAGTCGGGCTGAAAGTCGGGGCGCGCGTGCTAGCGACCTGAGCTGCGCTACTCGAAGTCGGGGTCGCGCTTCTCGACGAACGCCGACATCCCTTCGCGCTGATCCGGCGTGCCGAACAGCCCGCTCCAGGCCCGCCGCTCCACGTTCAGGCCCGTCTCGACGCCGCCCTCGTGGAAGGCGTTGAGCGCCTCCTTCGCGGCGTAGAGGGCGTGGCGGGGTTTGGCCGCCAACTCGGCCGCCATCTCGTCGACGTGGTCGTAGAGTTCGTCGTGGGCGACCACCTCACCGATCAGTCCCCGTTCGTGGGCGTCGCTCGCGTCGAGGCGTTCGCCGAAGAAGATCAGCCGGCGCGCCGTCTCGTCGGGAACGAGTCGCTGGAGGAGCTGCGTCCCGCCCCAGCCGGGGATGATCCCGAGGTCGATTTCGGTCTGCCCGATGACGGCGCGTTCGCTCGCCACCCGCAGGTCGCAGGCGAGGGCGAACTCACAGCCTCCGCCGAAGGCGTAGCCGTTGATGGCGGCGATGGTGACGCCGGGGAAGGAGAGCAGGTCGCGGACGATATCCTGCCCGCGTTCGGCGTAGGCGAGCGCTTCGGGCGTGGAGAACTCCTTCATGTATTCGATGTCGGCGCCGGCGATGAACGCCTTGTCGCCGGCCCCCGTGAGGACGAGAACGCGCGCGTCCTCGCTTTCGGCTTCGGCGATGGCGTCGCCGATTTCGTCGAGCGTCTCGGTGTTCATGGCGTTCAACGCGTCGGGGCGGTCGACCGTGAGGCGGGCGACCCCGTCGGCAACGTCGAGCGTAACGGTGTTCCAGGACACGGCCGCTCGGAGGGCGGCCACAGGCGTAAACGTTCGGGGTGGGGCGTGGGGAACCACCCGCGACCGCGTCGTCGTAGTTTTAAGTATCTCGGGGGCTGAAAGACGGCGTCGACGCCCGTCCCCGCGTTCGACGAGAGTGACATGAACTATCAGTGGCTGATCGACCGCGTCGACCACTACATCGTCGACTATTCGCGTACGGTCGTCATCGTCTTCCTGCTCGCGACGGTCGTGTTCAGTGGTGGACTCGGCAGTATCGAGACCGAGAGCGGCCAGCAACAGTTTATTGAGGATTTGCCCTCCTTTCAGGCGTTAGAGGACGTACAACGGGATTTCGGTGCGACGTTCTCGCAGGTCAGCACGACCACGACGCTCGTCCAGAGCGACCAGAACGTCCTCTCGAAGCCCGCACTGCTCGATATGCTCCGCACGCAGGAGCAAGTCGCCGAGAGCGATCCATTACGGGTCGAAGATACGTCGAGTGCGGCCCAGACGGTCGCGCTGACCCTCGATCCGGACGCGACGACGACCGAGGAGCAGATCAGGGCGGTCGAGCGAGCGACGCCGGGCGAAATCGACCGTGCGGTGCGCCGTGCCGCCGACCGACGGGAGAGCTTTCGCTCGCAACTGAGTACGGATTTCAACCGGCGGTCGGCGTCCGCGTCGGCCACGGAGGCGACGGTCACGCATCGCGCCGGACCGGGTGCTGGCAGCGAGGGTGGCCCCGGCGGGGCGTCGGAGTTCCCCGCGAACAAGAAAGAGCGGATCGACCGGATCGTCCGGGCCGAGACGAGCGGATCGACTATCCGCGTCCTCGGGACGGCGCCGGACACGACGACCACGACGCTGACTGTCGTGTTGCCCATCGCGCTCGTCCTGATCGTCATCATGCTGGCCGTCGCGTACCGTGACCTCGTCGACCTCCTGATCGGCCTCGCCGGGATCATTATGACGCTGATCTGGACGTTCGGATTCATCGGCCTCGTCGGCATCCCCTTTGCCGTCCTGCTGATCGCCGTGCCGCCCATCCTCATCGCGGTGGGCATCGACTTCGGTATCCACGCGATCAACCGCTATCGGGAGGAGCGCGTCAAGGGAACGGGTGTCTCGGAGTCGATGCGGCTGACGACCGATCAGGTGAGCGTCGCCTTCTTCATCGTGATGGGCACGTCCGCCATCGGCTTCTTGTCGAACGTGATCAGCGCCTTCCCGCCGACGCGCGATTTCGGCGTCACCGCGGCGGCTGGTATCGTGTTCACGTTCCTCATTTTCGGCATCTTCGTCCCGGCGACGAAGGTGTCCGTGGATCGGCTCCGGGAGACGTATCCGATTCCGACGATCACGCAGACGCCGTTCGGGTCGGAGTCGTCGCCGCTGGGGCGGGCGCTCAGCGGCGGCGTCACCATCGCGGAACGGGCGCCCACGCTGTTCGTCCTCCTCGTCGTCCTCTCGACGGCCGGCGCCGGCGTCTACGCGACCGGCGTCGAGACCGGCTTCAGTCCGGACGACTTCCAGCCCGCCGCCGAGACGCCCGAGTATCTCCAGTATCTCCCCGAGCCGATCCGCCCGCCGGCGGAGTTCGAGTACGTGAAAATCGACAATTTCCGGGACGAGAACTTCGAGCAGGAGGGGCAGGTGTTGATGTACGTCGAGGGACCGATGCGACAGGACACGGCGCTCGAACGGCTCCACCAGGCAGGGAACGACCCTCCACCGACGTTCGTGCGCGAGGGATGGCACGCCGAGTCACGGAGCATCGTGACGCTGATTCGGTCGCACGCGCGGAACGACTCGGAGTTCCAGCGCGTCGTCGAGCGCAACGACCGCAACGACAACGGCATCCCCGACGACGACCTGCCGCAGGTGTACGCGGCGCTGGAGGAGTCGGCCGGTGAGGATCGGGTCGCCGAACTCCTGAGCGAGGAGCGACGGAGCGCGCTCGTCGTCTACACGGTCGACGGCGACGAAGCGGACGACGCGATCACCGACGACGCGTACCGCGTGGCGGGCGACCTGCGATACCGCGCCCAGCCGACGGGGAACTCCGTCATCTTCGACGAGGCGCTGGCGCTCGTGCTGGAGACGGTGATCCAGAGCCTCGTCCTGACGCTCGTCGGCGCGTCGCTGTTCCTGATCCTGATCTACTGGATCGTCGAGGGCCGGCCTTCGCTCGGCATCGCCAACGTTATCCCGATTCTCGTCACCGTCGTCGCGCTCGTCGCGTCGATGCGGCTCTTCGGGATCAAGTTCAACGCGATCAACGGGACGATTCTCGCTATCGCGGTCGGTCTCGGCATCGACTACTCGGTCCACGTCGTCCACCGGTTCGTCGACGAGTACGCGGAGCGGGACCTGTACCCCGCCCTGCGACGGACGGTCGTCGGGACCGGCGGAGCGCTGACCGGGAGCATGCTGACGACGGTGTTCGGCGTCGGCGTCCTCGCGCTCGCGCTCAACCCCGCCGTCGGCGTCTTCGGTATCCTGATCGCCCTCAGCGTGCTGTACGCGTACCTCACCTCGATCATCATCCTCCCGTCGATACTCGTGCTCTGGGCGCGGTTCGTCGACGAGAATGAGGAACGGAACACCGATATGGGGGACGCCCGAACCGCCGGCCGATGACACTGTCGGCAGCGGAACGCGAGCGGCTGGCGGACGTGGTCCGCCTCCAGCCGACGAAGAACAAGGAACTTCAGGAGCGGTGGGGGATGGAGAGCGGCAGCGAGGTCCACAGCTATCTGGAGGAGCACCTGAGCGACTACTACTACCGCAACGAGAACAGCTACATCTGCGCGACGCCGGAGGCGGCCGAACTCACCGGCGTCGATCCCGGCGTCGAGGGCGACGAAGATGGGGTGGAGGTCATCCGCGTCCCCGAACTGGAGGCGCAGGTGTTCGAAGTGGTGGCAGGCCCCGACGAACGCTCCGAGAGCGTCGTGAGCGTCCTCCAGAAGGTCCGCGAGGCGTTCGACGCCGACCCCGAGGTGGACGACGTGCGGGAAGCGCTCCAGAGCCTCCGGCGCAAGGGCGTCGTCGAGGTGGAGTACCGCACGGTCCCGACGTTCAGACTCGCGGTCGAGCGCGACGACGTGACGGTCGAAGTCGTCTAGCGCCGTCGCCGCCGTCGATCAGCCAGCAATCGCTGAATCCCTTTTCCGGGTCCGCCCTCGATGGGCCACCCCTTCGTGCGCCACGCGGGTGGTTCGGGCTGGAATTCGGGACACGACCCCGAACACTCGGCGGCCGTTGGGTGGCGCTCCTTCGCGGCACACCACGGGACGAACGCGCCGGCACGCTCGCGGAGTTCGAACCACCGGCAGTCGGGGCGCATCGTCTCGACGTAGGATCGCCAGCCGTCGCCGTAGGCCCGCTCCGCGATTTCGAGGCGTTTGTCGGCCTTCTCGCTCGCGGAGAGGGACGTGTCGGCCGTCGGATCGAGCGTCGCGGGGTGCCACGCGACGGTCGCCTCGGGGTCACCGTCGAAATCCAGCGCTAACACCCCCGCCTCGACCGGCAGGTCTTCCAGCAGGGCAGGTTCGACCGTCGCGCCCGTGGCGGCGGTGGCGACCCACACCTCGTCGGCCAGCGCCGTCGCCACGTCGTGTTCGAGTTGGTCCGCGAGCGCTCGCGCCGCGCTGGCGTCCAGATCGGGTTTGTTCTCGATGGCGACGATCCGGCGCACCCAGTCGGGGTACGGCGCAATCTGCCGAATCTCGATTCGATTCCCGTCCCGGCGCGTCTCGACGACGCCGCGAGCGTCGGCGCGATGAATCGCCGCGCGGACGTACCGCCACGGATAGCCGGGGTGCGGGAGCGCGTCGCGGTACCACGCCCACTCGGCGGGTGCGTTGCGGACGACGTGGAGGAGGTCGGAGTCGAGCGCTCGGTTACCGAAGGCGGCGCGGGCAGCGAGGGCGGTGGGATCGGCCTCGACGACGACGGTGTCCCAGCGCCGCCGCTGAGTACCGAGTTGCCGGGCGACGACGGGGATAGCGTCGGCGTCGCGGTCGGGTGGCCACGCGTGTTCGGCCCACCGGCAGGTGACGAGTTCGAAGCCGAACTCGGCGTCGCCGGGATAGCTCATACGGGTAGTCGTACGTCAGTACCGCGGCTTCGCCACGGTGTTTCGGCGAGCCAGCGGTACACCGGTACGACTACCCGTATCACTGCCTAGCCGAGATAGGTCCGCTCCTCGCCGGCGTCGGCCTCGGTGGCGAGTTCGTCGAGATAGTCGTGGGCCTGTTCGAGGATTTCGCGGGGACCGTCCTGCGTAATCGTGTTGATCGCCTGCTCGTAGTCGCGCCACTGGAGGTCGCGGTGTTCGTTCGAGAGTTCGGCGCTCGCCTCGAACGACCGGGCGATGAACAGGTGGACCGTCTTGTGGATGGTGTTGCCGCCGGCTTCGAAGACGTAGTCGTACTCCTCGCGGAAGCCGTCGATGAGACGGAAATCCTCGATGCCAGCCTCTTCGCTCACTTCTCTGATCGCAGTCTGCTGAAGCTCCTCGTCGCCTTCGACCCCGCCTTTCGGGAACTCCCAGTCCCCGGGACGGCTCTTCAGGAGGAGATACTCCCGGTGGCCGCGGGTGTCGCGGAAGAGGATGGCTCCAGCACTGGTCGCTTCGACCGTCATTACCGGCAGTAAACGGTCACAACTTATAAAGATTTCAAGGGAAGGAAGCGCCGAGCCAGGACGCGTGTGTTTTTGGGTGTCGAGCGCGCATGGACGGACAACGATGGCCTTCGTCACCAAACTCAGCTTCCAGAGCGGCGACCGGGACGCCCTGGAATCACTCGTGACAGATATCAAACGGATGGTGGAACGCAAGGGCGCCGAGTGCAAGGGTCCTCACTCCGCGCCGCCGGAACGACTCACCGTCCCGCAGTATCGCACGCTCGCACCCGGCGATCAGTTCCCCGCGTGGGACTACACCACCTACACCCGCCGCATGGAGATTCACGGCAACGACGAAGTCGCGCGACGCGTCGGCCACATGGACTTCCCCGACCACGTCCACGTCGAAATCGAGGTGGACCGGAAGAAGCCGATGGGGCACCGGAAGGACTAGTTTTCGTCGACGACGCCGAGCAACTCGCCCCGCCCCGCCCCGTCGACTCTTCGGCGTCGAAGTCGGTGACGCGCAGGCGAACGAGTCGGTCGCCCAGTCCGCGCTCCGCGTCGGGAAGTTGGATGATGGTATCGCCGATCCGCACCTGCGCGACCCCGTCCTCGTAGCCCGTCACGAAGGCCGTGAGTTCGTCGCCCGCAGTGTAGGACAGTCGGTTCGTTCGGAACGTCCATCCCGCAAACAGTTTGCCGAGGTTCATACGCGCGCCACCTCCTCGCTCTGGCGGTCGGGAACGTACTCCAGTCCGTAGCCAGTCCACGCCGCGACGAGGAAGACGGCGACGAGGAACCAGCCGTGGAAGACGTACGGCCACACCGCGGCGGGGTTGGCGGGCATCGCTTCGGTGAACCAGTCGAACTGCTGGGGGAGTTGGATCATCGCCGCGTAGCCCGCGAGGACGCCGCCACCCCACGGGAAGATGTAGCCGAGCGCGGACGTGTTGGCGTCCAAGATGTTGGCTCGGCGGTAGCCGTTGATGTTGAACCGCTGGCCGAGCGTACCGATAAACGGCGCGATGGCGATTTCGGCCGCCGTGTTGATCGTGATCGTCGCGTTGACGATGGCGGTGCCGATGACCATCGTCGTCTCCGCGCGGCGGACGGTCGTCGCGACGTGCTCCAGTAGCCACTCCTCGATGGCGGCGAAGCCGCCGCCGGCGCGCATCACCTGCGCCGCGCCGACGATGAGGAGGACGAGGACTCTCCCGTGGACCGAGTAAAATGGCGCGGAATGTCTCCGCAATACCGGGGCGACAACTTATGCCACCCGCCGCCTGTTGGTGGGGCATGAGCACGACCGACGACCTGATCGACCTGCGACGCGACCTCCACCGCCACCCCGAACCCGCGTGGCGGGAGTTCTACACCACCGCCCGCCTCGTCGACGAACTGGAGACGCGACCACTCGACGAACTCTACGTCGGGCCCGAAGTACTGGCCGAGGAGCGCCGGGGCGTCCCCGACGACGACGAACTCGACGACTGGGCACGGCGAGCGGTCGACGCCGGTGCCCGCGAGGACGTGGTCGACCGACTGGCGGGCGGCTACACCGGCCTCGTCGCCGTCCTCCGGAGGGGTGAGGGGCCGACCGTCGGCCTCCGGGTCGACATCGACGCTCTCCCGATCACCGAGGCCGACGACGGGGATCACGAACCCGCACGCGAGGGCTTCCGCTCCGAGAACGAGGGCTTCATGCACGCCTGCGGCCACGACGCCCACGCCACCGTCGGCGTCGGCGTCATCGACGCCATCGCCGAGAGCGACTTCTCGGGCACGCTCAAAGTGTTCTTCCAGCCGAGCGAGGAGATCGTCTCGGGCGGCGAACCGATGGCCGAAGGGGGCCATCTGGACGACGTGGAGTACTTCCTCGCGCTCCACGTCGGCCTCGACCATCCCACCGGCGAGGTGGTGGCGGGCGTCGACGGCTTCCTCGCACAGCAGCACTTCCGCGCCGACTTTTCGGGCGCCTCCGCCCACGCCGGCGGCCACCCCGAACGCGGCCGCAACGCGGTGCAGGCGATGGCGACGGCCATCCAGAACCTCTACTCCATTCCGCGGCACGACGAGGGTGCCACCCGCGTGAACGCCGGCCTCGTCGGCGGCGGCACCGCCTCGAACATCGTCCCCGAGGACGCCTTCATCGAGGGCGAGGTGCGCGGCGAGACGACCGAGTTGCGGGACTACATGGACGATCACGCCCAGCGTATCCTCCAGTCGGCCGCGGAGATGCACGACTGCGAGGTCGAGGTGGAGTACGGGGGCCGCGCGCCGGGCGGCGAGAGCGACGACGAACTCGCCGGCATCGTCGCGGAGGTGGCTGGCGAGACGGCTGGCGTCGACTCCATCCTCGACAGCGACGACCTCGGCGGGAGCGAGGACGCCACCTACCTCATGCAACACGTCCAAGATCGGGGCGGCCTCGCCTCGTTCGTCTGCGTGGGCACCGACCATCCCGGCGGCCACCACTCGCCCACGTTCGACGTGGACGAGGAGACGATTCGCATCGCTATCGACGTGTTCAGCGGGACGATCGAACGGTTGGGGCGGGAGGCGGTGTGACCGACGGTCACTCCAGCAGGATCGAGAACCCCCACCGTTCCGACGACTCCGGTTCGGCCGCCTCGGAGACGACGGAGATGGTCGTCTCGAAGCGGTACTCGCCGACGGGGAGACAGGCATCTCCGTCCGGCGTCGCGTAGAGGTCGACCGGACGGGCGCTCGACCCGCCGGCCTCGATCTCGAACGTCCGGTACTCCTCGGTCGTGGCGATGCCCTCGTGCAGCCGCCAGCAGTCGGGGTCCGCGGGGTACTCGCCCCCGCCCGGCAGGAGCACGAGTTCGCCCGCGTCGTCCATCACGTACTCGAAGTGGACCGCCCGGCCCTCGCCGACACGAATCGGCTCGTCGGCCGTGCTCGTGAGCACCGTTCGGAGCCCCGGCGGCTGCTCCGGTGTCGCGGCTTCGCGGACGACTTCGATGGCCGGCTGAACCGGGAGGGCCGGGCAGTCGTCGACGGCGACGAGCGTCACACCCGGACCGCCGGTCCCCGCGGGTCGGGTGCCGCTTGCACTATCGCTACAGGAACCGATCCCGTTCGTGTCCGGGGGCGGTTCGCTACTCGACTCCGTCGGGGTCGCCGAGTCCTCGCCGCCGCCGTCGCCGTCGCCGTCGCCGTTGCTCCCACCAGCGCAACCGGCGAGACCGATCAGGAATGCGGGACCGCCGATACGGCGGAGCCATCGTCGTCGCGTCGGATGCATACTTGACAAAGAATTCACACGTATGTAACGTTGTCTCCGATCCTCGTCGCGGGCCATCGACCGGAGTGGCCGGAGCCGGCGGCTAGTACTTCGGCTCCGCGCCCGTCGTCTCGTACACCCGCTCCATCAGCGAATCACGGTTCTCCTGCCACGCCGCGAGCCCGGACGGATCGGACGGGTACGCCTCGTATCGATCGATCAGTTCCTCCGCCAACTGCTTCGTCCGGTAGAAATCGAGGATGGTGCCCCAGTAGCCGAAGCTCTTGACCGCGCTCTTGAGTTTCAGGCCGAAACTCATCGAGGTGGACCCGGAGTAGAGCGCCTCGGCCAGTTTCTCGCCGGGGAGGGCGGCGAGCAGGCCCATCAGGTCGTCCACGTCGACGGCGGTGGAGAGGACGTTGTACACGTCGAGGCCGGCGTAGCGGCCGCCGAAGTGGTCCATGACGCGCTCGTTGTACTCCCAGAGCGCGGCCTCCGTCGGCCCATCGCCGGAGATGGCGTCGACGATGGCCTCGGCGGCGTAGGTGCCGGCGTAGGCAGCGCCCGCGATGCCGCCGCCGGTGGTCGGGTTGACGTGCCCGGCGGCGTCGCCGACGGCGACGAAGCCCGGCGCGACGGCCGAGTCGTAGGGACGGCGAGTGGGGAGGGCGGCGCCGAGTTTGTCTTTCACCTTCGCGCCCCGGAACTCGGGCCGATTCTGGAGGTCACGGCGCAGGTCTTCGACCAGTTTCATCGGCTCCTCGGTCATCTGGAAGCCGAGGCCGGCGTTGATGGTCGTGCTCGTCCGCGGGAAGTACCAGAGGTAGCCCGCGGCGCGCTGGGTCGGCTTGAACACGAGGGCGTCGTCCCACTCGACTTCCTCGGGCACCTCGACGATTTCGCGGTAGGCGGAACAGAACTGCGAGTAGGAGACGTTGGTGTCGAAGGTGGCGTTCTCGAAGTCGACCTTGTCCTGCAGGATGGAGAGGGCGCCGGCGGCGTCGACGGTCACGTCCGCCTCGTAGGTGACGGGGTCACCCTTCCGGATGCCGCGGACGCCGGTGACGCGCGCACCGTCCTGTAACACGGCCTGAACGACCGTGTCGTAGTGGAATTCGGCACCAGCGGTCGACGCGCCCTCGATGATGCGACGGCCGTACTCCCAGCGGTCGATGACGGCGAGTTCGCCCGGAATCGGGATATCGAGCACCGTGTCGTGCTGTGGGAGTTCGAATCGGCCGTGGTCGACGCCGGTGTTGGTGAACGAGGACTGGATCTGTGACTTCGGAATGGAGTCGGGGAAAGCGTCGGCGCCTTTCAGCGCGTCGCCACACGCGATGTGGCCCGCCTCCGACTCGTCTTTCCGCTCGACGACGACGACGTCGAGGCCGGCGCGGGCGGCCGTGGCCGCGGCGTAACACCCGGCGGTCCCCGCCCCGACGACGACGACGTCGTACTCGTGGGTAGTCATTGACAGGGTGTCGCGCCCCCGGTGGGAAAACTCTTTATTCCCGTTTCGTCGGGCGCGAGGCGACGGAACCGGGATCGACTCGGAACTGTCGGAAGACGGCCTACGACGCCCCCTCGACCGCTCGCTCGATCACGGCCCGCGCCTCCGTCACGAGGTCGTCGACCGACTCGCTCTCGGCGTAGAGGCGGACGTAGGGCTCGGTGCCGCTCGGCCGGACGAGCAGCCACGAGCCGTCCGGGCGTTCGAGCCGCACCCCGTGGGCGGTGTCGACGCTCGCCTCGGGGAACGCCTCGGGAAGCGTCGTCCGCAGTCGCTCCATCGCGTCCGCCTTCGCCGGATCGGGACAGGGGACGCTCACCTTCCGATACGGCCGTTCCGTGACGGGCGCGCGGAGGCCGTCGATCCCCTCCGCGGCGACGTGGCGCGCGAAGACGGCCGCGCTGGCGACGGCGTCGATCCACCCGCCGAAGGCGGGGTGGATGTGTTTCCACGGCTCGGCCGCGAAGACGACCGTTCCTCCCTCCTTCCGCACCGCTGCGATCCCTTCGTGGAGCGCGCCGAGGCGGACGCGTTCGACGCGCCCGCCCGCCGCCGTAACGCGCTCGTCGATTCGAGCGGAGGCGTTGGGCGTCGTCACGACCACCGGATCGGCCGCGTCGCTCGCGCGGACGTATCGCTCCGCGACGATGGCGAGGACGGTGTCCTCGTGAACGACCTCTCCGCTGCCGTCGACGATCACGATCCGGTCGGCGTCGCCGTCGTGCCCGATACCGAAGGCGACGTCGCCGTCGGCGACGAACCGGCGGAGCGTGGTGAGCGATTCAGGCGTCGGCTTGCTCTCGCGGCCGGGGAAGTGGCCGTCGACGTTGCCCTCCAGCGTCTCGACGGTCGCTCCGAGGTCGCGGAGGACCGCGGGGGTAGCGAGTGCGCCGACGCCGTTGCCGCAGTCGACGGCGACCGACAGGTCGTCGAGCGGCGCGCCGTATCCGCGCGCGTAGTCGACGACGGCGGCGCGGTAGGCGTCGAGCACCGATTCCTCGTGGCCGTCGCCCCACACGTCCCACGCGACGGGGTCGTGATCGGCGGCCACGCGCTCCTCGATCACGCGCTCCCGGTCCCGGTCGTACTCGACGCCGTCGACGAAACACTTGATGCCGTTGTCACCGGGCGGGTTGTGCGAGGCGGTGAGCATCACGCCGTATCGCCCGCGCGAGGCGAATGCGAGCGCTGGCGTGGGCACGACACCGACGCGGCGGACGGCGGCGCCGCCGGAGCGGACGCCGGCCTCGACGGCGGCCGCGAGCGCCCCGCCCGTGGTCCGGCCGTCGCGGCCGACGACTACCTCACCAGCGTCGCGACCGACCGCCTGCCCGACCGCCACCGCGAGTTCCGGCGTCACCTCGGTCCGTACGCTCCCGCGGATGCCCGCGGTGCCGAACAGGTCCATACCGGCCTTCCGGTACCCACCGATTTGTATCGGTCGGTGACGGCTATCGAAAGCTTCACCGGGGCGCCGGCGGATGGGCCGGTATGTCAGCGGCCGATCCGTCCGGCGGCGAGGGGCACGGCGTCGACGCCGTCGTCCTCGCCGTCGCCGCCGTCACCGCCCTCGCTCTCGCCGCTCGCTTCGTCGGCCTCGGTGCCCGCCCCTTCCACTGGGACGAGGCTCGTGTCGGCTACTGGAGCCTCCGATTCCTCGACACCGGCGCCTTCGAGTACCGTCCCGTCGCCGGCGGACCCTTCCTCTACGTCGTCGAACGGCACGTCTTCGGTCTCGTCGGTACGACGGACGCCACGGCGCGGGCCGTCGTCGCCGTGATCGGCGGGCTATCGCCGCTTGCCGCCCTGCTCTTTCGCCGGACTTCGTCCGGTTCAGCGAGGGACGCCGCTCCTCGATACCGCCTCGACGACGCCGAGACGGTCGCTATGGCGGGATTGCTGGCCGTCAGCCCCGCGCTCCTCTACTACAGCCGGTTCCTCCGGGGCGACCTGCCGCTGGCCGTGTTCGGCCTCGTCGTCGTCGGCTGTACGATTCGCGTCCTGGATACGGACGACACGACGACCGTCCGCCGCGCCCGGTACGTCGGCGCCGCGGCGCTCGGCCTCGCGGCCGCCACGTCGGCCTTTTTCGTCGGCTATCTCGTCTGCTGGCTGGCGGCCGCGGCGCTCACCGTCGATCAGCGCCGCCTCGTCGACACGGGGGCGGACGCCCGCCAGCATCTCGAAACCGCCGTCGGCCGCCTCCGGGGGACGACTCGTTCCGCACTCAGCGCCGTCGGGGTCTTTCTGCTCGTTCACCTGTACTTCTACGCGCCGCGGACGGGCGGGTCGATCCAGCCGTCGCTCGCGACCATCGGGGCGGCGTTCGTGGACACGGCCCGGAAGTTCTACGGCGTGCGCGTCGTCGGACGGCGACAGGGTGGCGAACACCAGTTGCTCCCGTACCTGAGCGCCCACGTGGAGACGCTGCTCGCGGCGTCGGCCGTGGTCGTCGCGCTGGCGGCGGTCGGCTTCCTCGTCGACCGGTACGGCCGAGGGGCGACGCGCCCGGTCGTCGCCTTCCACGCCTACTGGGCTGGCGTCTCCCTCCTCGTCTTCCCGATGATCACCGAGGAGAGCGCGGCGTGGCTGAGCGTCCACACCGTCGCCCCGGCAGTCGTCCCCGCGGCGGCGGCGGTCGGGTTGCTCGTCCGCTACGCCTCGGCGTCCCTGTCCCGGGACGACGCAGTGGGCGTCGCGGTGGCGGCGCTGATCGCGCTCGCAGTGGCAGGACAGCTCGGCGTCGCGGTGATGGGAACGGCCTACGGGCCGACGACGTCCGAGAATCCGCTAGTGCATCACGCCCAGCCGGGTGACGACCTCGACCCCTTCGTGACCGACGTGTCGGCGGCCATCACGGGCAACGAGGGCGTCGACGTACTCTTCTACGGGCCGACGTTCGTGGCGAACTACGACGACGACCCCGACTCCCCACCCGCGAGCGACGCGTGGGGGAACCGACTCCCGCTCCCGTGGTATCTCGAACGGATGGGCGCGGAGACGGGTGGCGTGCGCGACACGTCGGGACTGGCGCGGATGGAGTCGCTCCCGCCGGTGGTCGTCGCGGACGCCAGCCAGCGCTCGACGCTGTCGGCGCAACTGGAGGGCTACGAAGCGAGTACGTACCGCCTGTCGCTCTGGAACCGAGAAGTCGTGGTGTTCGTTCGTTAGCGGAAGCCCATCGCTTCGATCTGTTCCTGATAGCGGTTACGGATGGTAACCTCGGTCACCTGCGCCACGTCCGCCACCTCGCGCTGGGTCTTCTTCTCGTTGCAGAGGAGGGACGCGGCGTAGATGGCCGCGGCGGCGAAGCCGGTGGGCGACTTGCCCGAGAGGAGGCCCTGTTCCGCCGATACGTCGATGATCTCCGTCGCCTTGGCCTGGACCTCCTCGCTGAGGTCGAGGGCGGAGGCGAAGCGGGGCACGAACTGCTTGGGGTCGACGGGTTTGAGTTCGAGACCGAGTTCCTGCGAGATGTAGCGATACGTCCGACCGATCTCCTTCTGCGGGACGCGGGAGACTTCGGCTACCTCGTCGAGCGAGCGGGGAATCCCCTCCTGTCGGCAGGCGGCGTAGAGGGCGGCGGTGGCGACGCCCTCGATGGAGCGGCCACGAATCAGGTCCTCGTTGAGCGCGCGTCGATAGATGACGGAGGCGACTTCGCGGACGGAACGCGGGACGCCGAGCGCGGACGCCATTCGGTCGATTTCGGACAGGGCGAACTGGAGGTTGCGCTCGCCCGCGTCCTTCGTCCGGATGCGCTCTTGCCACTTGCGCAGACGATGCATCTGCGAGCGTTTCTCGGAGGAGAGCGAGCGACCGTAGGCGTCCTTGTCCTTCCAGTCGATCGTCGTCGTCAACCCGCGGTCGTGCATCGTCTCGGTGATCGGCGCGCCGACGCGGGACTTGCTCTGCCGCTCGGAGTGATTGAACGCCCGCCACTCCGGTCCACGGTCGATCTGCCGTTCGTCGATGACCAGTCCGCAGTCGTCACAGACGAGTTCCCCCTGATCCGCGTCCGTGACGATGTTATCTGACCCGCATTCGGGGCAGTCAACGGATTCGTCCGCTTCCTGTTCCGTTTCTTGGCTCCGCTGACGTTGGCGGCTCGGACGTTCCATTATAAGTGTCGTGGCGAACCTGTTATTTAAACCTTTGGCTGGTTACTCCCGTCGGTGCCGCCGAGTCGACGCCGTCGGTGAACTAGTGGGGCGTTGGCCCGATCAGCCTTCGACGGGCTGGGTCGTCTCGGCGCCCTCGTACTTGTTCTCGAACTCCTGGATGAGCTGCCCCATCTTGGCGTACCAGTCGTTGAGCATGCGCTGCAGGTCGTCGGCGATCTTCGAGGGGTCGGTTGGCGAGTAGACGTGGTAGTAGCCACCCTGGTCGTAGTTGACCTGCTCTTTGGTGATGAACCCCGTCTGAAGCAGACGCTGGACGGCCCGGTAGGCCGTCGATCGCTCGCGGTCGACCGCGGCGGCGATTTCGTCGACGGTCAGCGGTTCGTCGGTGTCGACGAGCGCCTGGAAACACTTCCGGTCCAACTGCTTGAGACCGTGGAAACACTCGAGGAGCCCCTCGCACTCCATATCCTGCTGGAGTTGTTCGGACATCGAATCCGGCATTGTATCGGTATTATGTAGGTACTACCCGGTTAAAAGACTTGTGTGAATATTGCACAACTGCCTGCGCGTTGGCTACGACGTGAGCAATCGACACCAGGTGTCGCCGTGGCCGTCGCGGAGGCGGCAGACGGCCGCGAGAACGACGGCGCCGCTGACGAGAACCGTCGCGCCGAAGATGAGGGCGACGGAGACGGTCGCCAGCGCCTCGATGCCGTACGCCGAGCCGACGTGTTTCGTCGCGACGGCGAGACTCCCCGCGAGGAGCATCGCGGCGAAGTAGCCCTTGATCTCGTCGTCGTCGACGAGGCTGGTGGCGCCGGCGCCGATGCGGGCGCCGAGCGCGCTCCCGAGGAGGAGCGTGGCGACGACGGGCAGGGCGACCAGCCCGTCTTTCGCGTAGACGAAGGCACCGTACGCCCCCGAGAGCGTGATCTGAAGGATGTCGGTGCCGACGGCGATGGCGGCGGGCACGCCCAGTCCGTACATCATCGCGGGCATGAGGAGGAACCCGCCGCCGACGCCGAGGAAGCCGGAGAGAATGCCGACGACGAGACCGAGGGCGGCAATGAGCGTCGCGGAGACGCGCACGTCGCCCCGGAGCGTGACCATGGGTGGAATCTCGAGCGCCTGCACGCGTTCGGAGAAGTCGACGCCCGACCCGGCCTCGGACCACGCGTCGCGGAGCGTCACGAGGCCGACAGCGGCCAGTAGGCCGACGTACGTGACGCTGATGACGAGGTCGGCCGACCCCGCCGCGTGGAGCGTGTCGACGACGCGCTTGCCGACCTCGATGCCGACGGTCATGGCGACGATCATGATGCCGGCGAGTTTGTAGTCGACCTGGCCGTGATCGCGGTGTCTGAGCGCGCCGATCACGCTCGTCCCGAAGACGAACGCGAGACCGCTCCCGACGGCGACGCGGGAGGGATACCCCATAACGAGGAGCGCGGGCGTGACGAGGAACGAGCCCCCCATTCCGAAGAAGCCAAAGAGGATACCGATGAGGAGGCCGAAGACGACGAAGAGCGCGAGCATCGTGGGCTCCATCGGTTACTCACCACCGAGCGCACGGCGTACGCTCTCGCCGACGGCCGCGGTTACCGCGCCGTAGCCGATGTAGAGCGCAATCGATTCTCCGAGGACGGCGCCGATGAGGAGGACGGCCCGTGCCGTATCGGGTGCGACGTCGATCATCGGCCGACTCCCACCCCGCCGGATAGTCGTGTGAACTTCATACTATTCTGCATACCATCAGTAGTCGGCGAGAGCATATTAACGCTTTTGGGAATATCGCACAATTCTGTCTGGTGGCTCAGTCGGCGCCAGCCGTCGTGGCGTCGGGCGCCGTCGACCGACTCCGCCAGCGACCCTGCAGGTACGCGCCGAGGAACATGCCGCCGATGGCCCAGAGGATGGCGACGTTGCCGACGCCGAGACTGGCGTAGGCGGCCCCGGGACAGACGCCCGAGAGTCCCCAGCCGACGCCGAAGATGGCGCCGCCGACGAGGACGTTGCGGTCGAACGGTTTCAGGCGTCGCTCGAACCGGTCGCCGGTGAGCGGCGCGCGGCCGAGCAGTCGCGGACCGAGGGCGTACGCGAGGCCGGTGACGGCCGCACCGCCGAACATGACGAAGAGGAGGCCGAAGTCCTCGAACTGGAGGAAGTTCAGCACGACTTCGGGTCGCGCCATGTGGCTGTACGCGAGGCCGAACCCGAACACCAGCCCACCGACGAGGACCAGCGGCATGAACAGCGGATGACGATCCGCCATTACGGCGTCACCCCCAGTGCCGCGACCAGTTGTGCCGTGCCGATGGCGACGAGCAAGAACGTGACGACGCCGGCGATGGACGTACGCGACGCCGAGCCGACGCCACAGATGCCGTGGCCCGACGTACAGCCCTTGCCGATACGAGTGCCGATACCGACGAAGACGCCGCCGAGCAGGAGTCGCCACCATCCCACGTCGGTCGACCACGGCCCACCCTGGAAGACGACGGCGTAGACGCCGGCACCGAGGACGATGCCGAGCGTGAAGACGAGACGCCAGTCGCGCGAGGCGACGTACCGCTGGAACCGAGAGACCCCGGAGACGTACGACAGCGTCGATTCGAGGAACGTGCTCGCGCCGGCGCTGATGCCGGTGCCGAGGTAGATGACGGCGGCGCCGAGACCGACGAGGAGGCCGCCGATGGCGTACCGGGCGACCCCGTTCGGGAAGAGGTCGGCCACCAGCGTCAGCGAGACGGGATCACCCGGCATCAGTCACCGGCGAGCGAGCCCTGACTCGCCGCGCAGTTGTTGGGGCCGAGTTCGAGTTCGAAGGCGTCCTCGTCGTCCACGTCGTTCCGACCGAGGTTCGTGGCGATGATCTCCTCGTAGTTCGCCGGTCGCGGGGGCATATCCGAGAGGATCAGGTCGACGAATTCGTCCGCGTCCATCGTGAGCGCGTCCATCCGTTCCACGAGGTCGCCGAGCGGCGCGGTGTAGGTGCCGTCGTCCGCAGGAACGGCGGCGTCGCTGGCGTGCGACCCGCCGACGAGCGTGTCGTCGGGGAGCGTGAGCACCCGCTCCTGCAGCGACTCGTAGAGCATCCGCGCGGCGTCGGGCGCGCCGTCGGCCCCGTCTTCGAGGTCCGGCCGGGCGACGCTCTCGACGAAGAGGCCGTCACCGGTGGCGAGGAACGACTCGTCGACGAGATACGAGGTCATGCCCGTCGTGTGGCCGGGCGTGTAGACGGCCTCGATGGTCGCGTCGCCGACCGGGAACTGGTCGCCGTCGTCGGCGAGCGTCACCGCGTCGGTGTAGGTCACACCGCGGTCGGCGGCCGGGGCAGGAAGAACGCCCTCGACACCCGCGTCGGCGAGTTCGCGCACGCCCGAGATGTGATCCGCGTGGATGTGCGTATCGAGGGCGTAGACGAGGTCCGCCCCCTGCGCCGCGGCGTCGTCGAGGTAGCGGTCGGTGAAGGCGCGAAGCGGGTCGATCACCGCGGCCTCGTCGCCGTCGACGAGGAGGTACCCGAGACAACCCGAGGACGGGCGCTGGTACTGCCAGAGGGTGCCGGCACCGTCGTAGCCGGTCACTTCGACGGCCTCGTAGATGCGCGCCCAGGCGTTCATCCCGCCGTCGAGGTTGTCGACGTCGTAGCCGCGTTCGGCGAGTTTGCCGCCGACGAACTGGCTGGCGCCGCCCTTCGCACAGACGATCGTGACCGGGCGGTCGTCGGGAATCCGATCGAGCGTCTCGTCGTCGACCTCGTCCTCGAGGAACTCGAAGTACGGGACGTTGATCGACTCGACGTTCTCGCCCTCGATGTGCCACTTGTCGTACTCCGACGCCATGCGCACGTCGAGAAGCGTGATCGCCTCGCCGTTCTCGATGCGCCGGTACAGCGCCTCCGGGTCGACGGTCTCCACGTCGATGTCCAGAGTCGGGAAGTCTTCAGGATCCATGTGTCACCCCAACCTACCCGAGCGACGCACATAAATGTTTGTATAGTAATTCCCACTATACACAATACTACCAATCCAGAACAGCCGTATCACCGCCTCAAAACGCGCATCTACACTGCATCATAAACCACCAGTTAGAGTGTTTCACAAGAACCGCTATTCTTTTAACCTCGGGGAGGGTATTGTGCGTTAGCTCCAATACATACCACGGAGTAGATCACCATGAACACCGAATTCGATATCGCGGAGACGCTCGACGTGAAGGGTGCATCGTGTCCGATGCCAGTCATCAAGACGAGCGAGGCGGTCGGCGACCTCGACGTGGGTGACGTGCTCGAAGTGCTGGCGACGGACGCCGGCAGTATGAGCGACATCGACGGCTGGGCTTCGAGCACCGACGGCGTCGAACTACTCGAGCAGGTCGACGGGGGCGACGTGTACAAACACTACCTGCGGAAGACGGGCGAATGAGCACCGACAGCGCACCGACGGCGGGCGACGGGCCCACGCGCGAGGACCTGCAGGAACAGGTCGAGACGTTGCGCGACCGGGTCGAGAGCCTCGAAGCCGCAGCCGACGACGACGGCCCGAAGAAGATGACGATCGTCGCGACACAGGGGTCGTTCGACATGGCGTACCCGCCCCTGATCCTCGCGAGTACGGCCGCCGCGTTCGGCTGGGACGTAGTCGTCTTCTACACGTTCTGGGGGCTCGACGTCCTCCACGAGAAGAAGTCGCGGAAGCTGAAGCTGTCGGCGGTCGGCAATCCGAACATGCCGATGCCGAACGCCCTCGCGGCGCTTCCCGGGATGGACCGACTGGCGACCCGGATGATGGAGAAGCGGATCGCCGACAACGGCACGGCGACCATCGAGGAGCTGATCGACGTGTCGCTCGATCAGGGCGTCGACCTGCAGGCCTGTCAGATGACGATGGATCTGATGGAGTACGACGCGGACGACTTCTACGACGGCGTCACCGCCGGCGTCGGCGCCGCGACGGCGCTCCAGCACATGGCCGACTCGGACGTGCAGTTGCTCGTCTAACGGGGACGGCCGATATCGTCGCAGAGAGGGCTTCTGAGTCGGAAATACAACGCGGTGAGAATACCCGGCAGACACAAACGTCTACGGCTTTCGAGTGAGGTTGTGACGAGTTACTGGACTACTTCGGTCGACGTCGAGCGCCCGACTGCGACCGACGGATGAACACGCGACAGCTCTTCCTGCTCGGGCTGGTCGCCGTCGCCGTCGTCCTTTCCGGCTCCATCCTCGTCGGGTTTCAACTCTACAAGGGAACGGTCGCGGACCGCCACGAGTCGGAGGTGAGCCACACGGCCGATCAGGTGCGATCGGAACTGGACGCTCGACTCGCTGGGCATCGACAGACCGTCGAACTCTGGACGACGACACCGGCCGTGGCACGGCACGGTAGCGCCAGCCAACGGGCCGCGCTGGTCTCCTTCGTCGACGAGACGGCGTTCGCCGGCGCGTCCGTCATCGCCGCGAACGGGACGATGACGGCCATCGCCGCCGGCCTCCCCGCCGAGCGTCGCCGGAATCTGACCGGGCAGGATTTCAGCGAACGGACGTACCACCAGCGGGCGATGCAGGGCGAGACGTACGTGAGCGCGCCCGTCGAAGCTGAATCGGGCAACTACGTCATCACGATCAGCGCGCCGATCCGACGGGGTGGGCGGATCGTCGGCACGCTCAACGGGGCGTTCCACCTCTCCGACGGCGTGATCTTCGAGTCGATTGCGGCGTCGGTCGGGGAGAGGAAGGGCGTGACCATCCGCGCCAACGACGGGACCGTCATCTACCACAGCGCGCCGACGCCGGAGACGGACCTCACCGTCGCGAACGCGACGCTACGGGAGACCGGGTGGTCGGTGAGCATCCGCGAGAGTCGGTCGGTGATCCGGCCGACCATCCAGCGGACGACGACCCTCCAGTTCGGCAGTCTCATCGTCGTGCTCTGCTCTATCGGTGCGGTGGGCTGGTGGAACTACCGGCGGAACCTCCAGCAGATCGACCCGCTCCTCGACGGCTTCGACGCGCTCGAAGCCCACGAATACGGAACGACCATCGACGTCGGCGGCGCGCCGGAGTGGGAGCGGATCGGCGAGAAGTTCAACGAACTGAGTCACACCCTGGAGCAGTATCTCACCCGGATCGAGCGTCGAGAACGGGCGCTACGGCGGTTCAGCCGGGCGGTCGAAGCCGCCGGCAACGCCGTCTTCATCACCGACACGGACGGCACTATCGAGTACGTCAACCCCGCGTTCTCGGAGATCACGGGATACGACCGGTTGGACGCCGTCGGTGAGACGCCGAACCTCCTCGACTCCGGCGAGATGCCCGACGAGTACTTCGAGGAACTGTGGGCGACGATCCGCGCCGGCGAGGGCTGGGAGGAAGAGATCGTCAACCGGCGGGCGAACGGCGACCTGTATCACGCCAAACAGACCATCGCACCGATCACCGAGGGCGACGGCGACGAAATCGAGGGGTTCGTCGCCGTCCAGATCGACATCACCGAGCGCAAGGAGCGCGAGCGACATCTCCAGGTGCTCGGGCGCGTTCTGCGGCACAACCTCCGCAACGAGATGAGCGTGATTCAGGGACGCGCGCAAGCGATCCGCGCCGAGGCGAACGAGGCGGTCGCCGCGGACGCCGACCGGATCGTCGAGCGGTGCGAACGGCTCCTGAAACTCGGCGATCAGGAGCGGAAGATCGTCGACATCCTCGTCGAGAATCCGGAGCGGACGGCACTCCCGGTCGACACCCTCCTCGGTCGCCCGGTCGCGACAGTTCGGGACGCCCACCCGGAGGCGACGATCACGGTCGACGGTCCCGATATCGACGTGATCGCGATGCCACAGATGGAGACGGCGATGAAGGAACTCCTCACGAACGCGGTCGTCCACAGCGACCAGTCGACACCCGAGGTCACCGTCACCGTGCGCGTCGACGACGGCCGAGTTCGGATCGAGGTGGCCGACGACGGCCCGCGAATCCCCGAGATGGAGCGGCGGATACTCGTTCGAGGGCAAGAGATCGAGCCCCTGTTTCACGGCAGCGGCCTCGGCCTGTGGCTGGTCTACTGGATCGTCACTCGCTCGGGCGGGACGCTGACCTTCCACGAGAACGAGCCCCGTGGCAATCGCATCCGGATCGAGTTACCGGTGGCCGATACTGGAGACAAAGGTATTAGCTCCGACAACTCGTCGCGTGAGACATGAAGGATGCCGCTCAGTCACTCATCGGCGGTATCGGAGACGAACTACAGGACGGGAGCTGAACACGTCCGATTATCGGAAACGATCACCTCGGGCGCACGTTTAAGTTAGCGCCTCGCATAGCGCCGACGAACGATGTCAGGGGACGCCGCGTCGGGGACCGATGGGACGTTCGACGGCCTCCGCCGACGGCTCGTCCGAACCTACGAGATGCTCCGGGGATCGACCCTCGACGTGCGCCCGTTCCGACCGGGCGAGGACGGCCCACTCGCCTCGTTCGACCTTCCGTCGGGGCACGAGGAACTCGATCGTTACTGGGTGAACGCCCCCTTCGCGTACGTCGTCATCACGCACGACCTCGAGGAGAGCAAGAACCGCTATCACGCCGTCGAACCGGATCTGAACCCGTTCGAGGCGACGCTCCGCGACCGGGTGCTGGCGGACATCCGTGACCCCTTGCTCTACCGGGACGACGACGACGGGGCGGCCGACGAGTCGGTCCTCTCGACCGAACTCGAATCGCTGCTCGAGGAGTACGGCGTCGACGTGGACATGCACACCTTCCACAAACTCCTCTACTATCTGCTCCGGGGCTTTCGCGGGTTCGGCCGGATCGACCCCCTGATGCACGACCCACACATCGAGGACGTGTCGTGTGACGGCTACGACCTCCCCATCTTCGTCTACCACGACGAGTACACGGATATTGAAACGAACATCATCTTCGAGGACCCGGAAGAACTCGACAACTACGTCGTCCGGTTGGCCCAGCAGTCGGGTCGGCACATCAGCGTCGGTGACCCCGTCGTCGGGACGACCCTGCCCGACGGCTCCCGGATCGAACTCGCCCTCGGCGAGGAGGTGACACCACGCGGGTCGGCCTTCACCATCCGCCAGTACGCCGACGAACCCTTCACCCCCATCGACCTCATCGACTACGGCACGTTCAACGTCGAGCAGATGGCGTACCTGTGGCTCGCCATCGAACACAACAAGTCTCTCATCTTCGCGGGCGGGACGGCCTCCGGGAAGACCACCTCGATGAACGCCGTGTCGATGTTCATCCCGCCGCGGTCGAAAGTCCTCTCCATCGAGGACACCCGCGAACTCTCGCTGTACCACGACAACTGGCTCTCCAGTGTCACGCGCGAACGCCTCCACGAGGGCGCCGACATCGACATGTACGACCTGTTGCGGTCGGCGCTCCGTCACCGGCCGGAGTACATCATCGTCGGCGAGGTGCGCGGCGACGAGGCCGTCACCCTGTTCCAGGCGATGAACACCGGCCACACCACGTTCTCGACGATGCACGCCGACAGCATCGAGACGGTGATCAACCGGCTCGAGAACGAACCGATCAACGTGCCGCGGGCGATGATCCAGTCGCTCGACCTCCTCTCGATCCAGCGGCTCACCCGCCTCGACGGCGAACGGGTGCGCCGGTCGAGCGCGATCAGCGAGGTCGGCGGCATCGACCAGCGGACGGGTGAACTCGACTACTCCAACGCCTTCACCTGGGACGCCGACACCGACACCTTCGACAAGCAGGACAGCTCCCTCCTCGACGAGATTCAGGACGACCGCGGCTGGACGCGCACCGAACTGCTGGAGGAACTCCGGAACCGGCGGCGATTCCTGACGGCCTTGCAGGACCGCGGCATCACCGATTACCGACAGTTCACCGCCCTCGTCAACGAGTACTACGCCGATCCGGAGCGCGTCCTCGAACGCATCGAGTACGTTGACGACGGAGCCGGACCGTGATCGGACCCCTGCTACCCCTCCTGCTGGTGGTCGTCCTCGCGCTCCCGATACTCCTCATCCCGGTCAGCCGCCGCGCGAACCTGCTCGTCTCGCGGCTGGCCGTCCCCATCTTCGGCGACTACGTCGTCGGGAGCTCCCGACGAGACTGGCAACAGGAGCGCCTGCGAGCGACCCACATCGGCACGACCCACCGCGTGTTCGCCTCGCGGACGCTGCTGATCAGCGGCCTCTCGGGCGTCATCGGCGCCATCCTCGGCGTCTACGTGGCGACGTGGCTGGTCGATCTCTTCTCTATCAGCCGGGCGTCGATCCTCGAAGTCGTCCCCCCGGCGCTCTCCTTTCTCGCTGGACTCACCCGCCTGCAGGATCTGACGCTGCTCGGCCTGTTCGTCCTCTTCCTCTTTTTCGGCGCGACCGTGGGGACGACTCTCGCACTCGGCGTCTACTGGGCGCGGTGGACGTATCTCGACCAGTTGGCGAACGCTCGCGCGAGCGAAATCGAGGCGACGCTCCCGCGGACGATCGCGTTCGTCTACGCGCTCTCCCGGAGTGGCATGCCGTTCCCGAAGGTGCTGGATACGCTCGCCCGCAACGAGGACATCTACGGGGAAGCGGCCCGGGAGGTCGGGGTCGCCGTCCGCGACATGGACACGTTCTCGACGGACATCCTGACCGCGATCCGGCGGACCGCCGATCGGACGCCCAGCGACGGGCTGGCGGAGTTCTCCGACAACCTCGCGAGCGTCCTCGGGAGCGGACGCAACCTCTCCTCGTTCCTCCGCGACCAGTACGAGCGCTATCAGGAGGAAGCGGAGGCCCAGCAGGAGCAGTATCTCGAACTCGTCTCGACGCTCGCGGAGGTGTACGTCACCGTCCTCGTCGCCGGCCCGCTCTTTTTCATCACCGTCCTCGTCGTCATCGGGCTCGTCATCGAGGACACGATCACCATCGTCCGGATCGTCGGCTACCTCGGCATCCCGCTCGCCAGTGCCGGGTTCGTCGTCTACATCGACAGCTTGACTCAGAGCGATACGGCGCTGACGGACGTCAGCCGCGACGCCGCGAGCGCGCTCGACGTAGCCGGCCGAAGCGGGGGCGACGACGACGGCCACTCGACGGCCGTCGCCCGGTCTGACGGCGGCACGGTCATCGGCGCCGGCACCGATGCCTCGTGGCGACGGAACGCCGAGCGTCTCGCCGCCTACGACCGCCTGCGGGAACTCCGCCGGTGGATGCGGGAACCGCTCCGGAGCGTCCTCGAACGGCCGTGGATCAGCTTCGTCGTCACCGTCCCACTCGGTGTGGGGTGGGCGCTCTACCGATCCGTCCCGATCCCACTCGGCCCGTCGGCGCTCCAGACGCTCGACGCTCCGACTATCGAAGCCACCATCTTCGTCATGACCGTCTTCGCCGTCCTGCACGAGGTGCACAAACGGCGCGTGCGCGCCATCGAACGGGCGGTGCCCGACTTCCTCGACCGTCTGGCGAGCGTCAACGAGGCGGGCATGAGCGTCGTCGAGAGCCTCCGACGAGTGGCCGACACCGACCTCGGCGGACTGGAAGGGGAAGTAGACCGCATCTCGAAGGACGTGCGCTGGGGAGCGGACGTGAGCACCGCACTCCGGCGGTTCGCCGCGCGGACGCGCGTCCGGATGGTCGCGCAGGCAGTCACGTTGATCACCAACGCCATGAGTGCGAGCGGCGACATCGCACCCGTTCTCCGCATCGCCGCCGACGAAGCCCAAGAGACCCGGCGCCTCCGACGGCAGCGCCGACAGGAGATGCTCACCTACATCCTCGTCATCTACATCTCCGTGTTCGTCTTCCTCGGCATCATCGCCGCGCTGACCGTGGCGTTCATCCCCGCGGTGCAAGACGCCGGCGGGACGGCAGCCACCGGGAGTACACCCGATGTCGGTACGGGTATCACGGGCGCGTTCACCGGCAGCGAAGTGAACACCGACGCGTACGAACTCCTCTTCTTCCACCTCTCGACCGTGCAGGCCGTCTGTTCCGGCCTCATCGCCGGGCAACTCGCGGAAGGGGGCATCGCCGACGGCGTCAAGCACGCCACCGGGCTACTCGTCCTCACCTACCTCGTGTTCGCGCTCGCGTTGCTTTGATATCCGTCCCCGGCGACGGTCGACCATGGACCGCCCGGCCCCGCACCACACCTACGACCACATCGCGGACCACTTCGCCGCGACGCGGGAGTATCCGTGGCCCGAAATCGAGTCGTTCGTCGACGGCGTCGACCGGGTCGGGCTCGCCCTCGACGTGGGCTGTGGAAACGGCCGCCACGCCGAGGTACTCGCAGCGCATGCCGACCGCGTCGTCGCCCTCGACGCGAGTCGCGGCCTCCTGCGGACGGCGCGGCGCCGGGAGCGCGACCACGGGTTCGACGCCGACCTCGTGCAGGGCGACGCCGCTGCGCTCCCTCTCCGGAACGACTGCGTCGGCCTCGCGGTGTACGTCGCGACCCTTCATCACCTCCGTCCGCGGGCGAGGCGGGTCGCCAGCCTCGACGAACTCGCGCGCGTCCTCGAACCCGGTGGTCGGGCGCTCGTCAGCGCCTGGAGTACCGTTCACGACCGCTTCGACGCCGACGAGGGGTTCGACACGACCGTCGACTGGACGCTCCCCGGCGGCGAGACGGTCCCCCGGTACTACCACATCTACGACCCCGTGGAGTTCGACCGCGACCTCGCGGCGAGCGCACTCGCCGTCCACGAATCGTTCGAATCGAGCGGCAACTGTTACGCGGTGGTCGGGCCGGCCCGGTCTGGATCGAACGCCGCACAGACGTAGTACACTTAACCGGACGGGACCGTTACTCCGCACCGATGACCGACAGCGACCCCACGACGTACGACGTCGCCGTCGTCGGCGGCGGGCCGGCCGGCCTGACCGCCGCGCTCTACACGACCCGTCTCGGCCTCGACACCGTCGTCGTCAACCGCGGCGGCGGCCGCGCCGCGATGATGCAGGAGACGCACAACGTTATCGGAATCACCGAGGACGTGTCGGGCGCGGAGTTCCTGCAGACCGCACAGGAACAGGTGCAGGCCTACGGCGCCGACTACCGCCGCGGGTTCGTGAGCGATATCGACGAGGCGGACGACGGCTTCCGTCTCACCGTCGACGACGGGCACGCCCTCTCCGCCCGGCGGGTCGTCCTCGCGACGGGGTTCAGCGACGAGAGACCCGACCCGCCGCTCCCGCCGACCGGCCGCGGCCTCCACTACTGTCTCCACTGTGACGCCTACATGTTCGTCGACGAACCCGTCTACGTGATGGGCCACGGCGACAGCGCCGCCTACGTCGCCATGATCATGCTCAACTTCACCGACGAGGTGGACCTCCTCCTCCGCGGCGACGACCCCTCGTGGAGCGACGAGACCGACCGCATGCTCCGCGCCCACCCCATCGACGTGATCGATGCGGAGATCACGGGCATGAACCGCGGTCCCGACGGCTGGCTGGAGAGTTTCGAGTTCGAGGACGGCACCACCCGGGAGTACCGTGGCGGCTTCCCCATGTACGGCTCCGACTACAACAACGACCTCGCGGCCGGCCTCGGCTGTGACCGCAACGACGACGGCACCGTCGTCGTCGACGACCACGGCCGCACCAGCGTCGACGGCGTCTACGCCGTCGGCGACCTCGTTCCCGGCCACAACCAGATCCCCGTCGCGATGGGACAGGGAGCGAAAGCCGGCATCGCCATCCACATGGATCTGCGGGCGTTCCCGCGGAGCGTCGAGGAGATAGAGGAACAGGGGCCGGTCGACCCCGCCGAGGTGCCCGCCATGTCCGAGTCACTCCGGGAGACGGCGCGGGCGTTCCGGGAACAGGCGGCTGAGTCGGCGGCAGACGACTGAGTGTCGGGACTCGGCGATAACCGAACATCGCACGGCGGCGCACGCCAAACGTAACTGCCTTATCCCACGACCCTGAAGCCACTCGTGCGCGCCGGTGGTCTAGTGGTAGGACCTGAGCCTTCCAAGCTCATGGCCCGGGTTCAAATCCCGGCCGGCGCAGTTGGTCGCGTTAAGTTAGAGGATGAGGCGTTCGAGTTCTGAGTGTCTATGGCAGAATCCGAACGCCTCAGCAAGTGTATCGAGTGGATCGACTTGTCGTTTGTGGAGCGAGATCGGACTCCCGAGTGGGCGATTCAAGTGGGCATCCGGCGTCATCTCGCAGATATGTCAACGAGGGATGCCAGTCAGTTTCTCGATGAGTTGGGAGTCCAACGCAGTCACATCGCGGCTCACAACTGGGTTCACAAGGCCGAGCTACAGCCGGTTTCGACGGTGAGTGCGGATCAGCTTGCGGTCGACGAGAAAGTGATCCGCATCAACGGCGACGACTACTGGCTGTACGGTGCCGTCGATCCCCAAACGAACGAAATCCTCCATTTCAGGCTGTTTCCAGCGACAACGAAACAGACGACGCGATGGTTTCTGACCGAACTTCATCGACGATATCGGCTAGATGGCGTCGAATTTCTCGTCGATGACGCCGATTACTTGGTGAACGTCCTCGACGAAGACGGGTACCGATTCCAGATGATTTCACACGGGAATCGGAATGCCATCGAACGTGTCTTTTGGGAGATAGAACGACGAACCTCATCGTTCGCAACTAGTTTCAGCCATGTCGAACCGCAGACAGCAGAATCGTGGCTCAAAGCCCTCGCCGTCCGGCACAACTCACGCCAAAGTTAACGCGACCCCTCGGACAGAGTGTAAATCGGCCATTGACCGTCTCCTGATGTTTTGTCTAACGCGTATCATCCGTCAGGAGTATCGAGCCTATCCCGAGTGTAAGTGGCGATCACGAGGCGCCTATTCGAACGAATGGACACCCCTCATCAAGAGTGTAAACGGCGGACGTCGGTTGATTCACCACACCCCTCGTCAAGAGTGTATATCACTCGATCGTTCCAGACAGTCCGAGCGATCGAGACCACACCCCTGATCCAGAGTGTAACTCCTGTCGAATTAAGTATCAATTTTCACTAGATTAGAAGTTGAAAGAAGCGTCGGACGCATGGCAGACACCCCTCGTCCAGAGTGAAAACCAGTCGCGATAGATTGCCTTCTCGATCGAATCAAGCGAATCGTCGAAGTCAGTCTCCTCCACCACCCCCAGTCAAGAGTGAACTGCGATGAAATTCACGAGAGACTGAACGAGATCTCGCAGTAAGGTCACTGGTCGTTATACCTGACCGATGAACGGGAGGCGCGCAAAGTCTGCTCACTCCCTCTTGAGTATCCAGCTGTCACGGTGCTTCCGACAGAGATCACGAGAGTTGGCTCCGTTGACGGTGGAAATGAACTCCTGAAATCTCGGGACATACGTCGAACCAGTGAGAGTTCTCGAGATCCCTCACAGAGAATGGACGACTCTTGCGGTACCCACACACCCCTCGTCCAGAGTGTAACGCCACAGCGATACACGAGGAGGTGCGGAGAAAGTGCCCGACGAAAGACGGAGACGAGACAGAAACCACGGGACTGGAGAGCGATCAACCCACGAAGCACCTCTCCACAAGGATGGTAGTCGCTCCAACCTACCACTTTACTTAGTGTTGTCTAGAAGTTTTATTACTTCCCTCTGCTAACTGTTCTCCAAGTGCATTTAGCACGAGGGAGGACGAAGACGGCATTCGTCCGGTCGATCGTGAACCGCTGCTCGTGATGGTTGGTTCTTTCCTCCCGTCCTCAACCGTGTTGGC